>CAYOWB010000129.1:0-7247 GCA_964407515.1 uncultured Bacteriovoracaceae bacterium
AAAGTCCCTCTGCGCGCGAAACACGAAGGCATGGAGCCGCGCCCCGAGGAGAGCATAAAAGTCCCACCCGTGAACGTGACGATGAGCTGTGCCCAAGCCGGGGCCCGTTGCTCGGTGAACAGGGCAGCGCGAGTGCCCATGGAGTGGCTGGCCCTCCGCGCGGACAGGCCCCTCTAGTCGATTGACGACCGCAGGCGCACGAGTTTGAGCCCCATGCCTTGGGCGGTCTCGCGGATGATGCGGCCGACTTCGTTCGGGTCGTCCGTAAGCGTGACGTAGGCGAGATCGTCTTCGTCGAGCGCCCCGGACGGAACCACCGTGCCGCGCAGCCATTCCATCAGGCCCTTCCAGTAGTCCGTGCCCATCAGGATCACCGGAAAGTCGTAAAGCTTCCCGGTCTGGATCAGCGTCAACGCTTCCGTCATCTCGTCCAGTGTCCCCATGCCGCCCGGCAGAATGACGAAGGCGCAGGAGTACTTCACGAGCATGACCTTGCGGACGAAGAAGTAGTAGAAGGTGACGACTCGGTCGAGGAAACGGTTCGGGGTGTGTTCGTGCGGAAGAACGATGGAGCAGCCGAGGTTGTAACCCCCGTTTTCGCGTGCGCCGCGACTCGCGGCTTCCATGAGTCCCTGGCCTCCGCCGGTGATGAGCGCAAAGCCCTCGCGCGCGATCGCGGCACCCGCCTCCCGGGCCAGAGGGTAGTATCGGTGTGTTTCCGGAAAACGCGCAGAGCCGAAGAGCGTGACGGCCGGTCCGATCTTCCGGAGATTCCGGAAGCCGTGGAGGAATTCAAGAGCGATCCTTCCCACCTTGCATAGCTCGGAGAGCCGCGTGCGGGAGCCGGCGAGGAAGCGGGCTTCGTCCTGAACGAGGGGATTGCCGCGCCCGGCAGCGCGTCCGCGGGTGGCGAGTCGTTTCGGTTGGGAGTGTCTTTTCTGAAACGGAGCGTGGTTTCGGTCCATGGGAGCCTTCTCGTTTCTAAGTACCACTCGCGGCCGGCTTTGCAAGGTAGCTTTCAGGGCCCGCTGGCGCTAAAACTAGAGTATGCGAGTCCTTTTGCTGACCCCGCCCATGACGCAGGTGAATACCCCTTATGCCGCGACTCCGTTTCTCACGGGCTTTCTGCGGGAACAGGGGATCGACGCCGTGCAGGCCGACCTGTCCCTGGAATTAGTCCTTCGGTTGTTCTCGCGTGAAGGGCTCGAGCGCGTGTCAGCTCAGGTCTCCACTCAGAAGCTCGCAAAGATCCCGACGCGGTATCTCGCGACTTGTGATGCGGTGATTCGTTTTCTTCAGGGCAAGGACCCCACTCTCGCGTATCGGATCGCCTCACGTACCTTTCTTCCCGAGGGGCCTCGCTTCGCCGCGCTGGATGAGTTGTCGAATCTCGGCGATGGCAGCATGGACTGGGCCTTTGGCGCGATGGGGACGCAGGACTTCGCGAAGTACCTGGCGAGCTTGTATCTCGATGATCTGGCCGACTTGATTCGCGATCGCATTGACGGCCGCTACGAGTTCGCCCGTTATGCCGAGAAGCTGGCAGCCAGCGCGCCTTCGTTCGAGCCGTTACGCCTCGCGCTTGAGGGCAGCGTCTCCACTCCCTTGGATCGGATGGTGGAGGAGCTCGCGCGTGAGAAGTATGAGCGCTTCAAAGTTGCCGGACGGCCCATGGCCGTGGCCATTTCAGTTCCGTTTCCGGGGACGGTGTATGCGGCCTTCCGGATCGCTAAGACACTGCGGCGCTATGCGCCCGAGGTGAAGACCATTCTAGGGGGTGGCTACGTGAGCACTGAGCTTCGTGCTCTCTCTGACCCGAGGGTGTTCGATTACTTCGATTACATTTGCCTCGACGCCGGCCCGCGTCCGCTTCTCAATATCGTGGAGCATCTCCAGGGCAAGCGCTCACACGAGGCTCTCACTCGGACCTTCGTTCGGGACGGCGGAAAGGTCGTGTTCCGCAAGCAGGCGGGGGAGCCGGACTTCAAGCTGAACGAGACCGGTACTCCGGTCTTTGACGGGCTGCCACTCGATCGTTATCTGTCGATGCTTGAGATGCTGAATCCCATGCACCGCATCTGGTCCGATGGCCGTTGGAACAAGATCATGCTCGCACAGGGCTGTTACTGGAAGCGTTGTGCGTTCTGTGATGTGACCTTGGATTACATCCGCTGTTACGACCTCGCCGAGCCCGACGTGATCGTCGACCGGATGGAGAAGATCATGAAGGAAACCGGACAAAGCGGTTTCCATTTCGTGGATGAGGCGGCGCCGCCCGCGCTACTCAGGTCGGTCGCCCAGAAGATTCTGGAGCGCGGACTTGTGGTGACCTGGTGGGGCAATGTGCGCTTCGATCGCGCCTTCACGCCGGAACTCGTCAGGCTGCTCGCCCGCTCGGGTTGCATCGGCGTGACGGCGGGGCTCGAGGGAGCGCAAGACCGTCTGCTGAAGCTGATGGACAAGGGGTTCACCGTCGAGCAGGCACGGCAGGTGATGAGCGTCTTCCGCGATGAAGGTATTCTCGTGCACGCGTATCTCATCTACGGCCTTCCCACGCAGACGAAGAAGGAAACCATCGAGGCGCTCAAGAACGTGCGCGAGTTATTTTCCGAAGGCATGTTGCAGTCGGCCTACTGGCATCGCTTCTCCGTCACCGCGCACAGTCTCGTCGGAAAGAATCCCGAGAAGTACGGAATCCGCATCCTGGGGCCGAAGGCCGAGGAATGCACCTTCGCCCGGAACGATCTGCGTTTTGAGGACGCGACGGGCGTCGATCACGACCGGTTGGGCGAGGGTCTGAAGAAGGCGGTTTACAATTTCATGTATGGCATCGGCTTCGAACGCGATGTCCGAAGCTGGTTCAGCCGCGAGTCCTGATTATCGGCGGGACTTCTTGCGGGCCGGCGACTGAGATTTGTCCTCAATCTCGGTGTTCTCGTCCGAGACTTCGACCGGGGCGGGCAGCTCGACCGGGGCCTTGAGCAGCACGGCTTTCTTTTTCTGGACGTTTTCCTGGCGCGTTTCGGCGAGTATTTCCTCGATTGCCCGAAGCTCGTCTTCGTACTCCCATTTGGTGATGAGCATGACTGCGACGTCCTCATGCGTCTCCGGTTGTTTCATGCTTTCGTGAACTTTGAGCTTGTGGCGCAGACCCAGCGAACGCTGAATCAGCTGAAGCCTCTTGAGTTTGTCCATGTGTCAATTTTAACCCCGCGAACCCCTCAAAAGAAATGACGGAAAAATGGCGCAGGTTTCCGGTCCGCTATTCCGGCATGATGCTAGAATTAGAGAAGGATGCGGCACGTGAGCAGGAGAGGTCTTCTCATGAGCATGGCGTTGAGTCTGCTTCTGCCTTCGGCGGGATGTCTCGTCGTGGGTGAGGGGACCCCTTCGCTGATCGAGCTGAGGGCGGCACCGCCGGCGAAGCACCGGGGTTGGGCAGGGGTGACCGCGCAAGGACCGGTTTATCGGACCGGCGACCCCATGCCGTTCGTATCTGCCGAAGTGAGATTCCGTTGGCTTCCAATGGAGTCTTCCGACGGGCCGATCTCCGGCTACAACGTTTACCGCGCGAATTTTCCGAAAGGACAGGACTGGTCGGCACCGACCGCAAGCGGGATCGGCACGACGGATCCGCTCTTCGTCGACTCGGCAGTGACTCCGGGGATGACGTATTACTACGTTGTCCGCCCGCTGGTGAACGGGATTGCGGTGGATACCCCTCAGCCGTTCTCCGAGTTGGCAGTGACGGTTCCTCCCTCTAACATGGTTCTCGTTCATCGCTGGATGGCCAATCTTGAAGTCTGCAACCAGATGGGGCGCTTCAGCGACCCCATGATGAACTACCGTTGCCCCTACCGGGGTATCGGAAACGTCGATGGGTACTTCGACATCGGGTATTCCTTCGTCGTGGATCGCTTCGAACGCGGCTGTGGTTACAGCGCGAGCGATTGCGGAGGGGCGGGGTGCTTCAGCTCCACGTTTCCCGCCGCGGGTTCGGGAGTGCTGGGCGAAGTTCACTACAGCACGACCGACGGTAAATGCCGTTTGAAGGATACGATGGCAACCTGGGCTGAGGCCTCATCTGTTTCCGCCTCGGGGCAGCTCGTGACGATGAACTCCAATGTGGCGGGGTTGCCGCCCTTGGTTCATGTGGATCAGGCCAAGGCCTGGTCCATGTGTCAGTCGCAGTTCACTTCTTTTGGGCCTCTGCGGCTGCCGACTCGTCAGGAGCAGGTGATTGCCTCCGCCTGGCGTCCGGATATGACTCCGGCGAGTATCTCGCTCTACGAATCCGGTGCGGCGCTTCATACGAACGGGGGATGCAATACGTCGTCCGCGAATGGTGTCCCTAATGGGAGCCTCGATCTTGCCGGGGAGGGGGCCTCCGGGATCTACTCGCTCGTATCGGGTTCCCTCTATACTCAGAATTGCCGTTCTCGTTACCTGGTTTCGAACCTGGTCGGAAACGTCTGGGAGTGGGCTTCGGATCGTCTGGACTGTCCGGCCAGCCTGTATCAGTGCACTGTGGGCTATAATGTCGGGGGAGCGCGGCCGTCTTGGTACGGCTTTTCCTTTGATGGTGTGACCGGGCCCGGCGGCTCCGCGCTGTCGACGTTGCAGTTCTCAGTGCAGCCCGGAATCCTGATTCCTTTCGGCGTTCCCGTGGTCGGTGCGGACGTATCGACTGTTCATGATGCGCTCCCGGTCGGGGTGGAGGCGGGCTGGTTCGATCCCGCCCGGTTCCATTCAGACGAGTTGCGTATGTCGTTGAGTAACGGCGCGGCCAGCACTCGGGGTGTCCTGAGTGGAGGGAGTTGGCAGGACGGGATTGCAGCCGGGCGTTTCAGCATGAGCATCGAGTACTCGTCTGGTGGTTCCGCATTGCTGGCGGGGTTCCGCTGCGTCGTCGAGGTCCCGTAGCCTCTATCTTGTCTTTCTGGGGTGCCATATTTTTGACGGTTTTCCGCCGCATTCAATGTGAAAATTCAATGAATCCTAACTTATACGCGTTGACGTGCCGATAAGTCGACATTACCCTGATATCTAGTTGGCATTATTAAAGAAAATTTGAAAAAGGAACTCACGATGCACCCGCTGCTCCGTATTTGTTTCTTCTCGCTATTGATGATGGGATTCCCCATGGTCGCCTCCGCCAGTGAGGCTGATCTGGTGCTCCCTGAACTGCACACCGTCTATAATATCTTTGGATCGCAAGTCGCTGGTACGACGCTCCTCAAGCTCGGCATGCTTGTCTCCCTGTTGGGGATGGCGTTCGGCGTGTTCGAGTTCTGGCGGATCAAGCGCCTTCCGGCGCATAAGTCACTGCTGGATATCTCGCACCTGATTTATGAGACCTGCAAGACTTACTTGCTGCAGCAGGGAAAACTGCTGATTCTGCTCGAGGTTTTCATCGGCGCGGCGATCTTCTATTACTTCCTGTTCTTGCAGCACATGGAACTTTCCCGCGTGTTGCTGATTCTCCTCTGGTCGATCCTCGGTATCCTGGGATCGTTCGGCGTGGCCTGGTTCGGCATTCGCATCAACAATTACGCGAACAGCCGCACCGCCTTCGCTTCGTTGGCGGGTAAGGCCTATCCGGTGATGGGAATTCCGCTGCGCTCGGGTATGTCGATCGGGGTGCTCCTGATCTGCGTCGAACTCATCATGATGATCTTCATCCTGCTCTACATGCCTCGCGAGAGCGCGGGTGCCTGCTTCATCGGTTTCGCCATCGGCGAAAGCTTGGGAGCTTCGGCCCTTCGTATCGCGGGCGGTATCTTCACGAAGATCGCCGACATCGGTTCGGACCTCATGAAGATCGTCTTCAACATCAAGGAAGACGACGCGCGTAACCCCGGCGTCATCGCTGACTGTACGGGTGATAACGCCGGTGACTCGGTCGGCCCGACGGCTGACGGTTTCGAAACCTACGGCGTGACGGGCGTGGCCCTCATCACGTTCCTGGTTCTCGCCGGCGGCATGGTGGTCGGCGCCGATGGCAAGCATGCTCTCGGCCCGAACGGCGCGGACATCCAGGCGAAGCTCATCGTCTGGATCTTCGTAATGCGCGTGCTCATGATTCTCACCTCTATCGGTTCGTACTGGGTGAACAGCGTGATCTCGAAGTTCCGCTTCGGAAACGCCAAGGAGTTCGACTTCGAAGCGCCGCTGACCAGCCTCGTCTGGATCACGTCGCTCGTGTCGATCGCCGTCACCTACGGCGTCAGCTATGTCATGATCAGTGACATGGGCGAGTCGCTCTGGTGGCAGCTCGCGACGATCATCAGCTGCGGCACGTTGGCCGCTGCTTTGATTCCGGAACTGACCAAGGTCTTCACCTCGGCGAAGTCCCGGCACGTCGCCGAAATCGTTTCGGCTTCGCGTGAGGGCGGTGCTTCTCTGACGATCTTGTCCGGTCTGGTTGCCGGTAATTTCTCCGCCTTCTGGAAGGGCATGGCGCTCGTCGGTCTGATGCTGATCGCATTCCTGACCAGCAAGACGGGCCTGGATCCCTACATGATCTATCCGACGGTGTTCGCCTTCGGCTTGGTCGCGTTCGGCTTCCTCGGAATGGGCCCCGTGACGATCGCCGTCGACAGCTACGGTCCGGTGACGGATAACGCGCAGTCGGTGTTCGAACTGTCTCAGATCGAGTCCAACACCTCGGCTCACGCTGAAGTGGAAAGACACTTCGGCTTCAAGCCGGACTTCGAGAGAGGTAAGTACTTGCTCGAAGCCAATGACTCGGCCGGTAACACCTTCAAGGCTACGGCCAAGCCGGTGTTGATCGGTACGGCCGTGATTGGCGCCACGACGATGATCTTCTCGATCATCCTGCTCATGGAGCTGAAGCTGGACCTGCTCGATCCTCGCGTGTTGCTCGGTATCATCACGGGCGGCGCGGTGATCTACTGGTTCACCGGAGCTTCGATCCAGGCTGTCTCGACCGGCGCTTATCGCGCGGTCGAGTACATCAAGCGCCACATCCATCTGGATTCGGCGAAGAGCGCTTCGGTCGAGGACTCGAAGGAAGTGGTCAAGATCTGCACGCAGTACGCGCAGGCGGGCATGTTGAACATCTTCGGCGTGATCTTCTCGTTCACGCTGGCGTTCGCTTGCTTCGATGCGACGTTCTTCGCGAGCTACCTGATCTCGATCGCGGCCTTCGGTCTGTTCCAGGCGATGTTCATGGCCAATACCCGCGGTGCCTGGGATAACGCCAAGAAGGGGGTCGAAGTGGATCT
>CAYOWB010000129.1:7277-10529 GCA_964407515.1 uncultured Bacteriovoracaceae bacterium
ACCGTCGTCGGCGACACCGTCGGCGATCCCTTCAAGGATACTTCGTCCGTCGCCTTGAATCCGATCATCAAGTTCACGACGCTCTTCGGTCTGCTCGCGGTGGAAATCGCGGCATCGGCCAAGGAAACCGCGTTCTACATCGGCGCGGTCCTGCTCCTCGTGGGCTTTTTCTTCGTGATTCGGTCGTTCTACGGCATGCGTATCAGCCGCATGACGGTTCTTGAGTCGGCTGCGGCCGCCAAGGCCAAGAAGTAGATCGGCGGAGGGCAGCCGGTGGATGCCTGGGCGTGACGCCCGGTTGAGATCGGAGCTGCCGCACGACACAGAGTCAGCCCAGAAGTGGTTGAATGATTTGACCCCCGTCGGAAGGTTCTTCCGGCGGGGGTTTTGATTTTGACAAAATGAGTGGCGCTGCCAGAGGCGGAGTGAGGCGGAGTGAGGAGGGTGTGGAGGGTGTGGAGGGTGTGGAGGGTGCGCCTTGGACGCCTGGCGGCTCGGGATTTCGGAACTTCGCTGGCGGAGTGAGCGTCTTTGGCTGATATGTACAGTTTTGGGCGTCACAGCTGAGCTGTGATGGGTAATTTTGAACATCGTGTACAGTTTTGGGCGGTACAGCTGAGCTGTGAGGGGTAAATTTGAACGCCATGTACAGTTTTGGGCGTCACAGCTGAGCTGTGAGGGGCAATTTAGAACGCCGTGTACAGTTTCGGGCGGTACAGCGGAGCTGTAAGGGGCAATTTAGAACGCCGTGTACAGTTTCGGGCGGTACAGCCCAGCTGTGACGGTTGCTTCCCAACGACGCAATGGCTCGCTTCAGCGCCGGGTTCTTAACTCTTTGGCTTGGCCCCTGGCTTATGAGAGACTCCCTCTGAGCTCCCATGAAAGACCGCATTCCGCCTCCACGCGCGCACTCTTCTCAGAATCCGATTGAGCTTCCCATCGATCGCCAGCTGCCGGCCATTGTGGCGTCGCTAGAGAAGACCCCCTGCCTGGTCCTTCAGGCCGCGCCCGGAGCAGGGAAGACCACGCGAGTTCCGCCGGCTCTGCTCCGAGCCTCCTTCGCTCATGCCGATCCACGCCGCCGGGAGATCCTCGTTCTTGAACCGCGGAGGCTTGCCGCCAAGATGGCGGCTTATCGCGTCTCTGAGGAGTTAGGTGAAGAAATCGGTCGAACTGTCGGATATCAATTTCGTTTTGAGAACGTGGGAGGTTCCGCAACCCGTCTTCGCTTCCTGACCGAAGGGATGCTCATGCGGCGGTTGCTCGGGGATCCGGAGCTGAAGAGCGTCGCCGCGGTCATTCTCGATGAGTTCCATGAACGGCATCTGCACGGCGACGTCGCTCTCGCGTTTCTGCGTCGCCTGCAGAAGACCTCCCGTCCAGACCTGCGCCTGGTCGTGATGTCCGCGACTTTGGATACGGCGGCGGTCGCGACGTACCTCAAGGGGCCCGCGGGCGACGCCCCCGTCATCTCGGTCGAAGGCCGGATGTTCGAGGTCGCCATCGAGTATCTGCCCAAGAGTCCTGATCGGTATCTGGAGCTGGCCGTTCGCGATGCGGTGAGGGCTGCCTACGCCGCATCGGGCGGTCTCACTTCCAGCGCTGGAAGTGGTGGTGCTGGAAGGGGCCCCCGTCCCGGCGACACCCTGGTGTTCCTCCCGGGCATGGCCGAGATCCGCCGTGCAGCCGAAGCGCTTCAGCCACTCTCTCAGGAACTGGGACTTCTCGTCGTCCCTCTGCACGGGGAACTCACCCGCGAGGAGCAGGATCGTGCCGTCAAGCGCGCCAAGCAGCCGAAGGTAATCCTATCGACGAACGTCGCTGAGACATCGCTCACGATCGAAGGGGTCACCACCGTGATCGACAGTGGCTTCGCCCGCGTCGCGAGCTACTCCTGGTGGTCCGGACTCCCGGCTCTCCGAACGCGGCCAATCAGCAAAGCATCCGCCACTCAACGCGCTGGCCGCGCTGGCCGTACCGCGCCGGGCCGGTGTTTTCGTCTCTACTCCCGAGGCGACTTCGATGGTCGTGCGCCCTTTGAGGTTCCGGAGATCTCCCGCGCCGATCTCTCCCAGACGATTCTCGAACTGAAGGCCATGGGGGTGAAGGATTGTGCGGCTTTTGATTGGTTCGAGGGTCCCTCGGATTCATCCATCGACTCCGCCGAGCAGCTGCTCAAGAGGCTTGGGGCCCTCGACGCCCAAGGCACGATCACCGCGCTGGGTGAACGCCTGGTTCAGATGCCCGCGCATCCCCGGGTTTCCCGTCTTGCGATCGAGGCGGCTGAGCGTGGGTTCGCTCAGGAAGGCGCCATGATCGCCGCGCTCGCGAGCGAAGGCAGGATCGAAAACTCCGCGTTCTTCCTCGACCCCGAAGCCGAGTATCCGAAGCTCAGGCCCGATCCGCAGGCCTTGAAGCTCAGGGAGCGGATTCAGAGCGCACTCGCGCGCGGCGCTTCATCCCGCGTGCCGCCCAGTACGCCAGGGAGTACGCCAAGCCCTGCGGCCGGAATTGCGACCGGCAACGTCAAGCGTGGAGGGCTGGACGCCGCAATCCGCTTCGCCGTGCTTGCAGCTTACCCGGATCGCGTCGCGCGTAAGCGGCCCAATCAACAGGAACTCGTTCTTTGCGGGGGCGGGACAACCTCCATCGATGACCCCGCCCTTGCATCGCTTTCGCAGAGTTGGGGTGAGTTCTTCGTCGTGCTGGATGCGGAAGAGCGCAAGGGACTGGGACATGCGCAGTCGCGCACCCGTGCCAAAGCCGTTTGCCCGGTAGAGTCCGACTGGCTTCTCGAGCTTCCGGGTGATGCGCTCCGTGAGGGCGAAGAGATGCTGTGGGATTCACAGCGCCAGCGGGTCGACTCGGTTTCGCGGATCTATTACGACCAGCTGGTGATCGATGAGACCCGCTCCGCGCCGCATGATCTGGCACGGGCTTCCGCGATGCTCGCGCAGATGGCGCTCAAAGAAGGTTTCCACCGGTTCTGCGATCCTGAACGTCTGGAAGGACTCCGCGCGCGCATGGAGTTTCTCAGGCAGAAACGCCCGGGACTGGGGCTTCCTGAACTCACCGAGGAGGGGATGCGTGCCGCGCTCAGTGAGTTCTGCGACGGCAAGCTGTCCTTCAATGACCTTCGCGAAGGGGACTTCCTTTCGTTCCTTCTCTACCGCCTGCCGCCCGAACAGCTCTCTCAGTTGGATCGTCTGGTGCCTGAGTCCATTACGCTGCCTCGGGGACGCAAGGTCCGCA
>CAYOWB010000130.1:0-5419 GCA_964407515.1 uncultured Bacteriovoracaceae bacterium
GGGCCCCAACACGGGCGGCAAGACCGTCTTTCTGAAAACGCTCGGCCTCGCGGCGATTTGCGCGCGCACGGGCTTCTCCTTCCCCGGCACTGACCAGCCGGTCGTCCCGTTCTGCGACGAGATCTTCGTGGACCTTGGCGATCCGCAGTCGATCGAGCGCAATCTATCCAGCTTCGCCGGCCATATTCTGCGATTCAAAGAAATTCTGGAAAGGCTCACCGAACGCAGCCTCGTTCTCCTCGATGAACTGAATTCCGCGACGGATACGGCCCGGGCGTGGCGACGATCTCGGCTTACGGCGCGGCGATCGGACGCGCCTTCCTGGAAACTCTGATGGAACGCAACTCCATCACGGTCGCCACGACTCACGACCCGAACATCAAAGCTCTCGCCTTGGTCGACAAGCGCATCATGAACGCGAGCATGGAGTTCGATGAGACATCGCGAACACCGACCTATCGGATCGCGCTCGGCATCCCGGGCCGCTCGCGCGCACTCGAAACGGCGGAACGCCTGGGACTTCCGAACGAGGTTCTCGGTCGCGCCCGCCAGTACCTCACGCAGGAACACCGGCAGTTCGAGGATCTGTTGGCCCGTCTCGAATCCGACGCACGCGAAACGACGATGGCCCGCAAGGAAGCCGTCCGGCTGAAAGAAGAAGCCGAACGGATGAAGAAAGAATGGACCGAACGGACACAGTCGTCGGTGAACGAGATGCTCGAAAAGACGCGACAGAAACTTCGTCGCATCATCGAGACGGCGCAGGACGAAGCGCGCTCATCCGTCCGCAAGATCGACGAGGCCCGAAAGAGCAAGGAGATGGAGTCCGCGCGCGCTCACCTGGTTCAGATCATGAGCGAGTCAGGGAGCCGCATCGAGAACGCGTTGGAAGAGGAAGCGCCAGAACTCGCCCAGCACGTTCACGTTCAGAAGACGGCCCCAACCCCGAGCGATGAGCATTCCGACAAACGTCGCCTGATCCAGGAGGGCGCGACCGTGCGGCTCCCGAAGTGGAAGAACACCGCGACCGTGCTCTCCATTCAGGGTGAAAAAGTGAAGGTCGCGATGGGGGCCCTGCAGCTCACCGTCGGCTGGAGCGACATCGAGCCCGCCACCGGAGCTGCGAAGCCTAAGCAACGCGCGGTAACCACGAGCGAGGTCCCTGTCCCCGAATCGCGGATCGACATCCGTGGTCAGCGTTACGACGAAGCGATGGCGGAGCTCGAACGCTATCTCGACCAGGCCTTCCGCAGCGGAGGACTCAAGGAGGTCGTGATCGTTCACGGCCTCGGCTCAGGCGCGCTCCGCGAGGGCACGCGCGCCCTGCTCGCGAAGCTTCCGTATGTGAAGGACTACCGCGACGGCGGCGCTGGCCAAGGCGGCACGGGCGCGACGCTGGTGGAGTTTGACGTCTAATCAGAACCGAATGCCATACTGAAGCTGCAGGGCCTTGTCGTTGAGGCCCGGGTCCAGCTCGCCGGACATCCGTCGCGAGGAATCGACCTGCAGGGACAGATGATTCGTGAGGCTCTTATTGAGCGAAGTCGTCATCGTCTGCGTGGTGCTTCCGTACGTCACGCCTGCGCCGATACCCCAGACCGGCAATCCACGCGACAGACTGAGCTTGTACCGCTCCTGCTTATCGAGACCGGAGGGAGCCGGATCGTACGGACTTCTCTTTGCCGGCGCGCCCGCCGAGTAATCAAACGACCCGTTCACCCAAGAGGACTGCACCGCAACCTGTCCCTTTTGCGAAGGCATGTTCGAAAAGGCCGTCACGCGGGTCGACTCATTCACGTTGAACTTGACCGGCTCACCCGAATAGATCGCCGCCATCAACACCGCGAGCTCAATCGGCCGGCGGACCTTCTGAATATACTGGTCGCGTTTCGCGGCCTCGACGACCCGCTTTCCATGCTCCCGCATCTGATAAATGCTGATCTCGTTGAAAATTCCTTCAGCGAACTCACTCTTGCGGCTTGCGTAGATCCGTTCCTCGTGGGCATCGAGGAGACCGTACTTGGCTCGCATCTCGAAGTCGCGGAAGCGATCGCTGTAATCCTGCGGCAGTCGCTCATCCAGGCTGGGGGTCACCAGCCGCTCTCGCAGCTCCATGGCCGGAATCGCACCGAACCGAGTATTCGAAAGATAGGAGGCGTTCGGCTGGTGGATCACCGACTCGATGCCGGTCGCGCCGAAGGCCGAGGCGCAACCAAAACAAAGCGCCATGGCTACGGTCCAACCGCGCCGCACCTTCATCGCCTTTCGATCGTTCAAGAGATCTCTACCCAGCATAGGAAACACCTATACTATGGCAGAGCAACCGCCATACCAGCAAAGAGCCCTGTAAAAACGATAAGTTTTGAGGCCTTAAAGCAGGCCGACTGTACAGAAGTTAGTCAGCTGCGTGTCAGTTGGATACCCACCCGAATTAAACGCCGAGCAGGATGAACGACAGCCACAGAACGAAGCCCGAAACCATCGGAATTGAGAAGTTGTCGTCGATATCCAGCGGAAGCATCTCCGCCATTCCTCCGGCAAGACCGCCGATCACGGAAAGAGTAATCACGGTCGCATCCGAAAGATGGAGCGAGCTGAGGAAAATAAACGTCACGATCGCACAAGCCAGAACGCCAGCAGCCGTACCGATCAAAGAACGCCCATTCCGGAAACGAATACTCTTGTCGCCGTAGAGAATCCCGAAAGTCGAAGCGATGGGGTCGCCACAGGCGAGATAAGCGATACTGAGAACAGCGATGGGTTTCGGAAATATCCCGATCGCGAGAACGCTCGCCGCCAGGTAATACGGGATGCCGCTCATGCGATTCACTTCGCAGTTCCGCATGATGGGGCTCCAGAAACGCATGATCTTTTCGTTGAAAGCGGGAATCTTCAGCCGGGCCATCTCGACCAGAAGATCGAGTCCCAGAATACTTCCGAGGGTCACGACCGCAGCGCTACGCGAATAGCCGGAAAGGTAGAGGGCGACGATCGTCAGGCCCATCACCATGTGCCAGACCTTCCGCGGAATATTGATGTCCGACCGCATCTGCAGACGGATCGGAAACGCGGCACTCAACTGCTGAAACTTCGCTTCGGCAAATCGTTTCATGGACGCCTCTTAACCTTCCTCGGCCTTCCTCTACTGCTTACGCTTGACCAAAATGATGTGGACTAAATGAGACATAAGCAACCGGAGTGCCAAAAGAGGCCAAAAATCGAGATTTTTTCACTGTTTTTGGTCATTTTTTGATTAAGAATTACAAGGGGTTCTACGAAGCAGGAGTTGCGCTGTGCATTATTCACCACAGTCGAGCCTTCTGCCCTGGGCTTTTCTGGAAATTCCGTACGCGCTCAGGGGGGCTTCCGCGTAAGACCCTACGCACCCACCTGTCTCCAAGAATTGAGCTTGACTCAGCAAGCTAGCCCCTCAATCCTATTAGAGAAGAGGTGCGACGATCCATGGAAGGAAGCGTCAGGACCGCCCATACAGCTTTATCTCTGCCGGGAGTCTCGGAAACCGAGAATCCCTTCCTCTCTATTACGGCCTCATCTACGAGCCGGGTCAAACAGATCTGGGCACTCGGGGGCGGAAAGGGCGGAGTCGGCAAGAGCTTAATTGCATCGAGCCTCGCCATCACGCTCTCGCGATCCGGTCAGCGAGTCATCGCGATCGATCTCGACCTCGGTGGCGCGAATCTCCACACGACGCTCGGCGTGGATCTCCCAAAGAAAACTCTGAGTGACTTCTTTTCGGGACGCGTTTCGCACATCAACCATTGCATCACGCCAACAGGCGTCCCTAACCTCGAGATTATCAGCGGCGCGCAAGACGCCGTGGGTGTCGCTAACATCAGCTTCGAGATGAAGGTAGCGTTGCTTCAGCAAATCCACGAGCTCGATGCGGACTACGTCCTGTTCGACCTCGGCGCTGGCACCTCGCTGAACACGATCGACTTCTTCCTCTTCGCCGACGTCGGCATCGTCACGCTGCTACCGGAACCAACCTCCATCGAGAACGCCTATCGCTTCATCAAGAGCGCATACTACCGGCGCTTGCGCGCCTCCCCTCGCCTCGCCGAGGTCCACAAGTACATCGACATGGCGATGGATGCGAAGAACTCGATGGGGATCAAAAGTCCTTCGGACCTCTTCCGCGAAGTAAACAAAGCAAGCGCCGAAGCCGGCTTGCGTCTCAAAGAAGAGATCCCAAAATTCCAGCCAATGCTGCTAATCAATCAGGCGCGCACGCAGACTGACGTGGACATCGGGTTCTCGGTGAAGACGGTCTGCAAGAAGTACTTCGGACTGGACCTCGATTACGTCGGGTACCTCGACTATGACAGCGCGGTATGGCAGGCCGTGCGCCGCAAGCGCCCTCTCATGCTCGAATTCCCGAACTCCCGGCTCGTCGCAAGCCTGGAGCGCATCTCAAGCTATCTCATCAAACGCCACGGTGATCGAAAGAGTGAATCCGGCCGATGATTCTCACGGAAGAGACGACGTATTACGAACTGCTCGAAGTAGCCCCGAACGCATCTCCCGCCGAGATTCGTGCGGCGTACATGCGCGTGAAGAGCGCTTATAAAAAAGGTAGCGTGGCGCTCTACACCCTCATAAGCGAAGAGGAGACCGAAGAAGTCCTTCAACGCATCGAACACGCCTACACCGTTCTCTCCGATCCGAACAAACGCCGCGAGTACGACCAGAATCACGGCATCCTATCGCCGAAGATCGGAACCGGCGCTCCGTCGGGCCCGGGCGCGAAGGTCATCTCGATCGACCGCGTACCACCGATGGAACGCGATCACGGCGAAGCGATGATCCTGGTTCCTCCTTCGACGGACTTCGACGCACCGCCGGAGGATACGCCTCTTACCCCACCGACGTCCTCCGCCTCGGCGAAGGCCTCCGACTCCCGGCCTCAAGAACCGCAGCCCCTTGCGCCGGACAGCCCCGCCCGCCCGGCCTCGCAACGGATTGCCGATGTTCTGGCGATGGAGATCGCCCAGGAAGCGGAGTGGAGCGGCGCATTCCTGAAGAAAGTCCGCGAAGCACGCGCGGTCTCGCTCGAGGAGCTCTCCGAGTACACGAAGGTCAGTAAGACGTACCTTACGGCCATTGAAGAAGAGATCTTTGACCGCCTTCCCGCCCCAGTGTTTCTGCGCGGGTTTGTCACCCAGGTGGCGAAGTACCTGCGACTCCCTCACGCAAAGGTGGCAGCGGCGTACATGGCGCGCTATAACCGCGCCACGGAAAAGAAACAGTGAACACCCTCTGGACTTATGTGATCGTAGCGGGCCGCGAGCTTCAGGAGCACGCGCCACAGGAACGAGCCGACGTCGCCTTGTTGAAGGCATTGGAAGCCGGCAAAGGAAGCTGGAGCGGCGGAGAGCCGCGTTCGGTATCGCGCAGCCAG
>CAYOWB010000130.1:5432-10012 GCA_964407515.1 uncultured Bacteriovoracaceae bacterium
CATCGACGACGGTACCCTGACCGTGAATGGGAAGACGATCAAGGCTGGCGCGCGTCTCAAGCCAGGTGACCAGGTCCGGATCGAATTCCCTCCCCCGGTACCGACGGAACTCGTCCCCGAGGACCGTCCGCTCGACATTCTTTTCCAAGACGAGCACCTGGTCGTCGTGAACAAGCCCCCGGGCCTCACGGTCCATCCCTCGACGACGCAGATGGAAGGCACGCTGGTTCACGCCCTCCTCCATCACGTGAAGGACCTGAGCGGAATCGGCGGCGTCCTCCGGCCGGGGATCGTCCACCGGATCGACAAAGACACGAGCGGCGCACTAGTCATCACCAAGACGGACGCCGCGCACCAGGCGCTGTCGAAGGTCTTCTCGGAGCACGCGATCGAGCGCGAATACTGGGCACTCTGCTACGGCGAGCCGACACAACCCTTGGGAAAGATCGAGAGCTTGATCGGCCGCCATCCGAGTGATCGCAAGAAGATGTCGATGAACGTGAAGACCGGACGGCATGCGGTGACTCATTACCGCCGCGAGGAAGTGTATCGCGCGCCGGTCGGCAAGAACGGCTTCGCGAGCTTCGTCGTCGCGCACCTCGAAACGGGGCGAACGCATCAAGTCCGGGTTCACCTCTCGGGACTTGGGCACTCCCTGCTCGGCGATCCGGTTTACGGCGTCCCGAGCGAACGCGCGGACAAGTGGCTCGCGCTGCCCGAGGAGATTCGGGCGCTCGTGAAAGATCTCGCCGGCCAGGCGCTTCATGCGCGCGTCTTGGGATTCATGCATCCGGTCACGGGACAGCCTCTCCGATTTGAGGCGGAGCCACCGTCCGCCTTCAACGCACTACTCGAAGGATTGCGGAAGTATCGGGTGAAGAAGTAGACTGCTTCTCCATGAAGAGCTCCCTCCTTTCCCGTATTCCTGGAATCGATCACGGCTTTGGCGACGCGCGGACTCCGGTGGCGTCTCCGCTGGAGGTCCGCTTCGAGGAGCGCTCCCCGGTCTGGAAGCAGGTCCATGGAATCGCAATCGCCGACGTGAATCATGCGACTCAGACCTGCGGCGAGGTCGACGGACTCTTCTCCTTTGAGCGCGATGTCGTCGTCTCGGTCCGTACGGCGGACTGCGTGCCGATTCTACTCGCGCGCAAAGACGGCGGCGCGGTCGCGGCGGTTCATGCAGGCTGGCGCGGAACGCATGCACGCATCCTGACGGCCCTCTGGGAAAAACTGAAAGCGCGTGGCGAGAAGCCCTCGGATTGGGTCGCGGCAATCGGGCCCGCGATCGGTCCGTGCTGCTACGAGGTGAGTCCGGAACTCGCGGAGGATTTCGAAAAAGAGCACGGTGGAAAGCTCGCCGTTCCGTCTCCACGGATGCTCGACCTGCCTGCCGTCAACGCGGCGGAACTGCGCGACATCGGAATGCGTGCCGAAGACGTCGAGATTCTGCGCGCCTGCACCCGTTGCACGCAGGATGCGGAAGGACACGTCTTTCACAGCTATCGCCGCGAAGGAAAAGGTACGCGCCAGTATTCCGCGATTTGCCGGACCTGATCGCGATCCCGCTGAATAGCGGCAGTTCCGTAGGATCTCCCGGGAACGGTGACTCGAAGTTAACGCCGCCGCAGTTTACGCCACTCCACGACGCCGAAGGGGTTCACGGCAAAGCCCTCGATCTTCGGCGAGACCACGTGAGTCTGGATGTAGTGATAGACCGGGATCACGATCGTCTCGCGATTCAGAAGAATGTCTTGAGCCTGGGCAATCTTCCGTTCCCGTTCCGCTCCACGCGGCAGACGTTCGATCTCGCTCACGAGCCTATCGTATGCGGGATTGGACCACCCGGTGTAGTTGTTCGGGTCTCCACTGGTGAAGACGCGCAGATGAAAGATCGGATCGAGAAACGGCGCCATGCACCCGAAGCGATAAAGGGGCGGCGCGTCGGTCGCCAGCTGCTTGATGTAGCTTTTCCAGGTCTGCTGATCGAGCTCAAGGCGGATTCCGAGCTGATTCATGACATCGCTCTGAATCTTCTCCAGGATGAGCGAGTTGCGTGCGCCGGTATCGAACCCGGTCTTCACGGAAAGCCGTCCCTTGGCTTTGCGCGCGGCCACCGCCTTCACGGCATCGGCGAACTGAGGCGTCGTATCGCGATACGGGACATGCCCCTCCAGCCCCGGAGGCAACCAGCCGCTGGCCGGCCGTTCTCCCGAGCCGAGCGCGGCCATGATCTCGTCGCGCCGGATCGCACCCGCGAGGGCGCGACGGTACTCGCGACTGGAGAAAGGCGCCTTCTTAACGTTGAACGCGAGGTAGTAGGTCGAGATGAATGGATCGGTACGAAGGATGCCCTTGCTCCGGAAGCGATCCAGATCGTACGAGGGGATGCGAGTCAGGATATCCAGCTTCGCGCGTTCGAAAAGACTGACCGCAGTCGACTCATCATGAACGATCCGAACAACGACCGGCGCCGGTGATTCCACCGTCTTATCCCAGTGGTGCTCATTCGGCAGCATGACGTAATGGCGATCGTACTCGTGAATCGCGATGCGATAAGCGCCCGTCACCGGCACCGCTTCCGTCCACTTTCCTTGCGTGCCCTTCAATGCGTCTTCGCGCGCCGGCATGGCCGGAGGCAGAGTCATCATCTCGGTGAAGTACGAAACCGGCTGATCGAGTTCGATGACGAGCTTCCCACCCTCCGCGCGCACTCCGAGACGCTCCGGAGGAAGCGTTCCTTTCATGACGTCGCGGGCGCGGGAGATCGGAGAGAGCAGCACGGCGAGCTTGGACGCATTTCCCTTGGCGAGCGAGCGCCGGAAACCCGTGACGAAATCCTCGGCGCGAACCGGTTGGCCATCAGACCAGCGCGCCCCTGGGCGCAACTCGAACTCGTAGCGTTTTCCGTCGCCGGCAACCGTGACTTTCGAGGCGAGCCGATTCTGAAGCTTTCCTTGAGAATCGTAGCCCATCAGACCATCCATCGTATTATTGATGATCTTGAGGGAAACTCCATCTTCGGCCGTGGCCGGATCGATCGATACGGGCTCTGTGGACAACTGGATCTGAATGGCCCCTGGCGGCTCCAACGGGTTCGCGCCTTTCTGACACGAAGTCGCTCCCAGAAGTGCTGCAATGAGTCCGAGGATCGTCAACCAGAGGTGCTTGCTCACGGAGTGCGAGAGTAGCAAACTCCCTTGCCCCGTGCTAGCTTCTTGTCCGCGATGGACAGTCTGAACGAGACCCTCACCTCCCTTCTCAGCACGACGTCCCCCACGCTCGGGCAGATGCTTCTTGCCATCGCGGTCGCCTACGCGGGCGGCCTGGCTTCGAGCCTCACTCCATGCATCTACCCCATGATCCCCATCACGATCGGAGTGATCGGCACGGGAGCGGAACGCCGCTGGAGGACCATCGCCCTCCGCGCGGTATCCTATATTGCCGGCATGAGTTTGACGTATTCGTTCCTGGGTGTCGCGGCCGCGTTGACGGGTAAGCTTTTCGGTTCGCTCACCCAGAGCGCGGGCTGGTACATCGGAATCGGCCTCTTCCTCGCCCTGGCCGCTCTCGCGATGCTGGATGTAATTCCTGCGTGGACTCCATTCAAGAACCATTCAGCGAATGCACGTGGCCACAGGCGTTCGCGAACCGGCGGCGCGTTCGTCGTCGGCCTTGGATCCGGCTTCATTGCCGCTCCCTGCACCACTCCGGTGCTAGCCGGGGTCTTGGGTTTCATCGCCACCACCCGCTCGGTGCTGTTGGGCTTCGCTCTCATGCTAGCCTTCTCGTTCGGACTCGGCACGTTGCTACTCGCCGTCGCGGCATTCACCGGCAGCCTTCGTGTCCTTCCAAAATCCGGCCGCTGGATGAAAGCGGTCAAGATGGCGAGCGGAGCGATCCTCCTCACGTTTGCCGCATATCTCGTTTACCTCGGGAGCCTTCGCTTATGACTATTCAGCATCAGCTCATCGATTCGCACTGCCACCTCAGCTACGACTTCGGCACCAAGAAGGCCGATGATCTGATCCGCGAAGCGGCGTTTGCAGGGGTGACAGGGCTTCTCGTAGTGGCCGCGGAGATTCCGGACTTCGAGACGGCGCGCACGCTCTCGGAACGCCATGAGGGCGTACTCCACGCGGGCGGAGTACATCCGCATGAAGCACAGAAGTGGAAGGCGGAGGACGCCGCGATCATCCGTGAGGCGGCCCGGCATCCGAAGTATCGGGCGGTCGGCGAGATCGGACTGGACTACCACTACGACCTCTCTCCGCGCGAAACCCAGCGAAAGGTGTTCGATGAACAGCTGGGTTTGGCGCTCGAACTGAAGAAGCCGATCATCATTCATTCCCGCGAAGCGGAGGAAGATGTCCTGGCGCAGCTGAAGAACTATCGATCAGGGATCAGCGACGGCCGCATCCCGGGGGTGATTCATTGCTTCACGGGCACGCGTGCGTTTGGCGAGGCCTGCCTGGATCTCGGGTTCTTCATTTCGTTCTCCGGAATCCTGACCTTCAAGAGCGCCCAGGAGATTCAGGAGTGCGCCTCCGCATTTCCGCTCGATCGCCTCATGGTAGAGA
>CAYOWB010000130.1:10022-10365 GCA_964407515.1 uncultured Bacteriovoracaceae bacterium
TACCTGGCTCCCCTGCCCTTCCGTGGAAAGAAGTGCGAACCGTCGATGGTCGTGCAGACCGCGCGAAAGCTCGCGGAAGTGCGCAAGGCGCCCTTCGAAGAAATCGCCTCCGCCACGACCGCGAACGCGAAGCGGCTCTTCGGGTTCTAGCGGCCGACTGCCTCAATCACGCGGGGGCCGTCCCTGGATGGGCACTCGCTTGGCCTTGTTCACGCATGGGATGTTCTTCCTTTCCTCGGGAGTTCATCCTGCTGGAAGCGTTCGCGCGCTGGGGGACTTTTCATGCACCCCTCGGGGTACAGTCACCCTGACTTCGCGCGCCTCCCTCGCTTCGCTCGGGCAC
>CAYOWB010000131.1:0-225 GCA_964407515.1 uncultured Bacteriovoracaceae bacterium
CCTATTGACCAATGCGCTTCGGCATACTTCAAAAGGCGGCAGAGTGTCGGCTGGCCTGGCTTACCAAGGCGATTGGGTTGAGATCCGTGTGCGTGACAACGGACAAGGGATCGACTATAGCAGGCAGAGCAGAATTTTCGATCGGTTCAGCGCTTTTTACGATATTCGAATCGCGAAGTCGGGCAGCGTCGGCATGGGGCTCGCCATTGCGCGAGAAATAGTAAA
>CAYOWB010000131.1:235-4286 GCA_964407515.1 uncultured Bacteriovoracaceae bacterium
CCATGGTGGAAGAATTTGGGTGACGAGCGAACCCGGTAAGGGGTCGGAATTCGGGTTCCGTTTGCCTGTTAAGAGATCTGAAGCAGCGGTGTGATGGTTTGAATCGAGATAGGAAAGGAGCATGAAGTGGTGCGGATTCTGGTAGTGGACGATGAGAGGAGTATCTGCAGCACGATCGAGATGTCCCTGAAGGAAACGGGACATCACGTGGAAGTAGCGGATAGCGGAGAGCTGGCCATTACGTTGATGCGCAAGAGTGTCCCGGATATCCTCCTGACCGACCTCAGAATGGACGGAATGAGCGGCCTCGATCTCCTGACCAAGACCCGCGAGTACTTTCCTGCCGCAACGGTGGTGATCATGACTGCCTACGGAAGTATCGATACCGCGGTGGCTGCGATGAAGAACGGCGCTTACGACTACCTCGTTAAGCCGTTCACTCCGGAGCAGCTTGAGCACTTGGTTGGACGTATCGAGGAGTTCCGTCGCCTTCGTGACGAGAATACGCGTTTACGGGACCAGGTTGACGTGCTGGCCGAGCCATCGGCGATCGTCAGTCGAAATCCCAAGATGTTGAAGGTGCTCGATACGGCCCGTAAGGTGGCCGTCACCGACTCCACTATTCTCATTACTGGAGAAAGCGGAACGGGCAAGACGTTGCTGGCCAAGATGATCCATGACGGAAGTGGGCGGGCCAAGGGGCCATTCGCCGTCGTGAACTGCGCGACTCTGTCCGAGAACCTCCTGGAGTCCGAGCTCTTCGGTCACGTCCGTGGAGCATTCACGGGAGCCGTGAAGGACAAGATGGGTCGCCTCCAGGTGGCGGATAGCGGGACGGTGTTCTTGGATGAAATCGGTGAAATTTCTCCGAACCTTCAGACTAAGTTGCTGCGGTTCCTGCAGGAGCGCGAGTTCGAGCGCGTCGGAGATACGAAGACCATCAAGGTGGATGTCCGAATCATCGCGGCCACGAACAAGGATCTGGAGCGCGAAGTTAAGAACGGGCGTTTTCGTGAAGACCTGTATTTCCGCTTGAACGTTATCGATCTTCATATGCCGTCGCTCAGGCAACGGCCCGAAGACGTGTTGACGCTGAGCGAGCAACTCCTCGCCCGGGCTTTCGTGGCCACGAATCGGAACCCTCGGTCGCTGGACGAAGCTGCGAAACGTGCGATCGTGAATTACACCTGGCCCGGCAACATTCGTGAGTTGAAGAATGCGCTCGAACGGGCGGCTATTCTTTGTACGGGTGAATACGTCACGGTCGAAGACCTTCCGGACCGGGTCCACGAGACGGTGATGAATGCGGCGCTGGAGGATCTGGCGCCTGGCCCGACTGCGACCGGAGCTGACGTGAGCTTGGAAGAGCTGGAAAAACAGCACATTCAGAGTGTGTTGGCCACGGCTCGTACTTTGGAAGAAGCGGCCAGTATATTGGGGATCAATTTGAGCACTCTGTGGAGAAAGCGTCGCCGGTACGGCCTCGAGTAGGCGTTGGCGATGCCCAGTGTGCGTTGAGAAACGCACGAACCCGGGCTGATGAATCGCCCGGCAGAATGCAAAGAAGCACGAGCCGAGCTTTTCCGATCAGGAATCGCTCGGCTCTTTCTTTTTCTGATCCCGTGAATTCCCTGAGGTTTTTTCGCTGAGCGATTGCTGGCACTACGGTTGCACCAAGACGCGCGCCGGTCGGGACAGTGCAGTACTACCGAACACCGAATTGGCAGCAACCTGAAACAGGGGAGGATTCAATGTCTAAGCATACTCTAATGTTGTTTGTGGCTCTGTCCGTGCTCGGCGCGAGCGCGATGGCGGGTGGAAAACCCGGCACCGGCCCTGGCACTCCTGGCGTTCCCGGGAAGCCGATCAGCTGGGAAGAACTCCGTGCCCGCTGCGAGAACCCGGAACGGTTCGACGTTCAGCGCGCGCCTCAGAATATTCGGATTCAGTGCACGGACTCGCATGTGACCTGGGTTGCGGCGATGCCGGGTGAGGTCTTCTTGCCGGGGAACCGCCGTGTAACGAGCGGTGTATTCGCCGACAAGTTCTTCGTCGATGCCCGTCAGCACGAGGTGCCGATTTTCTCAAAGAACGGCAGCTGCCACCGCTTCAAGGAGGTCGAAGAGACCATGACGATCGAACGTCCCGTCACCTGCGCGGATGTCCTGTCGATGAAGGGCGATCTGGGCGAGTTTTGCCAGAGCGTTCTTGACTCCACGAAGGGCGCCAACCCGAAGTTGATCGATGTCCGTGAAACGGGGCGAATGATCGACACCTGCGGTGGAAACGGCACGGGCGGCGTCGTGAAGCCTAAGGCCTGATCCAGCAGAAAAGCGATTCCTATTTACCGAAGGGGGGATGGACTCAGCGAGTCGTCCCCCTTTTTCCCAAGGGGGAGAAGACATGCGCACCATTCACGCCTTGGCCCTTGCTACCGGAGTTTTCGCCGCGGTTTCCACGCTGACAAGCTGTGGTGGCGTGGACGCTCCAGTCAGCAGTATGCCGCAGTTCTCGCGATATCCCGCTGAGTTCAGAAAGGCGACGGATCACTACGGCGAGCTGTACGTCAAAGAGATCGGCGAGATGGAAGTGGCCGTTCCGGCCAAGCCGTGGTCCTCTCACTGGTTCCCGGCTCGTGAGACCTATCTTTTCGAATGGCAGGGGCAAGGCAAGGAAGCGGCGCCTTTGCAAAAGTACGATACGTTCGCCAAGCGTCGGAAGAACATCGACGCCAAGTCGTCGCAGTTTGAACGAGAGAACTTCTACGACCCCTATGCGACCGGCTGGGAAGGATTGTGTAATGCCTGGGCGGTTGCCTCGCTGGTCGCCCCTGAACCCCGTCAGCCGATGACCTTGAATGGCATCCGGTTCGGTGTCGGTGACCTGAAGGCGATTATCGTGAAGACTTACGAAGACGTCGAGGGCATGAACTTCTTCGGGCAGCGGTACCTCGGAGACCGCCTTAGCCTCCATACGGATATTCACCCCGATCAATTCCATCGTATCGTGCAGGCCGAGATGTTCGAAAGGGGGCGACCCATCATCATCGATCATGATCCCGGAATTCCTGTATGGAACACGCCGATCTGGCGCGCGGGCTTCAATATCGCTAGGGACCAGACCGATCCCAACGTACTTCATGTTGCCGCATGGTTTTCCGGCGCGCGCCCGTTCGTCCCGGATTACGACTACGTCGGAACGGTGCCCATCTCTTTCGAGTACACGTACGACCTGTACGGTTACCAGGAAGGGGACTCCTTCCGGGTTGTCCGGGGCGAGTGGACCGGCAGATCGTTGGACGATCATCCGGACTTCGTCACGACTTTGCCTGAAGGGCTGATCGTGCACCGGAGCCGTAATACCGAGATCGACAATGAAGTCGTAAGCGAGCTCCTCAGTGAAATGTTGAAGGTGGAGTAGGCCTCGGCTATGATCGCCGCGGACTATGTTCTACTACTTGCGCGTCGTTCTGATTGGCTCCTGGTTGTTCGCCTGTAGCTTCGTCGGTCTTTGGATGGTCTTGTTCCGTTGGGGGAACTTGAATCTCAACAAGGATTTCGCGCGAGTCTTTTCGAAGACGGCGTTAAGGCTCGCCGGAGTGCGGATCTCTGTCTCGGGCCGCGAGCGTCTCTCAGCGCATCAGCCCTGTATCTTCGTGGCGAATCACCAGAGTGCCCTCGATGTCCCGATCTTCGGTGCGATGTTTCCTCGTAGGACGATCGGAATCGCGAAAAAGGAACTCCGATGGCTGCCGCTGTTCGGACTTTTTCTGGTGGGTGCCGGCAATCAGATGATCGACCGCAGCGATCGTGCCCGTGCGATTGAGGGCTTGAATCGTGCGGTCGATAAGATCGTGAAGGACGGCGCGTCCGTGTTCATATTCCCTGAAGGGACGCGAAACCGCGTCACCGACGGACTGCTGCCGTTCAAGAAGGGCGCATTTCGCATGGCGGCTCAGGCCGGAGTGCCGATCGTACCGATCGTCGCATCTCCGATGCGGCAGTTCCTTTCCGAGAAGAAGTGGCGCGTGAAGCGCGGGGTCGTGCGGATT
>CAYOWB010000131.1:4296-6089 GCA_964407515.1 uncultured Bacteriovoracaceae bacterium
GTCCTTGAACCCATTCATCCCCGTGGGACTGACAAAGACGATGTCGATTGGCTGATGGATACGACCTTCGCGCGGATGTCAGAGGCCTTCCTTGGCCTGCGATCGTGAGATCGGATCATCCTTGAACTTTTGAGACGGATACTTTCTTACTGCTGACCCCGGCGTTCGGGGCAGCCCTCGTAACGCGCCGTCGTGATGACACGGCCGATTGCCGCGACGAATTCCGCGGCCATGGCAGTGTTCTGCATGGTGGTGCAGATTTCGTTTCCCCTGGCGTCGAGCATGGGCTTCGTTTTTCCGGCGATCTTGATTTCGACGCTCGGGTAGAGTTGACGATTGTCTTCAGACGGGTTTGGAATGCACGTGGGCTCGGGTCGAGGTTCGCCTGCAGCGAATTCGTTCGCCGTATTGGCGATCTTGTTCCAGTCGCTCAGCGACACGGCCCCGAAGGACTCGAGGTAGCAGGCGTTCGGTGCGCTGACGAAATGCCCTAGCATGTCGAGCGTCGTCTTCGCGCCGCCACCGATGATCACGAGTTCCTCCCAACCGGCGGAGTGGATCATCCGCTCCGCGGGCATCCGGGGTGCGAGATCGGTTTGGTTGATGTCGTCGGTTCCGCTGCCGCAGGCAGCGAAGGAGAGAACGATAGAGAGAGAAAGGATCCACCTGAACATGCGAGCGGGTTCTGCAACCGAAGTGCCACGGTCGCAGAACCCGCTCTCTTCTTCTCAGTGCGGACTTCAGATCAGTAGAAAACGACGTCCGGACTCACGCGGCACTCGCCGGCCACGCACATCGGCGCGGCGGAATGTGCCTGGAATCCCGTGGGTCTGGCGCAGTTGATCCGGGTCAGCTGAGGACCGCAGACCTGACGGACATTTTCGCGGGCCATCGAGAGCTTGAGCTGGCTTGCCGCCGCGGCGGATCCGTTCGCGACTACCAGGGGCTTCATCATCGTGCAGTCATCGGTGACGACGAATTGCACTTCAGCGTGGCCGATGGGTTGGAACGCATTATCGACGTACGCGCAATCACTTGAGGTCGTGCAGTGACGCAGATCACGGTAAAGGTCTTTCATCGCGATGCTGGCGTTGATGCACTCACTTGGAAACGGAGTCGGGTAGTAACGCGCGGCCAGGTCCTTCATCGTCTTTTGAAGCAGGGCTGCGTCTTCGGTCGTCGCGAGCGCACAGATTTCCGACTGCGCCGCACGGACTACGGTCTTGTCGCGGCCGTGGCTAGAGAGGCTGATCGAGTCGTCCGTTTCTTGGGCGGTTCTCGGAGCGCAGGCCTCGGGGCTGATCTCCTGGTTGAGAAGGGGCAGCTGCTTCAGAACGAGTTGTTCCACCGCGGCGAATTCGCCTTCGCTCAGAGCGCCGTCAAGGAGTTGCCCGTCCGGGCCTGGGCCGACGAGGTACTTCCGGTCAGCGGCGACAGTGAATCCGTAAGCCGAGACGCAGCTGTCCACCGCACGGTCGTTGCAGGTGGATTTCAGCCGAACCGTCCAGGCGGGGCCGCCCTGGGCGTTCGGGTGCATGACAGGCCCGGCCTGCTGAGACGACGTGGGGTCGCCTTCGTTCGAACATCCGTTAAAAAAGGCGGCGGTCGCCAGGACTGCGATCGTCAGGGTCCGTCGCAAGAGAGTCTTTTTCATATGAGTCCTCCTCATTCTTGAGTGGTGATTGACTGTAGGCATTGGCCACGGGCATTCATCGCGGCGCGGATGGGCGTGTGCAACCGGCGTGCCTTTTAGCGTGCGCTTCGGCAAAATGGTTTATAATAGAAGCAGCATG
>CAYOWB010000131.1:6103-6397 GCA_964407515.1 uncultured Bacteriovoracaceae bacterium
AACGCTGAGAGGTGAACGTCCAGTGAAGATCTTGCGTGCGTTTTTTTTCTGCGCCGTATTTGTTCAAACGCTTTTGTTCTGCTCGGCTTGCGGCAGTGTACCGAAGAACGAGCATGCAGTCGATCACGTGTATCCGACGAACTTGAGAGTGCGCCGTCCGGCAGGTGCGCCCGCGGACCCCAAGGCGGGTCCGGGAGGGGTGGACTACCGATCCAACCCATTGCCGAATGAACGTCTGGATTGCGAAAAGGCCGGCTGGCTCTTTCATGGGATGAGTCTTGAAGCGATTGCGGG
>CAYOWB010000131.1:6417-10356 GCA_964407515.1 uncultured Bacteriovoracaceae bacterium
TGCGGGCTGCGTGAGCGGCATTCGCGAGAAGCATCAGCTTGTGTATGAGTTGCAGCGCAGCGCCGTGCCGGTTCTGCGTCTCCGTTTGGGCAAGAAAGAGGAGAGCGACCGGATACCCGCGTGCGTGAAGGAGCTACTCAGCGAGATCCCTGTTCCGAGGGAAATCATCTTTCAGAGCCCCGCTACGGGAACTTTTTCGTGTTACAGCGCCCGCCTGGACGTCGAGGCGGATGAGCGCTTGGGCGTCAAGCTGCCCATCGCGAAGTTTGACCTTTCCATTTTGCTCCCTCTGAAGGAGGCGCCTCGCGACGCACGGGAGGCTGAACGGGTATTGACGGCGTGGTCGCTCACGCCCTTCTTCGGAACAGAGCGTGGAAAGGGCGCGCTCGTGGCTAAGATCGTACCCGACCATCTCTGTCGCCAGTGCATGGGAGAGAAAGAGCTGCGGACGGAACGTGACTGGGTGCCTCTTCTCTGGCCGTGAAGGCATCAGGGGCATTGCTTCGGCGAGCAGCTTGATGGTAGACATTCGGCATGTCGACTCTCGTGATCATCAGTTGGGTTCTGGTTCTGGTTCTCACCGTTATCAATGTCCTCGTCTTCTTGAAACTCAAGCAGGCGAGTGAACAGATGATGAAGATGGCCTTCCCCGGCGCTCGGAACATGAATGAAGCGCTCGCGAAGATGCAGCAGATGATGGGTGCCATGGGTGCGATGGGTGGTCGTGGCGGCATGGGCGGCGGACGCCCGGGTGGCCCGAACATGAACGCCCAGATGAAGGCCGCGATGGATATGCTGCAGAAGATGCAGCAGCAGAAGAAGAAGCGCTGAGGTCCCCTTGAGCGTGCGGGGATGCCCGTGCGCACAGAGGCGGTGACGAGAGACGCGCGATGGCGGTGTTACTTCCGCCGGCGGAAGCGGCGGCGGTCCGGGCGACCGGCGCCAGGTCCACCGGTACGCGGGTTGCCGGTGCGCTGCCCGGATGAAGGGCGACGCGAGAGTCCCGACTTTCTGTAACGATCCAATAGCTCTGCAAAGAGTGCCCGAAGTCGTTCGCCAGTTTGGGTGGGTTCGCCCAGTGAGGTGAGTGCAACGGCGATCGACTCAATCGTCGAGAGGCATTCACTCCGCGGCTCCCAACGTAATTCCTTATAAAGAGATTTCTCGCGCGGGTTCAGGATGATCCGCTTAAGTTTGAGGAGCCAGGGGTTTCGCCACCAGAGCGCCTTCGCTTGACTCCAGGTTCCGTCCAGAAGGACGATCCCTTCCAACTCAGCAATTGCTTTCTTCTGATCGGGCAGCGGTGTGCCCTTTTTGTCGGTGATGGTCAGTTCAGTCCCCTGGGGGCCAGGCTTCCGAGTGGGCGCCGGGCCGGGCGCGGTTCCCGACGGAGCGGCTTCGCACGGGGTAGCGCGTAGCGATTGACCGGCAGTTTGAGGCTTCGCTCCACCTTTCACTCCGCTTCCCAGGTAAAGCACCGCCCAGCGCGCCGGATCCGCGTCCTCGCGCCCGAGGGCTTTCTTTAGATTGGGCCAGGAGAGTCCCACCTTCAGGGTGGAGTTGCTCAGCGCCAGGTTCGCGATGCGCGCGGAGCCGAGGTCACGGTCCGGCTCCTGCGGGTGCTGCAGAACGAAGACATGAATCCGGCTGTCCATGGGTTGGATTCCCGCGCACAGGCAGAGCGACTGTGGCTTCTGACAATTCTCGCAAAGAAGGTGTCCGGTTGATGCTTCCACGCTCTTTTTGTCGCACAGGGGAGTGCCTTAATGAAGTGGAATCCAGTGTGCTCCGCTTGCGTGGACGATCCCGTGACCGAGAAGCCGCACTCCCAGGCGATGCGCGACCTCGTCGACCTGTTGAGTGAGATGAAGGTCGGCGTCCGAGGGGGTCAGGTCACCGCTCGGGTGATTGTGAAAGAGGTAGAAGCCGGTAGGGCGCAACGCCAGGATCCGTGCGAAAAGTTCCGCTGGCTCGAAATTGACGTGGGTACGTACGCCACGCTCGACGATGCAGAACTCTCCGACTCGCGAGGGTCTCAGGAGCGGAACGAACCCGATCCACTCCTGGCGCTCATGCCGCAGACTTTGGGGTACGGCGGCCAGCGCGCGAGTGGATCGGTCGCGTGGGGTGGGGCGCTCGTGTGCTTCGAGCGTGGATTCCATGAGGTGGTGGGAATACCGCCGTGCGAGATCAAAGGAGGCCAGCAGCCTGGCCTGGTTGGCATGTCCGAGACCTGGAATGCCATTGAGGAGCGCGGAGGGAGAGCGCTCGGTGGAGAGAAAGAAGGACTTCTCGCGGAATCCTTCGGGGAGGCCTTCGCCTGCTCGTTGAAGGATGGCATCAGCGATGTCGAGGGCGCTTCGATCTCGTTGGCCAGTCCCGATGAGCACGGCAAGACACTCCCTCAGGCTGAGGCAGGCCGCGCCTTGAGCAAGGCAACGTTCACGGGGGCGTTCATTCGTTTGGAGTTTTTGGATCATGGCGTCGGTGCTGTTCAAGGATTGAGCCGGGAAAACGCCGCCTGCGCGCCGGTTTTGGCGCGGACACCGGACTTCGCGACTGAAACCGGGACTTCGCAAAAAAAGGTATCGCTCACCTTTTTGAGGTGCATTGCGTTATCCGGTTATCTGGCTGAGGGTGATGCGCCGCGTATCAAAAAGGTGAGCGATACCTAGTTCCCGCTGTGTTGACTCGGAAGTTTAAAGTGTTAGCCTGCTCGGGTTCAAACAACCTGAGGGGGTTTCCTATGAACAAGATTCGCGTGATTCAGTGGGGCCTGGGGGCCATGGGCAGCGGCATGGTGAAGACCATGCTTGATAAGGAAGGACTTGAAGTCGTCGGTGCAATCGACGCTCGTCCGGATTACGTCGGCAAAGATGTCGGCGAAGCTTTGAAGTTGGACCGCAAGGTCGGCGTGACGGTGGTGAAGCCGTCCCCTACGGCGCTCGACAAGAACAAGGCCGATGTCGTGGTCATGGCCATCAACTCCTTCACCAAGGAATGCTTCAACGAGATGAAGCAGGTCGTGGAAGCGGGCCTGGATCTCGTTACCATCGCCGAAGAAATGGCGATGCCTGAAGCGCAGCAGCCGGAGCTCGCCCGTCAGCTCGACGAAATGGCGAAGAAGGCTGGCGTCACGATCCTCGGCACCGGCATCAACCCTGGCTTTATTCTCGACGCGCAAGTCATCATGCTGAGCGCGGCTTGCCTCAAAGTGGAGCGCATCGAAGCCGCCCGTATTAACGACCTCTCTCCCTTCGGTCCGACCGTCATGAAGACCCAGGGCGTGGGCGCCACTCCCGAGGAATTCGAACGCGGGATCAAGAGCGGCGAGATCGTCGGCCACATCGGCTTCCCTGAGTCGATCCGCATGATCGCCGAAGGCGTCGGCCTCAAGGTCGATCGCATCGAAGAGACCCGCCGCCCGATCATCTCGAAGGTTTATCGCGAAACGCCTCATGTGAAGGTCCAGCCCGGCATGGTTGCCGGTTGCGAACACATCGGCATCGGCTACTGCGGCAACAAAGAAGTGATCAAGCTCGTGCATCCGCAGCAGATCCATCCTTCGCTCGAAGGCGTGAAGACCGGCGACTACATCAACATCTTCGGTACCCCCGAGGTTCACATGGCGAACACGCCTGAGATCCCCGGTGGCATCGGTACGATGGCGCTCGCCGTGAACTCGATCCCGAATGTGGTCAACGCCACGCCGGGCCTGAAGCGCATGATCGACCTTCCGATTCCGTCGGCCCTCATGGGACCGTCGGCGTACGTGCGTCGGCACTAAGCCGAAAAACAGGGGGTCCGCATCGTGAGTTCCAAAACGCGCGGCCATTGGGTCGAGATCGAAAGGACCATTCTTCAACCGGGAGAGAGAGCCCCGCAAGTGCCGGAGGACACGCGTGCCGTTCCATACGTCATGCGCGTCTCGGGCTTCTA
>CAYOWB010000132.1:0-2149 GCA_964407515.1 uncultured Bacteriovoracaceae bacterium
AAGACGCGCCTCCGCATTGGATCGTGGATTGTACGTTGGGCGGTGGCGGGCACACGAACGGATTGCTCACTGCACTCGCGCAAGATCCGCGCACGGCGAAGCACAAAGTTCTCTCCATTGATCAGGACGAAGAGGCGATCGCCCGCGCTCGAACCCGATTCCAAAAGGAAATCGCCGAAGGGCGACTCGAGCTGCATCATTCACGCTTCAGTGAGATCGAGCCTGTGATCAAAGACCGGCCCGTGCTCGGGCTCATGGCGGATCTGGGATTCTCGAGCGACCAGCTGGACACAGCCGAACGGGGTCTCAGCTTTCAAAACGAAGGTCCGCTCGATATGCGCCTCGATCGTTCACGCGGGCTCAGCGCCCGCGAGCTTCTGGCCCGCACGAATGAGCGCGACCTTGCGGACATCATTTACGAATATGGTGAGGAGCGCTTCTCGCGACGCATTGCAGCGGCGATTGTTCGCGCGCGCGGGGAGGCACGTCTTCCGCATACGACGACTGAACTCGCGGAGCTGATTGTCCGCGCGGTACCGCCTCCGGCGCGGTACGGACGAATTCATGCGGCGACGCGAACCTTTCAAGCACTGCGAATCGCGGTCAACGAAGAGCTCGAAGAGCTCGATTGCTTGCTTGAGCGTGTTATACTCAATGTAAGGCCACGGGGGAGAGTGGCGATCCTGAGCTTCCATTCGCTGGAGGACCGAAAGGTCAAGCTGGCTTTCCGGAAAGAGGGCTTCGAGCCCCTGACCAAGAAGCCGGTTGAAGCGGAGGAAGCTGAGATTGAGGCCAATCCTCGCGCAAGAAGCGCGAAACTCAGGATCGCTCAGCGGGTGTGAGGAACGCACGAGGCGGAACTAAAACCGGCTTTCGGCAATGGATACCTTTGTGGGTCATTCCCGTCATGATTCTCATGGCGGTGGTGACCGTGTGGCTTCGGCTTACCATCGTTCGCACCACCTACGAGATCGGTCAGACCGACCGGATGATTCGCAACTTGAAGCAGGAGCGAGAAAAGCTCGAACTCAAGCTCGCGGGTCTACGCTCGCCTCGGCATCTAGAACAGCTGGCCCGGACCAAGTTCGGGCTCAGTCAACCTCGCGCCGACCAGGTGGTGCACCTCAAATGAAGACCGATCCCGTAAAGACCCGGATGACGACCGTTCTGGTCGTCTGCCTCATCGCCGTCATCGCGATCATCGGACGTGCCGCCTACATTCAGATCATCAAGGATCAGCGTCTCGAGGACGTCGCGCGGAAGCAGTTCCGTTCCAAAGTGCTGGCGCGGCCGCGACGCGGAATGATCATGGACCGGAACGGCGAGCCTTTGGCGATTAACATCGAGACCAAGAGTCTTGCCGTCAACCCAACAAAGATCCACAACCGGAAGACCGTCGCGCGGTTGCTCTCCAAGGCCACGGATATCCCGTACACGAAGCTCCTCGAGCGCATGAAAGACAAGCGCGAGTTCGCTTGGATCAAACGTCACCTGACGGATACGGATCTCAATCGTTTGAAGAAGTACGGCATCATCGATGCGGGCGAGGATCTGATGGATGGCTTCTGGCTCGTTCGCGAAAGTAAACGCGTCTATCCGCATGGCCAGCTCGCGGCTCATACTTTGGGTGACGTGAACCTCGACTCAGAAGGGCTTGAGGGGGTGGAACTCTGGGCGAACGAACGGCTGCGCGGCAAGGTGATTTCCATCAACGCGGTCAGGGACGCGCTTGGACGTCCTGCCTTCATCGACGCGGTGACGGCGCGGGATGTGAAGGACGGCGAGCCGGTCATGCTGACGATCGACGCTTCGCTGCAGTTCGCGGTCGAACAGGAACTCAAGAACACAGTCACCCGCACGGATGCGAAGGCGGCGTACGCCATGGTAATGGATTCGATGACGGGCGAGATTCTGGCCGTCGCCAATGAGCCGTCATTCAATCCCAACGAACGTGGCGCACCCGCCAATCGCCGTCGTAACCGCGTTTTCACGGACGGCTACGAGCCGGGGTCGACCCTGAAGGCGTTGCTGCTCGCGAGCGCCCTCAACAACGGCATGAAGCTCACGGACAAGGTCCACGGCGAGCACGGTTCCTTCATCGTGCAGGGCAAGCGCATTTCGGAAGCCGAGGCACACGAGAAGTTCGAGT
>CAYOWB010000132.1:2159-5245 GCA_964407515.1 uncultured Bacteriovoracaceae bacterium
ACCTCGAGGTCGTCGGCCGTGAGCACGCCCCCGGTCGGGTCGGCGAAGCTCGCGCTGAAACTCGGCGCGGACAAGTACCATGCGACGCTGAAGTCTTTCGGCTTCGGAGGGCGCACCGGAGTAGGCTTTCCGGGCGAGATTTCCGGTATGATGCCACAGCGGAAGGACTGGTCGCCGCTTTCCCTCGCGAACATCGGCTTCGGGCAAGGCATACTGGTCACTCCCATTCAGATGATGCGCGCGTACGCCGCCTTCGCCAATGGCGGTTTGCTCGTGCAGCCCTCCATTCTGAAGACGTATCTGCGCGACGATGAGGCCGAACAGCCCGCGCCGGAAACGCACAAGCGCATCCTGCCTGAGAAGGTCGCCGTCGCTGTCACCGAGGCGCTTGCCGCCGTGACCGAGGACAAGGGCACGGGAATGAAGGCTAGACTCGATGGCTACGTCGTGGCTGGCAAAACCGGTACGGCGCAGACAGTGGACCCGAACACGGGCAAGTACTCACGTTCCCGGTACATCGCCTCATTTATCGGCTTCCCGGTGGGAGTCGAACCGCGACTCGTGATCTACACGGCGGTGGACTCGCCCCGAGGCGTGTATTACGCATCCGAGACGGCCGCGCCGCTGTTCCGTGGGATTCTTGCCGCAGCGGTGAATCGCTACAGCATTCCGGCTACTGTGGCTCCGCCAGTCTTGGCCAAGAAGGACGGGAAGAACGGCGAGTTGACCGACAGACTGAACACTTCTCTGGCGAAGGTCACTGCTCCCAATGTCACGACTCAGGGACCGGTGTTGGAGCGGGTTCCGGCCACGACGGAAGGGCCTGCGGCCACGGATCAGACTGCGAATGCTGGCAAGGCAGACGCGGTTTCCGGCGCCGGGGCGTCCGAGGGGGATGCTGAGGCGGCACTTCGCTGGGACGGATCCACCCCCGACGGCAGCCCGCTCTGGAAGATGCCCGATCTTCGTGGCCTGACAGCGCGTGAGGCGATCCAAGTGCTCAAGGGCCATCGCTTTAAACTCGAAGTGCATGGTGCCGGCGTCGTGAAATCGCAGCTTCCTCAGGAAGGCAAGACCCTCGCTGAGGGCGATTTGGTGAAGCTGAATCTCGGTGATCTTTAAGTCGCCAGGGCTAGCTGCGCTTCAGGAGGTTCTCTAGGAGGCGGCGGTCCAGAATGTCCTTTTCCCGGACGCCGCCGTCATGAGGTCGACGACGATTTCGTCCGCGACACGAATGACCTGGTATTCCTCGAAGTCCTTAGGTGTGAGTTCACGTGCTGCGTGATCCGGGAGAAGGGCGACCGCGTCGATGAGGAGATCGATATCCTCGGTGGCTCTGACGAACCCCTGCTGAATTACGGCCAGTCCGCCCACGAGGCTCCAGTCCAGAAGGGGCGGAAAAGCCTGGGGTAACGCCGGCCGAATGCATTAAACTTAGGGCGTATGCGGCTCTACTTCTTTCCCGCGCTGGCGCCTCTCGCAGCAGTGATGCCGGCATTGATGGCGGCAGTGGGTGTTGTTTCGGCTGGAGTGCATTGCGTGCTGAAGAGGCGGGCGCCGCGTCGGTATCGTGTGCCAGTGCTCACGGTGCTGTGCCTGAGTCTGATTGCGCTCGGCGGGCTTCAGATCCAGAAGTGGCGGAGGTACGCGGTGGCCGCACCCGCCCTCAATTCCGTCGAATCCCTTCCGGCGCTCTTGCCGTCCGGAAGCTGGACGCAAGCGCTTCCTAGACCAGCGCTCTCCAACCTGGCTTACAGTGCAAGATACCATCTTGTGATTTTAGGCACGGAACGAGCGACGGTGGATGCGTTTTCCGCGAAAGACGGGACGCTGAAGTTTTCGCTTCAAATGGCTGAGCCGGTGTTGGCACCTCCGACCGTGATTGCGGCGCAGGACGGCCAGCACCTGATCGTCGGCGAGGGTCTTCACGACGCGAACAGCGCGCGCCTGGTAAGCCTGAAGTTGCCTGAAGGCGAGGTGCTTTGGCATCGGCGCTTTGGCGGCCACATCGAATCGGCTCCTCGGGTTTCGCGAGATGGAAAGACTCTTTACGGTTGTGCCGGCCAGGCGGGCGCCTATGCGGTCGAGGCGGACTCCGGGAGGTTGATTTGGGGCCGGTCCGTCGGTCACTGCGATACGACGCCGTCTTTATTTCAAAGTGAGACGGTTCTTCTTTTGCTGGCTGAGACCGCTCCGGGGCATTCCGCGTTGAAGGCGCTTCAGACGAAAGACGGTGAGCTGCTCTGGCAAGTGGAGTTACCTGGATCGCCCTGGGGAACTCCGGTCTACGATTCGCGTACGAAGATGATTCTTGTGACCACGGGGACCGGACAGCTGGGCCCCAAGTTCACGCCGGACGAAGCAGGCTGGAGCCATGCGGTCGATCCGGAGCAGGGTCGACTGGTCTGGACCCGGAAGCTCGGCGGACTTCCACTCCTCCGGAGTGAACTCCTCTCGCACGAGGGCCTGGTGCTTCACACTCTCAAACAGGGCGAGATCATCGCGCTCCGAGCGAAGAACGGAACTCCAGTTTGGACCACGAAGCTTCCGAGCCCGATCCTGTCGGTGCCGGCACGACTCCCAGGCTCATCCCGATTCGCGGTCCTGGCCTTCGACGGAACTTGGCTTGAGGTGGATGGTGTGACCGGAAAGACAGTGAGACGCGAACGTGCGGACATGGGCTCCTCCTCAGCGCCGCTCGTGACTGATCATTTCATATTCGCGGCGACGCGAGGCACACTTTGGAGAATTTCCCTCCCATGAGTTCTTTCTGGATTTCCGTTGAGAATGAGCTGCCGAAGACGACACTCCAGGAACTCGAAGGCCTGTGGCGAGAGGCGCTGAATGCCTTACGCTTCTCCCGTTGCGAGGAGAAGGCGTATTTTCGGAAGAGCAAGGCGGCACTGGAACTCGATCTCGACGCGTTGATCCGTGCCTTGAGTGACGGTGGGCTTTCAGTGAAGGCGGGCGCCGGCGGCTGCCCCGCAATCGAGGCGTCAGGGCCCGTGAAGAAGGTATTCCACCTCGCGCGGATTCAGTGGCGGATGGAGGCTTATGTCGCTGCTCTGGAGCAGCCGATCGGGGAG
>CAYOWB010000132.1:5262-7324 GCA_964407515.1 uncultured Bacteriovoracaceae bacterium
CCCGGGATCTGCCAGCAGCCCCTCCTCCCGAGACTGCCACCACACCCGGAACAGGCCCTCGCTCGGTGGCTGATGAAGCCCGGGGGCGCGCCCCGGGGATGCCGGCGCACCCTGAAGCTACTCAAGAATTTACAGAAGCGACGGAACGTACTTTCGCCAGCTTGGCAGCAGGCCTGTTCCCCTGCGGAGGCTTCACCGGTTGAGCCGGAAAGCGGTGAAGGTAGCGACAAACCCTTCTTCGATGGAGAGCAGTCGCGCTGGCAAGGTTTACCCGTTTCTCCCGGTACGGTGGAAGGAAAGTATTGGATTGTTCCATCTGGGGCCGGAGGTTCCGCCCAACGCTTCGGTGCTGATCTTCACGAGTGCTCGCCCTGATTCTATTCTGTTCTTTGGGCAAGCGAGCGCGGTTCTTTTCCTGAAGGGTGGACTTCTCAGCCACGCGTGCTCAATCGCGCGCGAGCAGATGTTGCCCTGCGTGACCGGACTAGGGCCACGGTTCGTTCAGGCGCTCAACCAGTCGGCGCCGGCGGTCATTCGCGTGGAGGCGGATACGGGCCTTGTCACTTGGTAGCGGGAACTGGTTTTTCTCCCGCGGCGAAGAATCCGACACCCCATTCGCGAATGACCAGGCCTTCCTTCTCGGAGGCAGGCATGCGAAGCGGTTCCGGGGTCCACGTGCTCTTCGGTGCGGACGTGAACTTGTGGCCGGACTTCGTCAGACCCTCTCCCACTTGGACCATGAAAAGCACGCGACGAATGGCGACGGGCTTGGGGGTCACCTCCAGTGGGGCGACTGCATTGAGTTGGCGCTCGTCTTGTGGGTACACACAGTAGCGCTTCGAGGCCGGAAGCTTGACGGACCAGTACTCGATGAAGTCCGCCAGCTCGCGGCCGGAGAAACCAGCGCGGTTCAGCTCAAGAGCCATCTTGTTAATGATGTTCTTGCGATCGGCACAGAAACCGTTCTGATCCTGAAAGTTCTGACCGAAGAGCCGATAGTCGGAGTAAAGGTAACGGTAGGCACCGTTCTCGGTCACGATGCGTTTACGGTCATTTAAAGTGCCCTTCCAGCCTTCCTGTCCGTGGGCCGGGACAGCGGCGAGCCAGTTTGCGCCTTCCTCTTTCATTTGGATCTTCACGCTGACCTGAGTGCCGGGCGCGCCGATGAGATAAAGATTTGGCTTTGCAGCGAACACGCCGCCTCCGCCCGGATAGTAATTCCCCATGACGCCCGGGGAGTAATAGCTCATACCCGGCATACCAGAGGAGTACCAAGGCGCCGGCTGATAGAAGTTGGAGTACATCATCGGCCCGGTCTGCCACCAATAGGGTGATGGCGTTCCCCACGGCATCATTCCGCCGTAGCTGCCGTAGCCGCCGTAATATCCACTGTTCGCGTAGCAGGTGGGGCAGAAGTCCCGCATACTTGCCAGGCAGAGAGTTCCACATCCACCCGGTACGTACCCTATGCCGAACGCCGGAGGGGAAAGCGCGAGAGACGATACGATTCCGATAGATGCAATGATCCATTTCTTCCTGAAGTGATTCTTCATGTTCGCCTCTTCAATTCTTCTTCGGCACGAGCTTCAAATTCACCTGGGCCACCCTCTTGGCTCCCACGGTCACTTGCGCGACGACCGAACAGCCCTTCATGTTCGTGGCTGTGACATCATACTTGCCCGGTTTCACGTGGAACTCGAAAGAGCCCTGCTGCGGGACATCGACTTGGTAAAGGAGGATCTGTCCGACCGAAACCCACACCTGGTACTCGTCGCGGGCGTTTTGCGGAACACAGGCCGCGTCGGAAGTCAGGTTGCCAGTGATCACGGCGTTGTTCTCGTGGGGAGAAATCGCCGGGAGTACCGCGTGCGCCAGCGGGCCCGAAGTACTCACTGCCAGAGTAAACGCCAGAACCGCGGATCGCTTCATCGTGATTTCCCCGAGAAAATAGGAACAAGGCCCTTCAGTATTTTAGGAATTCCAGCGCACGGCTGTCAAACGTCAGTTCTTTGACGCGCCGGGCATCAGAAAGTGCTTTGCTCCCTTTTTGGGATGCCGTATG
>CAYOWB010000132.1:7406-8585 GCA_964407515.1 uncultured Bacteriovoracaceae bacterium
GTCCTTGACCTTCCGGTGCAGGGGGTGACTTCGGACTCGCGTGAAGCGAAGAAGGGTATGGTCTTCGTCGCGATTCGCGGCGTCTCGCAAGACGCGCATGCCTTCATCCCTCAGGTTCAACAGGCAGGAGCCTCGCTCATCATCGGCGAGAAGGCTCTGAGCGAGATTTCCGGTCTGACGGCGCCTTACCTTCAGCTTGAGAATACGCGAGCCGCGCTCGCGCATCTCGCGGACGCATTCCATGGTCATCCTTCACGCGCGATGAAGATGATCGGCGTGACGGGGACGAGCGGGAAGACCACGACGACCTACCTCATCGAGTCGATCCTCAAAGCCGCCGGCCATCGCGTCGGCGTCATTGGAACGGTGAACTTCCGTTTCGAAGACAAGATCATTCCTTCCACGCACACGACGCCGGGGCCGGTGGAGCTGCAGAAGCTACTCGCCGGGATGCGAGCCGACGGTTGCACCGCTGTGGTGATGGAGGTTTCCTCCCACGCACTCAAGCAGCATCGCGCCGATGCGATCGCCTGGGATGGCGCGGTGTTCTCGAATCTTTCTCCTGAGCACATGGATTTCCATCCGGACATGGAAGACTACTTCCAGTCCAAGAAACTCTTGTTCACGCGCGCGATGGAGGAATCGATTCGGGCCGGAAAAAAGCCGCATGCAGCCATCAATCTCGATGATAGCCATGGACAGCGGCTCGCTCGCGAACTGAAGGACGCGGGCGCTCCGAAGCTGGTGACTTATTCCGTTCAGGATTCGTCCGCGAGCTTCGTGGGTTCCACGCTGAAGATCGACCTGGGTGGGATCAGGGGACGTGTCGGGACCGTCGAAGTCCAGTCCGCGCTCACGGGTCTCTTTAACGCCTCCAATATCCTTGCAGCGCTTTCCGTGACGTCCGCCTTGGGCGTTACCCCTGAGAAGATTGGTGAGGGACTGAAGGCGATCCAGGTCGTTCCCGGGCGGTTGGAGCGCGTTCCCAACAGCAAGGGCATCCACGTCATGGTCGACTATGCCCACAAGCCGGACGCTCTTGAGAAGGTGCTGCGCACCCTCGGTCAGGTCAAAGGGGCGAACCGCCTCATCACTGTTTTCGGTTGTGGAGGCGACCGCGATCGCACAAAGCGTCCCGTGATGGGAAAGCTCGCCGTGGAGCTCTCAGACCACGTCTGC
>CAYOWB010000132.1:8595-10347 GCA_964407515.1 uncultured Bacteriovoracaceae bacterium
TCGTGACTTCGGATAATCCTCGTACGGAGAATCCGGATGCCATTATCGAGGAGATCCTGGTCGGCAGCGGCACCGGGCAGCAAGTGACGGTCGAGGCGGACCGAAAGAAGGCCATTCATGCTGCTATCCGGTATGCGCGTTCGGGCGATCTGGTCTTGATCGCCGGGAAGGGGCACGAGGACTACCAGATCATCCTGGACCCCCGGAATCCGGGTAAGACGATGAAGATCCACTTCGATGATCGCGAAGTCGCGGCGGAAGCTCTTCAACTCCCTTGACACCGTTTTTAGAAAAACCGTAGCATCGCATCATGCTCTTCCATTTGCTCTATCCGCTCCATGTCTCGCATCCTGCGTTTAACGTATTCAAGTACATCACGTTCAGGACGTTTGGAGCCGCGATTACGAGCGTGTTCATCGCGATGCTGATCGGACCGTCCTTCATTCGGTTCCTTCAGCGCAAGCAAATGGGACAAGCCATCCGGAACGACGGTCCTCAGTCGCATCTTTCCAAGAAGGGTACGCCGACGATGGGTGGCGGTTTAATCCTTCTTTCGATCGCGATTTCCACGCTCCTTTGGGCGGACCTTTCCAACAAGAACATCTGGATCGCGCTCATTTCGACGCTGCTCTTCGGCGTGATCGGTTACATCGACGACTACCGGAAGGTGGTTCAGAAGAATCCGAAGGGACTTCTGGGCAGGAAGAAGATGCTTCTCCAGATCGTCGTCGCCCTGATTGCCGCGTACGCGATTTACGCGATGCGGGACACGCCTCCGGTCTTGAAGTTCCCGTTCTTCAAGGGTTGGTCTCTTTATCTCGGAGCCCTGTTTATTCCTTTCGCGGTTTTCGTGATCGTGGGTGCTTCGAACGCTGTTAATCTGACTGACGGACTCGATGGACTCGCGGTGGGGCCGACGATCACCACGTCAGTGACCTTTCTGATCCTCGCATACTGCGCGGGTCACGCTAAGATTGCGGAATATCTTCAGATTCCTTATGTGGCGGGTTCTGGTGAACTCGCCGCGTGGCTCGGCTTCCTCTGGTTGAATCCCTATCCGGCCCAGGTCTTCATGGGAGACGTTGGGTCGCTTGCACTCGGTGGCGGACTTGGAGTAGTAGCCGTAATTACTAAGAATGAAATTCTGCTCGCGCTCTGCGGTGGGGTCTTCGTCCTCGAGGCGCTTTCCGTCATGGCGCAGGTGACGTCCTTCAAGCTGACCGGCAAGAGGGTGTTGCGGATGGCTCCGATCCATCATCACTTCGAATTGAAGGGGTGGGCCGAGCCCAAGGTGATCGTCAGATTTTGGATTATCTCGATTCTATTGGCTCTGTTCACATTATCGACTTTGAAATTGAGGTAGTATTCGCATGAGTAAGTTCAAGGGTAAGAGAGTTCTCGTCGTCGGCTTCGGCCGGTCCGGCGTCGCCGTGGCCCGTTACATGACCAAGCAGGGCGCCAAGGTGATCGTCACCGATATGAAGCAGAAGAGCGAACTCTCCGAGTCCGTCAACGCCTGCGCCGATCTGAAGCTCGAATACGAACTAGGGCGGCATAATAGCAAGACCTTCACCACCGCTGAACTCATCGTCGTCAGCCCGGGCGTTCCCCTGAACACCAAGCCGCTCGAAGAGGCGAAAGCCGCAGGCGTTCCGATCACCAACGAGATCGAACTGGCCGCGAGCGCTTTGAAGGAGCCGCTCGTCGCAATCACCGGAACCAACGGCAAGACGACGACCACGACCCTGATCG
>CAYOWB010000133.1:0-1479 GCA_964407515.1 uncultured Bacteriovoracaceae bacterium
CGGTCGCGACGACTTGCGTGTCGCAGAGGTAGCCTTCGGGAAAGAGCGGGCGGATCGGGCGGTCGATCATGCGTGCGGAGAGCGTCGCTTCCGTCGTGGGACGGCCTTCGCGGCGCGGGAAGCTGCCGGGGATCTTGCCAGCGGCATAGAACTTTTCAGAGAATTCGACGGTCAGCGGGAAGAAGTCCGCGCCGGGCTTCGGTTCTTTCGCTGAGCAGGCCGTCACCAGAACGCGGGTGTCGCCGTAGCTGACGAACACGGAACCGTCGGCCTGTTTGGCCAACTTACCTGTTTCGATGGTCAGCGTCTTGCCGCCCACCTCACACGATACACGATGAATCATAGATCCCTCCTAGGGTATGAGCCCAGAATGGCCCATCCTTCAAATCGAAGTGAATTGAGGATGGACCGATCCGGATGCGTCCACATCCGTGGACGATTGATGGAATGCGAATTTGCAAATGATGAACTGCAGTTACTTTCTGAGTTCAAGCTGCTGGATCAGCTGGCTGTACCGCTTGGGTTCATTGGCCTTGAGGTATGCCAGAAGGCGCCGGCGCTGTCCGACGAGTTTCAGAAGGCCGCGCTTGGAGTGATGATCCTGCACGTGATTCTTGAAGTGATCGTTGAGTTCGTTGATGCGATTGGTGATCAAAGCCACCTGAACTTCGGTCGAGCCAGTATCGTTGGCTTTGCGGCCGAATTTCTTCACGATTTCAGAGTTCTTTTCCTTAATTACTGTCTTTCCTGCCATATTTATTACTGTCCTGAAAACTTAGCTTAAAGCTAAAATTCTTGTATTTTGTTCCCACTGGAAGTAGCACGCACGGCCTGCCTGTGCAAAGGAAATTTATGGCGATGGGCGGCTGATGCGATCGCCCAGGCTAACTGTCCACGGGCCAGCCGTCTTCTGAGAGAAACTGCCGCAGCTTCGTGATCACTTTCGCCTCGATTTGCCGGGCTCTTTCGCGGGTCAGCCCGTAGTGATCCGCCACTTCCTGGAGGGTCTTGGGTTCCTCGGCAAGCAGTCTCTCATTGAGAATGCGGCGTTCTTTCTCCGCTAAGCTCTTTTCGAACTCAGGGAGACGATCCTTCAGGAGTTTCAGGAGTTGTTCCTTCGCCAGGACTTCATCCGCCCCGTCGTGATCGTCCGCGAGGAAGTCCATGTGGGTAGCCTTGCCGCCGCCTTCGGTATTGACCGGGGCATCCAGGGGCATTTCGGATCCGCGAGAGGAGAGGCGCTGCTCCATTTCGACGACGTCCTTTTCGCGGACGCCGAGGTTCTCGGCCAGGAGTTTGGGGCCAGCCAGAAGACCTTGGGCCTCCAGGCGCTCCTTCTCCCGTAACAGATGATAGAAGAGTTTCTTCTGGGCTTGGGTGGTCCCGATCTTCACTAGACGGAAGTTATCGAGCAGGTATTTGAGGATGTAGGACCGGATCCACCAGGAGGCGTAGTACCCCAGGCGGGCGCCCTTGGTG
>CAYOWB010000133.1:1618-2614 GCA_964407515.1 uncultured Bacteriovoracaceae bacterium
TCGCGAAGCTCCTTGAGCTGGCTGGCGAGCCGAAACTCCTCCTCGGGGTCGAGGAGGGGGTGTTGGCGGATTTCCTCAAGATAACGCCGAAGTGGATCAGTGGGCGAAACGGACTTCAGTTCCGGGTCGATGACTTCCGGAAGGTGGGGACGGTCATCGATCGTGGCCGGTAGGTTCCCGGAAAGGTTCGAAGAGGCGAGCTCTTCGGCTTCCTGGTCAATGTCGTGCCCGCCGTCGGTCTCGGCTTCTTCAGTTTCTTCGATCTCCGAAGTCGAGACGATTTCCGGTTCTAGAACGCGCTTCGCCTGTGGTCCACGACGGCCACGTTCGGACGTGCCAATCTGTTTTTTAGCTGATTCTGACGGTTTACGCGGCATTCTGTTTCCGATTCATACCAAAATCCCTATAATGGGTAAATAGAATCGGAGGATTCGCTGGCTGCATGGATGAAGCCGGGAGCGAGTTCACAATCTGCGGCGCTGGAGTGGCGTCGGGTGAAACGCGCGAGATCTATCTGAAGATCTCGGAGTCGTCCCTCGCCGAGCCGATCGAGATCCCGATCACCGTGATCCGGGGGCGACGGCCGGGCCCCACTGCGTTTGTCATGGCCGCGATCCACGGGGATGAGATCAACGGTGTCGACATCGTCAGGCGCCTCATCTTCGATATCAATCACGAGAATCTCTCCGGAACGCTGATCGCCATCCCGGTGGCGAATATCCAGGGGTTCCTGACTCAAAGCCGCTACCTGCCTTACCACCGCGATCTGAACCGGTTCTTTCCCGGACAGAAGAACGGCAACAACGCCGATCGCATCGCCTGGCTGTTGTTCGAGGAGGTGGTTCGCAAGTGTGACTTCGGAATCGACTTGCACACGGCGGCGATGGGTCGCATGAATCTGCCGCACATTCGCGGTGACATGAAGAATCCGCGGGTCCGGCGGCTGTCGCGCGCGTTTGGCGCGACGGTGCTCGTGGATCAGGAGGGGCTCAAGGG
>CAYOWB010000133.1:2625-10282 GCA_964407515.1 uncultured Bacteriovoracaceae bacterium
TCCGGCGCGCGGCTACCGAAGCCGGCATCCCGACGATTCTTTTCGAGGCAGGGGAGACCGGTAAGTTCTCACGCAAGATTTCGCTGGTCGGGATGCGCGGTGTCCTGAATCTGCTTTCCGAGATGGGCATGTGGCCGAAGAGTGAGCGGCACAAGCCGCCCTTTCAGGTCATCGTGAAGTCCAGTGAGTGGATCCGGGCCGAGAAGGGCGGAATCATCGATCTTTCGGTAAGACCGGGCGACCTGATTTATGAAGGGCAGCTGATCGGCTCCATTCTGAATCCGTTCGGCAAGACAGTGACGAGAATGCGTTCGCCGGTGACGGGAATCGTGATCGGCGTGACGACTTCGCCGCAGACGATTCCGGGAACAGGGGTGATTCACATCGCACGCCTTAAGAAAACGCTCGCGCGGGTGGAACGTTCGATCGCGAGCGAGGGCCGTCGCGGGAGGAAGACGTCCAGATGAGATGCCGTCCTCGTTCTCTCATGACTCTGGTATGCGTGATGGGGGGCGTTTTCTCCGGATGCAGTTCCCTGACGACCCCCGTGCTGCGGCATGAGATCGGCGAAGCGTTGGGACAGGGACACTACCGGATCCGCGGCCAGATCGAGACCGCACGGTTGTTTCCGCTGGCACCAGCTTCCATCGGAGCGGCAGGGATGACCCAGGCCGCCGGCGCTTTTCAAGGAGTGTTGTTTGGCATTCAGGGGGCGGCGGGGCTGTTGCCGCGTTGGGACCTTCAGCTGGGGACATTTTACTCAGCGGGCGGGGGCGGCTGGCGCCTTGGCTCCAAATATCAGTTTCTCTATCAGAACAACTTCGCTGTGGCTGGAATGGTCGGCTTTGGCCGGTATGCCGCCAAAGGGTCTTCCAGTTATGCGACGCCGACCGGCGCGCAGTCGGTGACGCAGACTTTTTCAGGATCCAGTCTCGATATCTCCATTCCCGTCAGTTACCGCTTCGGTACGTCGGTGGTGCTCTACAGCGGACTCAACTACTACGCGAACTGGGTTTCCGGGAGCGCGGATCTGACCTATGTCTCGGATACGACGCATGACATCGGCACGAATCTGGGATTGAAGCTCATCTTCGGCCGCTTCGAAGGGGATGCGGAGATCGCCATCATTCGCGCGCATGACCCTTTCATGGATGAGTCGCGGTTCGTTCCATATTTCGGGATTTCGGTAGGACTGCTGTTCTGATGGGAGGCTCTCTGAGGTTTCGGAAGACGATTTTCGACAATGGTCTCACGCTGCTGACCGAACGGCATCCGGAGTTCCGGAGCCTGTCGATCGGAGTGTGGGTGCGCGCGGGGACGAGGCATGAGGAACCCCGCGAGGCCGGGATCTCGCACTTTCTCGAACACATGCTCTTCAAGGGGACAGCTACGAGAAGCGCTCTGGATATCGCCAAGGAAGTGGATCAGGTCGGTGGCGAGTTCAACGCCTTTACGGCGCGTGAGTACACCTGTTTTCATCTGTTGCTGCTGGATCGCGACCTTGCTCTCGGGACTGACATTCTGAGCGATATTCTTCTCAACTCGAAGTTCGACGCGGACGAAATGGAGCGCGAGCGCAAAGTGATTCTCCAGGAGATCTCGATGGTGGACGAGTCTCCGGAGGAGATGGCGCACGACGAGTTCTTCAAGCTCCTCTATGGGAGGCATGGTCTGGGGCGCCCGATCCTGGGAAGCGAGACCAGTGTCCGTCGCATGCGCCGCGGGGATCTTCTCCGGTACTTTCGCAAGCATTACCGGCCTGAGCAGCTCATTGTATCGGTGGCGGGGAACGTGGAGCATGATTCGGTCAAACGACGCTTGAGGGATCTTGCGCGACAGGCGCCGTCGGGCTCCTCCCGTGGCGGGATCTCCGGCGCGGACCCGGCTCCTCCCATGCGACAAGGCTCCTGGTGGTTGCCTCGCGATACCGAGCAGGTGCATCTGGTCTGGGGCGCCGAGGGCCCGCGCTATTCGGCGCGGGAGCGATTCGCGGCCTATTTGCTGAATACCTATCTGGGCGGTGGAATGAGCTCCGTGCTGTTCCAGGAGATCCGTGAAAAGCATGGGCTCGCCTACAGTGTGTATTCCAACGTCACGCCGTTCGTGGACTCGGGCGTGTTCTCCATCTATCTTGCGACGAATCTTCAGCAGGTGCCCACCTGCATGCGTCTCTTACGCGAGTGCGTCGGTAAGCTTCGTAAGGATCTCATGAGCGACGAGGACCTGGAGCTGACGAAGGAGAACCTGAAGGGGACGGTCCTGCTTAACGCGGACAGCGTCGAGTCGCGGATGTCGAGCATTGCGAAGAACGAGATGTTCCTGGGGCGTTTCATCGGCGTCGACGAGATCTGTCGGCTGATTGACGAGGTGACGCCCTCGGATATTCGCAAAGTCGCGCGACGGTATTTTCGTGCTGACCGTGAGAGTCTGCTCCTCTTCGGTCCTAAACCCTCCAAACAGATTCTGGGCAAGATCGGGCCCATTCGAGTTCTGAAGTCCTGAGGAGTGAATCAAGAAGGTTGTGCTTCCGGTGAGGGTCGTGGTTCGGGTTATCGCTCTGTGTGGCGCCGGTTGTGTGCTGCAGAGTGAACCTCAGACGGCCAAGATCCGCTTTTAGGTGTAGGAGAGTCGCTCCGGTCCCGTAAGAGAAAATTGCAAATGATTTGGTGCGTTATTGCAGGCCGAGAGGGATCGAGCCTGTTCCTTTGACTTCGGATATGGCCTCATGCAGAACAGCCGCTACTGAGGGGACATATGAAGTACATTGCTGGGGCGTTTGTCGCGGTCCTTTTCTTGGGGATTTCCTCCCATTCCTACTCCATGTCGTCGGGTGTTCATGCGTCCGATTTTACCGGCCAGGCCTCCGCCTCAACGGACCAGCCTTCGGGAGAGCCCGCCCGTGCGTTCGATGGGAAATCGGACACCTCCTGGTGCGCGCACATGAATGCGACCGGGCATGAATGGTGGCAGATTCAGTTCGTGGCTCCGCGGACCGTGGGCGCGATTCACATGAAGTCAGGCTGGGTGGAAAACGGCGTACTCAAGGGAAATAAGATTCGTGATTTCCACTGGGCCTACCAGAAGGCCGGTGAGGACCCGAAGGGCCAGTGGCATAGGATCCCGGAGACGGAGTTCTCCGGTAACCGGTATCAGCTGATCTTCCGTTTCAGTCCGATCTCTGATGTGGCCCGGCTTCGTCTGGTGCTCGGCGGACGCGATCCGGACGAGCGTGCTTTGATGGGGACCAATACCCCCTGTCTGCGGGAAGTGAAGTTTTACTCGTCTCGTGAAGCGCGGATTCCGACGGACCCCTGGTACTACGCCGTCGGCACCTGGGAAGAAGGCAATCGCTACGACCCGAACAACCACTTCGGTACTCGCGTCACCACGGCCGAGCCAGTGAAGCGCGCGATTCAGGAAATCACGAAGCGGACGTACGTGGATCAGATGGACGAGATCTGGATCGGCGAGTTTCATCCCGTGGGTATCCGAAGGGAGATCGTCAAACAGCCGGGCCAGCTGTTGAATGTCCGCGGGAAGGTCGTGGATGGAGCGACACTTCCGCCGGCGGACGGGATCGCTCCCTGGATCATGCACGAGCCCGCGCCCAGCTTTTTTCTGCTGAGCGGGAACTATCGCCATTTCGTGGAAGTGAATCCGGCCATCATGTCGGGCTTCTATCACTTCATAGCTCAATTACGGGAAAAGGGCCCCGGCGAGCGGGTAGTGCCGGTGCTCGGGGCTTGCGGAGGGCATCAGATGACGGCCATGGCCGCCATGAGCCCGTCCTATGAGGATTTCAGCCTGGAGTTCGGTCCTGATCACGTCGACCAGATTGATGTGACCTGCACGACGCAGCCGGAGTTCGCCTGTGGCGGACGCCCCGCTGATCAGTGTTGTCTGGAGGGCGGCAGTCCGAATCCGTTCCGCTGGCTGACCCCCAATACTCCGGGCCTCGCGATGCGGAACCGTCACGCGTCTCCGCGTTACGACATGTTGTTCAATCTGATGCGGCCGAAGTTCGAGGGCTGGTTCTGGCACTCGGACTGCGTGAATGCCGATCGGATCGACTCCTTGTTCGATATCATTTCGACGTATCCGCAAGACGTTTCCAGTATCATGGCGAAGACTCCGTGCCTCGTTCAGGCGATGAAGATGAAGGACAAGCCTGTGTATGGGACCCAGTTCCACTGGGATCAGCACGATGAAGGACAGTGCATGCGCACGGCGGGCGCGCGCGACATGGAACGGGTGCTGAAGAACTTCGTGCACATCGCCTTGAATCGCCTGAGTGACGGAACGCCGTACGAAGTGCGTTCGAACGTTCCGGCCAGCGCACGGAACGTCGCCGACCTGGATCGCGATTCGATGTGGTGCGGGCCGAGCGGCTCTTGGATCGAGTTCCGGTTCGATGAGCCTGTGCCGATGCGCAATCTGATGATGGTGGAAGGCGTGGATCAGTTCGCCGCTGCCGCACAGAAGTACGAGTTCGAATACTCCGTCGACGGAAAGCGATGGGAGTCTCTGTCGCGGCCTTCGCGCTACTCCGCGTATGCCGCGCAGAACCGCTCGTCGACCTTATGCGAGCGCCTCGCGGGCCAGCTTTCCGGGCAGAACGACGGCCAGAGCTTCTTCTATCAGCTGAGTGGCCCCGAAGAAGCGCGCGGCCTGAGGATCACCGTCCGCGGCTCCCGCGATCAGGTCTGCCTCCGCGAGGTGATGCTGTTCAATTTGAGATGAGCGGAGGAGACGTTCTCTGCACGACTCCGATCGTGTTGTCGCACATGAGTTCGTCCGGATGGAGCGGATTGTCCCATTCCGTGACGGCGACGCCGAGGAGTCCTTCAGAGTCCAGTGCGCGAGCGTAGCAGTCGTCGAAACCGAGGAGGTGTCCGATCTCGTGCGCGATGGTGCGGGGGTCGATGCGCCCGGGGCCGAGGATGAACGCGCGATCGCGCACGGTAGGGGCGAGTGCACCGGTCGTCAGGATGAAGGTCTCTCGCGGAAACTGTTTCAGATGCGCGATCAGATCCACGCGGCCATCTTTGAAGGCCTGGTTCTCAGGTACCTGCTTCCAGACGACCTTGAAGCGCACTCCCTGCTGAAGGGCCCAGGGCGATTGATTCCAGTGCGTCTCAAGAGCGCCTTCGAACTCCTTGAGGAACCGTCGATCGGTGATGTCGGTGGCAATCGGGAGCGGCACGGTGCCCTTCCAGACCGCAGGCAGGAAAGAGCGCTTCATGATCCGCTGAGGGCGAAGCTTGGAACGAGCTTCTTCCGAAGTGTCTTTCTGGCTGAGAATTCGATTCCAGGCGATGAGCTTGGGGTGGTGCGAGGCCGCGAGCTCGCCGGCTGAAGTCAGCTGTGGGACCCAGAGTGAGAGATAGCGCAGGTGTTGTGCAAGGACGGTCGACTCATGGGTGGCTTGACGCCAAAGGAGCCCGGCGTGCGGCAGTCGCTTCGGGTCCTGGGCCGATTGCTCGGCCTGGCGAAAGTACTGGAGGGTGAGGGCGGCTTGGCGGCTGAGTCGGTACCACGAGTATCGCGCGGGAGTCTTGAGGGGGCGAGGCAGGATGGCGCCATGGCCCCGGTCGACCATGATTTCGGGGAGAATGCCGTAAGTTCCGGTGGTGGCGACGTCCTGTGTGTCAGGGTCGGGAAGTTCGAGGGCCACTCCGGCCTTGCGGGCTTCTGCCAGAATGAGTTCACGTGAGGTGGAGCGCTTCTGCGAGACCTGGCCGATGAGTTCAGTCGCGGTTTTTTCCCAGAATGCGTCGCTCCACCGGGCGATCGTGCCTGGTGTTTCGACCGAAATCCGGACGCGTTCCTGACTCAGTCCTGTATCCGGACTGCTGGGAGCCCAAGCGAGTGCGCAGGCGAGGCTGGTCCAAAGGGCTTCAGAGAACATTCAGTGCCTCTATAAAAAAGTATCCGCTTACTTCCTCTTAGAAAGTAAGCGGATACCCGTGATAACGCAGTCAGTCTCAAAAAGGTGAGCGATACCTTTTATTACGCGTTCCGCTTCTTCCGCCAGATGATGAAACCGACGATCGCTACGCCGATGAGGATCGGGATGAGCGGGAGGTCGCCGCCTTTCTTCTGTTGCGGCTGCTGATCGCTGCCGCCCGCGGGGCCGGCGCCGGGGAATACGGTGCCGCTGTCCACGTGCTGCGGAATGTTCGTGTTGCCGAACAGGTTGGAGTTGGCCGGGCTGACGTTGATCCCGCCCGCCTTGCGGAAGACCTTCAGGGTCCGAGTCATGTTCTCGAAGTCCTGCAGGTACTGCTGATACTTGTTCTTGTTGATGGAGTAGGTGATCAGGACGCCGATGTCTTCCTTCACCGTAGCCAGGTAGCGGGTGTAGAAGCCCGGAATTTCCGATTCCAGATGGAGCGAGTCCACCCAGGCGTGGCCGTTCAGGTTCACGTGCTTGGCGTACTTGGGTTCCGACTTCACCGGCTTGCCCTGCACGCTCGTGAAGGTCTTGGCGGCCTTGAGGTAGGCGAGATACTGGTCCAGGCTGTCCTGGTCGCCCTTGAGCTTGGCGGCGAGAACGATGATGGCATCGCGCTTCTTACCGTCCTGCGTGCTCTGGCAAACCCACTCGGCGCCTTCGAGGTTGCACTGCCACTGCGGCGGGAGTTCGAATTCCGTGAACTGATTGGCGAACTTCGCCGCATGAGCGGAGTTCAATCCGAAAGCCAACAGCACAGCTCCGGCCAACAGGTATCCACGTCGCATCATCTTATCTCCCCGCGCCATCTTCGTGGCGCTTTCCCAGTCATCTTAAAAAAACGCACTCAAGAAAGAACTCAGGCTATCTCAAGCGACGTCCTAGTTCAGAGGACGTTTCGCCACGAAGCCTTCTTCGATCCAGACTTCGCTGAAGTACTCCGTAATGGTCAGTGAGGCTTCCGTGAGTTGAACGCTCGTGCACTTGGCGCGGGCGACGGCGGCACCTACTGAACCATCTTGTTTAACTAAAAAGATATCAAAAACCTGTCCCATTTCCACACCATCCTGGGACCCCTTGTCGATCCGGATCTGGTTGAGCCGGTCGTTGACTCGCTGGACTTTGGCCTCAAAGGCATAGTTCACGAAGCCCCGGTTCGATTTCCCGTAATCCAGAGGATTCAATTCAGCCGGGTTTTTGGACAGGGTTCCGAGCCGGGCTTGCAAGCCCACGCTCAGTTCCATGCCGACAGGGGCCGACATCCCGACGAGCGTTCGGGTTGCGCCGACGTAGAAGCCCAGTCCGCGTGTGATCCGGTAGCCGACTTCACCTTTGATGTTGACGAGTGAGGGATTGATGGCCGAGACCATGAAGCTTCCGCCGCTGCCGTTATTGGAGAAGTCAATCGACGAGGCTGTCGCTGTGCGCGAGTCCGTCTTGAGGGAGTGCGAACCATACGCCATGGCGCTCAGGAAGAATCCCCGTTCGGTGGGCTGGAACTTCAGGCCAGTGGACCAGGGGAGGGCCGCGGAGAAACCAGCGCTTCGGTAGGTGTAGCCACCGCCCGCGCTCAGGAGCAGAGCGCGGCTTTTGTCCTGGATGATTGGCATCGTCAAAAAAATGCCGCCCGTGACATCGACGGAGCCGTCGCCGAGCGTCGGCACTGTCGAGCCGGGTTCGCGGCTTCGATAGGCCGGAAAGGAT
>CAYOWB010000134.1:0-1712 GCA_964407515.1 uncultured Bacteriovoracaceae bacterium
CGCGTCCCAGCCTCAGCCCGCGTCCCAGCCTCAGCCCGCGTCCCAGCCTCAGCCCGCGTCCCAGCCTCAGCCCGCGTCCCAGCCTCAGCCCGCGTCCCAGCCTCAGCCCGCGTCCCAGCCTCAGCCCCAGGACTGCGATGGTCTGGATCAGAACACTCCCGATGCGCTCATTGAACAACTGACTAGACTCAAGCCAATCACGGAAACGCTCCCTTCAGTCGCGCTTTTCGCGGCACACTACCGGAAGGACGGAACTTACGTCAGCGCTTTTGGTCCGATCGTTTCGCCCGGATGCATCGCCCACCTGAACGGAAAAAAGCTCGACGAGACTCTCGAGAAGATGCTCAAGCGCGTCGGGCGCTGCACGAAGAACAGCGCGACCTCCTTCGTAGTGAAACGCGCTTACGAAAGCCTGGACCAGCGGCCCTTCATCAGCTGCCGACAAGATCTTTGCGGAAAAGGCTCACTCGCTTGCGCAATCAGAAAAGAGAACCGGATCAACTTCAATGATCCCGCCATACTCACTCGATCCGACGTCTGGTTTCACGAACTCCTTCACCGCACCGAGGCGGACAACCAGAAGACCGAGACGCACAATCACTGGGAGAATCAGACGATCGAGGAACGAGATGAAGTGTACTTCTGGCAGGACCACTGCTTCAATCCAAGAAAAATCCTCGAACGCCTTCGCCTGGATCCGAAGGCCTGTGAGAAGCCCTTCCGGCACCACGGGAGGGCTGACCGCTTCCGCTACAATGAACGTGAAATAGCCCTCATCTGCGGAAAATACGATACCTACCTCAAGAAAGAGAAGAAGTACTTGAACGCCATCCGGACGCATCTTGTTCCGAAGGTCTTCGATTGCAGCCCCCGGTCGAAAACGCCCTGTCCCGACCTCCGAGCGATAGAAGAGAAACTTCAACAGGCCTCCGCGAAGGGAGTCCCCGTATTCCTGCGGACACTGCCGAATGCATCCAACTTCAGGGAGTGGACCCGAACCACTTGCGCCTTGGCGAGTTCGGACGCCACGGACCCTTCATCGACCGGTGCGCTTTACGCCTGCAGTATGATGCTAACCCGGGAGAACCTCATCCAGACACTCGCGAAAGCTGGTGTACTGAGCGAGGCCGAGGCGCAGGCAGTTCACGAGTACTTGATGCAGATCATGTACAGGTCGGACTTCATCGCGAACGAACTGGCCGATACCCATCGACTCGTGGAGCACGCAACCTCTTCCGGAAGTTATCAACAGGCCAAGGAGCTGATCCTAAAATGCAGGGATCTCATCCAAGCCCCCGACTTCTGCGAGAGCTTCGAGCGATACGGCCTCTCACCCCTCATGGGAATGATTCGGCACTGGGAATGATTTCGACACGAAATCCAGATCTGTAAACCGTGTCTCCCCGGACACATCACCCCACCGTGAGTTTTTCAGTCAGGTATTGACGCCCTTCAACGCCCGCGCCACAATAGTAAATACGGGGTTCTCTATTCTTGGGGAGGGGACAGTCCTATGAAGGCTTTGGCGGCAGATCCACGTACGGCTTGTCTTTCATTCTTTGTCCTGGCCACGACTCTTATTAGCAGTACCGCAGCAAGCGCCTCCGGTAACCGCATCTGCGCGGCGAACGCGGAAGCAGCAGGCAAACAGTGCTTCTCCGCATGGAAGAATCCCTGCTCCGGAACTTGCGGAAGAGGCCAGACCGCCTTTA
>CAYOWB010000134.1:1722-6672 GCA_964407515.1 uncultured Bacteriovoracaceae bacterium
CAGCGCGGGACAAGCAGTTGCGTGTTCAGCAGACTCACCCACAACCCCTGCAGCGCATCCCGCAGCTCCTGCCGGAGATGGACCCGTAGAACCTGCCAAAGTGACCCTCGAAGAAGAAGAGCCGGAAGGCAACTCCGCTTCCACACCGGCCGTAATAGGCATGGGCGGACGCGGAGCGGCTGATAGCGGAACCGCGAGAACAAAAGAGCCTGCGCCCTACACTGGGACGAACGTCGACGAGGACGCCCCAGGCGGCACCTCCCCCGACGCGGGCCGCGGCAGCGGCCCGCGCACGGGCACACCGTCCGCTCCGCGCGACAATGAAGAGGACGCCGCCCGATGGGCAGCGCAGAACCAGCACGAGAAAGAGAATCCGGCGGGCTATCAGATACAATCGACCGATAGCGGCACGACCGATGGCGGCACGAACAGTAAGAACGCTCAGACGAACTCTGCGACCAACACCACGAGCGGCGGGAAAGATTCGCAACAGAGCGCTCCCGAAAATCCCATGTACTGGTCCCTTCAGGAACACACCGCAGCGAGCGAAGACGACTGCGCGACGTCGGCGACCATCAACGACAAGTATGGTTGCAGCGGCACGAGGGGTTCCATCAAGACTGGTCAGACGATCAACGCCGTCACGCAGGCCGCAGGCTCAATGACGACTTCCACACTAGGACAGGTCGCTCAGATGAAGGCCATGACGGACCAGAGTCAAACCTCGGCGTATAAAGGCGCGGCGACCACGATGTATGCCACGGGCGGAACCCAGCTGGCCTCCGGCGCCATCAACACCGTCATGGGCGTGATGCACCTCTCGCAGGCCGGCAAGCATGAGCGCAACAGCAAAGAAATCGCCAGGGGTGTTCAAGGAATCACGGGCGACGCCCAAGGCCGCGCGGTCGCGGTCGCAGGCAATGACGCGGCGATGGGAATGGTCGAAAACTTCGGTCTTAGTAACTCCAGCGCCGCATTCGCCAAAAAGAAGGCCGCCATCATCGCCAGCCAAGCGAAAGGCGAACAAAGAAGAACCAAAGAAGATGCGACGCAAGCCGGAGTCATGGCCCTCGCCACGGGCGTCGGGCAACTCGCGGCCGGCAGCCTCTCCATGTGGGCAGCTTCCGAGATGAACAAAGCGGCGAACAGACTCAAGAACCCGGGAAGCCCGGATGTTCCCCTGCCCCTCGCCGGAAACTTCGTCGGCGATCCGGCAGGCGCTCCGCAAGGGATGCAGCTCGTCCCGAGCGGTGAAGCGGATACCAGCGCCGCGCTCGATGAGTCAGCGGACGCTGGCGCGCCGGAAAACGGCCTTCCCGGAAACATCGACCCCGGAAAGCCCTCCGGCTTCGGTGGCGGCGGCCCGGCTCCCGGCGGCTTCAAAAGCGGAGGCGCGGGCGGAGGCGGAGGCAGCGGAGGAACACCGAGCCTCGGCGGTTCCACCTCCGCGGCTAGCGGCGAAAAAGATGAAGAGGGCGGCTCGAAGATGGCCGACGCCAAGGGCTCCGGCAACTACGAGGGCGGTGGCATGATGGCGGGCGGTGCTGGCGGCGGAGCCGCGGACAAAGGTCCGGATCTTTCCGGCCTGCTCGCGCAGTTCCTGCCCAAAGAAAAAGAGGAAGACCCGAAGGGTGGCATCCTCGACTTCGGCGGCAAAGAAGGCGGCGAACCAGCCGGGTCGCTCCTGAGCAAGGACGCAAACCTCTTCAAGAGGATTCACGAGACCTATCAGGAGAAGCAGCAGAAAGGGAATGTCGGAGGATCATAAGCGGCGCGCCGTTTGACCGCGCGAAACCAAGCAAAGGGGGCCCGAAAGGGAGCTTGGAACATGACGATACGGGGGAAGCAAAAAGCAATCGCTTGCGCGATGACGGCGTGGCTGTCGGCGTACTCGTGTTTCGTCGCGACGGCATCCGCCAGCGAAGCGGACGAGCTCTGCCGCGGCACCGAGTCCGCAAGCAAGGCGGATCTCGAGAAGAACGGCACTCTCGCGCAACGGAAGACGCACTGTGATGCGATCCGGGGCTACGAGAAGTCGATCGACGAGAACAAAGTCATGGTAAAGATGTATGCCGTCATGGGCGGCATCTGCACCGCTGAGTGCGTGGCATCCTTCTTCGCGGCCGGAAACCCTCCGCCCCCGTTGAATCGAGTCGTCCGCGCCGCCTGCCCCGCCATGAGCATCGGCCTCTCCGTCTACGAAGCCGCACGAGCCAAGGATCTCGCTTCATCCCTCATGGGGATCGGCGGAAGCCTGGCCTCCACCGCCGCCGCCGTCCCCGGCATCCTGAAGCCGGAGGAGAACGCCGACCTCGGAGCCTGCCTCACGGCCGCGATGAGCGCGCTCCAGGTCTTCATCCGGGATCAAAGCATCTCGTCCAATCGCAGCAGCATCGCCGCTGAAATCAAAGCACTCAAAGAACTCAAGGGCGAAGGCAGCGCATTCTCCGGCAGTCTCTCTGGCGGTGTCGGAGACGCGGGATCCGCGGCCCCAATCACCTCCAACCTGGGAGATGGCAAGTCGGGTGAAGATACGCCCGAAGACTCCCGCGCAAGCGCGTGCGGCGAAGCGGCGAACGGAGGCGGCTTCGGCGCGCACATCTCATGCGCTTCCGCGATGGACTCCAGCTTCGGCAGCGCGATGAATCGCTCCCGATTCCCGCAAGACGCGGAAAATGCACTCGGCATGAGCCCGGATGACTTCGTGAAGAAGGACTTGGGCCCGAAGCCGATGCTCGTGGCCGCCATGGGCGGGGCGCTCCCCTCATCCTCGGTCGGTGATCTTGCGGCCGCGATCGAGAAGGCCGCCGAAGGCGAACATGTCGAAGGCGCAAGCTATTCCGGCGGCGGAGGCGGAGGGGGAAGCGGCGGCAGCGATGACCCGAATATCGCGGGAATGCTCGAAGGCATTCTCGGATCTCTAGGCCCGGGGATGCCCGGAAAAGATGGCGAAAAGGACCCGAACGCGGGGCTCAAGGCCGTCATCTTCGCAAATCAGAAGAGGAAAGGCGACCAGGTCGCCGAAGACCGCGGCCTCAGCATCTTTGACCGGATCACCTATCGTTACTACTTTGTCGGACACCGGATGCTCGGACTGACGACGACCGGAGGGGGAAAAAAATGAAAGCACGGAGACTGACGGCATTCACCGTCTTGGCAACCTACGTATCCACCCTCGGAATCGCATTCACTCCAGCGACGGCCCTGGCCGCCGCTAGCCCGAGCCCAAGTCCGATCCCCTCGCCGCTTCCGGATTCCCTAGGTTGTAGCGAGATCTGTAGCTTCGTTTACGACGGCCGCCACAGCCAGAACACCTGGAAGCCCGCGGCGGGCGCGGCTCGCGCCGACAACAGCGCCTTCGCCGAGAAACCAGTGGACCCGCAGTGGTGCTCCGATCGCGGCATGAAGCGCTCTGACGACCCCGAGCCGAGCGCGAGCTCGAACTGGAGCCCTACTCCCGCCGAACGCGAAAAAGTACTGAGAAACTGCCCGGCGGTCGTCACCGCCGCGGACGCCGCGCTCTTCGCCGCCGGCAAAGACGAGAAGAAATGCGCCGAACTGAAGGCGAAGCTCATTCAATGTAAATTCCGCGGATCGGAACTCGCCACGAAGTGCGAGGCCTGGTACACGGCTCGCGACGGCGTGAACTGGAACTGGATCATCGCCGTCATGGACACGATCACGGCGGCGACTTGCATGACGGCTTGCGTGGCGCCGGTCACGGCGCCGGTGACCGTCAAGGCCTGCAGCATCGCGGGCTGCGTTTCCAGCGTCACTGAAGTCATCGGCTCCCTCTTCATGGCCGACGACGAGACGGCTCGTCTCGTTTCCGGCGTCATGGGAGGCGTCGGCGCCATCGGTAAGTGCTCCGGTGCCGTGGATCTGCGCAAATTCAACATGGACCCGATGATCGCGCTCCTCATCCTGGCGGGTCCTCACTTCCGGCTGGCGATGCTCGGAATGGATGATGCTCACGCGGGCAGCGCCGCTTACAACCCGGAAGCGGCGGCCACTTCAAACTCTCCAGCGACGGGACAAGCCTCCGGTTACTGGGGAGGCGCCGATGGCAAGACATGGGTAGAAGGCGCGCCCAGTCAGGGCACCGCCAACGCCGTGGACAAGAGCCAGGAAGCAGGACGCCAGGCCAGTAGCGGAGCGAAGCAAGGACCGCAAAGCAAAGATGCAGCTCAAAAGAGACAGCGTGGCGCAGCTTGCATCTCGGCCGCTTGGTTCGGCATCATGGCCGGAGTCCGGTTCAACAACATCGTCGTCGCGGACCGGGTGCGCGATCGCGCCTGCGCCGCAGCCAAAGAACTCTACAGCGCCACGATTCAGAACGACACGATCGGCGGAGGCGTAGTAGATGATGAGAAGCCTTCCAATACCTCGATCGGCGCGGGCGACCTTGCCGGTCTTGAACCGCCAGGCGGGCCTGGCTCGGTTGAAAACGGCACCGAGAGCGCCGACGGAGAGGTGGATCCGAGCACTGATCCCGCGGTGAGCTCCACGCTCTCCGCAGCCACCGAAGGTCCCATCTACAACGATTCGGGACTCAAGAATCAAACCGGAAAGGTACCTCTCTACAAGCCGGAACTCTTCAAGAAGCTGACCAGCCCGGAAGGACTCCGCAATGCCATCACCTCAGTCGGTGGTCCGCAGCTTGGAGGGGAAGCTGATAATCTGGCGAACCTCATCAAACACGCGGAAGCGAATCCCGACCGTTTCGCCGGGATGGGAGCGTCGTACAGCGGCGGTGGCGGTAAAGGCGGAGCCGAAACGACCACACCGTCTCCCTTCGGAGGCGGCCTCTTCGGGGCGCTAACCCCGGCGGGCGGCGCGCCTTCCGAGCAGACCTTCGAGAAACAGAAAAAGACCGAACTCGGAGGCGACGACATCTGGCACACGCACTACAAGGGCTCGATCTTCGATATCGTCACCGAAGTCCACAAG
>CAYOWB010000134.1:6755-10252 GCA_964407515.1 uncultured Bacteriovoracaceae bacterium
CACTCCGATCATCACGAAGACGCCTGCGGGGAGGAAATAGCCATGAAACCCAATCGCTTCGAAGAACTGACCGCGGCAGTCTTGAGCCTCGCCTACTTGTGCACAACCTCGGTCTCCGGGGTGATGCCTCATACCGCCTTCGCCGCCGGGGACGAAGCAGGGGGAATGACGGAAGTGAAGGAGGATACTACCCCCCCCAAGAGCGACCCCACAGATCCAACCCAGATCACACTCCTCCCGAAACAGCTACCGACCGAAAAATGGCCCGTCCCCGGCACCCTGAGCTGCAGCGCTTTTTGCTCGAACCTGTTTTGCGACGAGCCGGACGAGGCGGCCTGCAACACCGTGGGAATCACCCGCGGCGGAACTTCCGTTCAGGGAACCGGCGACTCCAGCTGGGAAGACAAGTGCTCATCCGGAACGCTCGATCAGGCGAACTGCAAGATCAAGTCGCAGTTGCAAAACCGCTGCTCATTTCTTAACTCCCTGACGAATTACAATCAGGCGCAAGGCCCCGGCGGTCAGCTCAAGGAGAAGTGCCTGGCCTACATGGCGATCGAAGGCGCCCGTGGCTGCGGCGGAGCCAATCCGAACGACAAGAACAAAGGCGCCAAGGAATGGAACCGGGCCCTACTCGTTCTCGACGGAGTCGCGGCCTCGGCATGCCTCGCCGCCTGCGTGAACCCCTCGGGCGGATTCAACATCGCGTGCGGAGTAGCGGCTACCGCGCAGGGCGCCCATGAGTTCGCCGCCGCGATGACCATGAAGCAAGACGGCAATGTCGCCCGCTGGATCAACGGCATCGCGGGCGCAGGAGCCGGTATTGCCGGCGCGGTCGGAACCACCGTGAGCATCGCGAACACGGCCGGTGGAACTGCCAAAAACTCCGGAACGAATACCGCGGCCTGCGTGGCAGCAGGAATCTTCGCCGTCATGTTCGGCGTCAGAGCGGTGAATCTTAGCAACATGGATATGACTGGAAAAGAGGTCTGCAAAGGCATCAAGCAGCTCTACAGCACCGCCTACGATCAGGTGAAGGCCGGTGAGGATAGAAACAAAGACGGAAGCTTGGGAAGCGCGATTTCCGCCGGATCCCTGGGCGGAGCCGGCGCTCCGGTCTTCGGCACGGGCACGGCCGAGGCTGATAGCGGCGGCGACTTGGGCGCGTGCGCCACCGGCGGAGACGGCCAGAACCCCTGCTTGCCCGAGAACGTTCATGGCGCCACCGACGGCGGAATGCTCGCGGGCTCAGGCTTGGACCGAATGCTTGGCCCCCAGGCCAAGGATATCAACCTCGACTCCCTTCTGGACAAGATCAACCGCGAAGGCGCGGGCTCCGCGCTTGGAGCCATGCTCCCCGCGAGCGCTGGTGAGCTCGGCTCGGCGATGAAGAACCTGGCTGACGTCGCCAAGAAAGCCCCCGATGAACTCGCTGGCTTTGGCAGCACAGGGAGCTACAGCGGTGGTGGTGGTGGCGGCGGAGGCGGGGGCGGAGGTGGAAGCAATCCCCTCGCGAGTCTCGGCGCCCTCTTCGGCGGAGGCGGACCAAAGGACGCCTCAGGAGGAACGTCCGTCACCCAGTTCGGAAAAGCCGGCGCCAAGGGCGACATCTGGCACACGGGAACAAAGATGAATCTCTTCGAGATCGTATCCGGCAAGATCGAGTCGGTTTCGCATCGGGTAGGAACGCGATAGAGGCCCCCCTGTTTCGACGGTACGAAAGAGTTTGAGCCCCTCGCAACTGGTCTTATACTGATCAGAAGAGGTGTCTCATGGAAGAAACACAGGGAAAATTTTGCCTAGCACTCGTTCTCGCCTGCGCACTAGCAACCGCGGCATCCGTGTCCGCGCATGCTGCTTCGCGCATCGGAGTGAACGTAGAACCCATCGTCGGCTATGAGCGCTCACAAAAGCTCGTCCCGACGGCACACACGAAGGATCGCCTCATTTACGGCGCCCGCCTCTCCATCGGAATTCCACTCCTCGCCGTCGAAGCGACTTACACGCGCGGCACCGATACCGAGGAGTTTCCCGGTCAGGCCCTCTCCTCAATCAAAGACACCGACGACAAACTGAAAGTCGGTCTTCGTTCGTCAGTCCGAATGAGCCGCATCTTCTCCATCCAAGGGCGCGGCGGCGTCCAGGCCAAGCGGAACATTCACGAGGAGACGCTCAATGGAGTGAGCACCAAGACCACCCATCCGATCGTCTATGACCCCTACGCCGGCCTAGGCCTCAGCATGGGCCTCGCCCGGAACCTAACCCTGACCGGCGGCATGACCGTGGTATTCAACGAATTCCCGAAAATGAATAAGAACGAATACGAGACGACCCTAGGCTTCTCCGTGCGCTTCCCCTAATGCGCAATGGCCTGCCGTGACATGCGAACGTTCTTAAAAAGAATCACGCTGACTGCGCTGATCACGCTCGCGCTCAGTCCGCCGTCTTCTGCGTCGGGCCCGTGGAATCCCGCGGGCCCGCTCCGTAGCGCGAAGACGCGCCCCGTGGGTGAAGTGTGGATCGGCCCCTCCGTCCGTCAAGCGTCCTTCTCGCAGGCGAACTTCGGCGCAACCTACCGTCAACTCGGCGGCGGCGTCTTCGGCGGCGCGACCTTTCAACCCCGGTTTCTCGGTCCCTTTTCACTCCGGATGCGCGCGGAGGCGATCCTCGGACGTACAGCCCCTCGCTTTTCACCCGCGCAGGATCTGGACGAAGCCGTGCAACTCCTCGACGCGACCGGCGACGTGCGCCTCGAAATCGCACTCCATCCGGCAGTCTCCCTCATTCCGTCGATCGGAGGCACCGTCTTGGGAACCGCGGTCCGAACGAAGAAGTTCGGAATCGAACAAGCCTTAAGCCCTATGCTGGGGCTTGATCTGGCGATTCACGCCAGTCGCTCCTTCCATTTCGGACCGACCTTTCGCCTGGTCCAGCTTCAGACAGATCGCCCCTTCTCCTACGACTCACGGCGTTCGATGCTCGACGGCGGGGTAAACGCCACCTTCGGCGCGCCCGGCCGTGTTCGCGGACTTCTTCAGCTGAGTACCCAGCTTCTGCGCTACACCCCACCCCCCACGGGACTCAGCGCCTTCGAAATGCGCAGCTGGGGTGCCCTCTTCGGCCTGGTCTTCCCCATCCTGAGCAAGTAACCCAAGACTGAGTCCGGTTCCGTGCGCCCGCGTCGTATTTTGGGAGTTGCAATTCAGAAAAGGTCCGAGTAATAAGTTTCTACGTCGTTTTGAAAAGCGTGGGGCTATAGCTCAGTTGGTAGAGCGTCGCAATGGCATTGCGAAGGCCAGCGGTTCGAACCCGCTTAGCTCCACCATTCAAAACCCTTCACCGATCGTCACCCCCCTTAAAGAGCCCACGCTCAGCGCGCCCGGAAGTTCGAGGCGATTCGCTCGGATCTCGCAGGACGAGCCAGGTCGTTTTTCCCTTAGCAGTCCGCAAAGCCGGTTCATCCGTCTGCATCAATTCATCCAAGAGCATCACTTTGA
>CAYOWB010000135.1:0-6635 GCA_964407515.1 uncultured Bacteriovoracaceae bacterium
GGCCGGGTCGCCGAAGTCGATCTCGTTGTGAACGATCGTCTCCGGAGGAATGGACCACCACAACAACGGATGGGCCGCCTGTCGCATGACGAAGGCGCGTTCTTCCGTTACGCGGATGCTCTTGCCGCCGAAGCGGCTCCCGAAGCGTGCCCGTGCCTGGACCGAGTCCCAGTGCGTGAGAATGCGGCACGCCTGTTCGATCTCACCCGTAAAGGGCCTGAGCTTCCGTGACACTTCCTCGAGAATCGCGAAGATTTCCTGAATCAGGTCGTTCTGCCGCTGACGAAGGCGATTGTTGAGCGGGCTCACCTCGCGGGGCTCGATGAAGACGGTCTGTCGGCTTGCCGAGGCTTCGTAAATCGTGCCTTCGACATCATTCTGGCATGAGACCTTCACTGGGACGACGTAACGGCCGTCGCGCAGATCGGTGAAGTTTTCCTGCAGGACGCCCTTCTGCCACAACGACTTCAGAAGGTGATCGAGTTCCGCTGAAATCTGGCGCTTGAGCGCGCGAATTTCGGCATGAATGGCAGCCAGCTTCGGGGACGCTTTTTCGGAAAGTTCCCCTTCGGGAGTCAGAATCCGGTCGATCATGCGGAGCGGGACCGTCGGGTCCGGCAATGCGTGCAAGGACTTTCGGAAGGACTCTCCGGGAATGTCCTCGCGCGGGACCTGTGTCCAGGTGTCAATGGCGTAGAGCCAGCTTCGCAATGTGACCAGTTGAGAGAGCTCGAGGACCGAGTTTTTTTCGAGCGATTCAAGGACTGCGCTCGGATCTTGAAGATCCGTCAATGGGCCCCAGAGACCGTCCCGGTCGAGCAGGGCCGCGGCCTCGTGGGTCTCCTGTTGCATGACATTCGCTTCCGCGACGTCGCGTGCCCACTCCTCAGGTTGAAGAAAGTCCCAAAGCAGCTCTTTCCCTGGCTCGGTGCGAGCTTCTTGTTCCGCGAATTCGAGAAACTTGTCCCACTCGAGTGCCGCGAGGGCGGGGGGTAACTCGTCCGTTTCATCGGCATCGTACTCGGGAAGTTCGCGTTCGGACAGGTCGGGCTGGTCGCTCATGTTCTTCGCATCTTAGCATGAGCCGTTCGTCCGTGGGAGTCACCGGATGCGATAGCGTTGACAATAAGCGCCACGCACAAGCATGTTAGAAGTATGGAGTCCTGCAGTACGTCAGCGGATGAGATCTTGTTTCAGCTCTTTGAAGAGTTGAACCTGAAGCACTTCGACGGCTTCTTGGAAATGCCTAAGATGCGGTTCAATTCACGGCTCCGTTCCAGTGCGGGACGATTCATTCCCGGAAGCCGGAAGTACTTCCTGCAGTATCCCGCGATGATCGAGGTCGCATCGTACCTGTTGCAGGCTCCCGATCCTGTGAAGATCATCGCTGACGTGGTCGGCCACGAGATGATCCACTACTGGCTTTGGGTGCGACGCAAACCTTTCGGACATAATCCAGAGTTCTGGGCCAAGATGAGGCAGATGGGCGTAAGTCGATACAATCCGGCGCCGCGCCGCAGGCCTTACCGTTACGTTTATCGCTGTCAGGGTTGCGGCAAGGAGTTCTACGCGCGCCGCAAGCTCAACGCCTTGGCGTGCGCCAAGTGCTGCAAGCAGTATTCGGATGGCAGGTATGACGCGCGCTTCGCTCTCGTGCTAGATCGGATGGCCGGCCCTGACGAAGCGCCCAAGCCCACGGAGTAAGCCTCTGGTGACTTCCTCTTCCTGAAAAGCGAGTTTTAGGAAGGCGTTCAGAATCAGGGCGTGGTTGATTTCTCCGCCGATGATCTTCCGGGGGATCTCCTCGATCGCCACTTCTTCCACTTCAATCATCTCTCCGGAATCCAATTCCTGGTCTTGGGATTTCTCCACCGGGCCGACGACGAAGGCATGGATCCGATTTCCTTGAATTGCCGGGTTGGGGTAGGACCAGCCCAGGTATTCGCACCGCGCACCTTCGGACATCACATAGCCCGTTTCTTCGGTCATCTCGCGAAGCGCGCCTGCTTGCACGTCGGTGTCCTTCGCGTCGACGATGCCACCCGGGATCTCCAGTGTGTGCTCCGAAATCCCGACGCGGTACTGTCTGACGAGCACGACCTTTCCTTCCCGCGTGACCGGGATGATGTTCACCCAGTCACCTGATTGAATGAGGTAGAAGCGGTGGGGTCTTCCATCTTCACTGGAGACGCATTCGCGTTGAATCACTTCAACCGCGGGAGAGGAGGCGAGGACTTTCTCGCTGATTTTTGTCCACTCGTTTCTTTTTTGTGCTGTCATGGCAGTAAGACATATCGCATGGAGGATGTGATGGCGAGACACGCGAGGTTCTGGGTACCTGTTCTGCTGTTTGTCAGCTTAGCGTCGATTTCCCTTCTCGATGTTTCGTGCGCGTCGAGTGCGAAGAACTCCGCTGCACCAGGTGATGAGATCTGGATCAAGCGCCCGGATGGAGCCTTGGCTTGCGAGCCGGGCAGCGGGCAGTCTTTGAAAGCAGGCGCCGACGAGTTGAGTCGCGCGGGCGTTCGGGTAGTCGAGTCGCGAAAGACGCGCGACGGAAAAATCCGTGCGATGGTGTGTGGAATCGCCGCGGGGACCGAGAATGCCTTCCGGATTCGCCGCGCGGACGTTCCGGTCGCCGCGAAGATGGGCTACGTGGAAGTGGCCAGTGAGCCTGTCGCCATTCCTGAACGAATCAAGTAAGCGCCCGTTTCACCCTGTGATGAGATTCTCATCATAGGGTGAGATATTTATCACTGCGTGATTCGTAAATACTTGAAAACAAACGAAAATCTATCTTGACGCGGTGCGTGACTTTAGTTATACCCCCGCTTGTTCCGATGAAGCATTTGAAGGGACTTAGGGGTAGGGACCTTCAAATCGTTCGCCGCCTCTGGAAGAAGGGGTAGGGTCTTGGGGGATCCTTCCAGAGGCGGCTTCTCTCTTTTCTCAGTAGAACAATCGAGATGCAGGTTGAGGGGGTGGAGACCTTCTTTTGGGGGATTAGGGGATTGAGGTCTCCGCGACGTTGATCTCGTACTTCTTCATTTTCGAGAGCAACGTGGTCTTGTCCATCCGGGCCATGCGGCAGGTGGTGTCGATTTCCCAGTTGAAGGTCCGCAGCAGCTCCAGGATGTAAGTCTTCTCAAACTCTTCGCGGGTGGCGTGAAAGTCGACCCGGTTGTGTCCGAAGTCAGGCAGATTTTTGGCCTCGAGGCGATCGCCTTGCGCGGCGATGACCGATATGCGCAGAACGTTTCTCAGCTCGCGAAGATTGCCTGGCCAGTCGTAAGCGCGAAGGCGCTCCCACGCGTCGGCGTCGATTTCACGGACATGTTCCTTGTGTAGTTCGCGAGTGATTTCGAAGAGGATACCGAGGGCGATGTCTTCGAATTCCGCGGTGCGTCTGCACAGGGGCGGCATCTCCAGTCTGAAAACATTAAGCTTTTCGAGTAGTTCGATGTTGAAAAGACCACCTTGCGCACGGGCTTCGAGCCGGTGGCTGGTGGTCGCGATGATGCGGGCGTTGACCAGGACGCGCGTCTGCGGGTTGTTCGGGTGTGGAACACTCTTGCTCTGAAGGAACTGGAGAAGGACTTTTTGCTCGGCCAGGGGCCATTCCGCGATCTCAGTAATAATGATGCTGCCGCCGCGGGCGCTGAGAATTTGAGAAGCCAGCGAGGCATTTCGAGTGGTGGCGATCAATGCTTTGGCCGCGCGAGGGCTGTTGCTATGAATCCATTGCGCAATGGCGCCTTTACCTGTTCCGCTAGCCCCGATGATCAGGACAGGGGCGGATTCAGCTTGTGCCGCGAGCATCGCGAGTTTGCGCTGGCTCGGGGGTATGAAGTGAACCATCTTCATTCTCTGTCCGTTTCGTTGACCGACTCTTCGTTCAATCGGCTTCGTTATTCACTCTGGGCGCACCTGAGACCGCTCAGGTTAAGCAAGGGTTTAATGCGGAGCGGCATCTCTGTCAATGAAAAATGTAACGCAATGCGCAATCCTCTTCTCTTGAAATGATGCAGTGCGCATAAAAAAGGTGGAAAAGGCTCTCAATTCATGAGATGGTGCACCGCGTTATGAGGCGAAGATATCAAACTTGGGGCGAATTTCTAAAAAAATACCGGGAAGAACGGTTCCGTTCAGCGCGCGAGTTCTGTGCGCGGTCCTCCATCGGGATCAGTTATCCGCAGTACTCCCGCTACGAGGCCGGAGATCAGCTGCCGAGCCTGGAGCTGGCCATTAAGCTTTGTAAGCTTCTCTTGATTCCGGTGACGGAAGGTCTGCTGGAATGGAATCGTGCCCAGGTGACAGATTCGGAGCTCGCCGCTGAGATCGAAACGGCGATCACCAAGCTAAAGAGCGGACAGGCTTCGCTCTCGGCTGCCTCGGCTTCGACCGCGCCAGCCCCTGAGTCCTCGAAGCTCGACCTCGATGACATCATCGTCTTCAACCGTAGTCACCTCAAACTCTTCGAATCCAACCTCGCCTATCGTGACATCTTCACCTACATCAACTCGTATGCTCCCGAGTGGATCGCCATGGAAGAGATCAGCATCGCTCTCGGTATCGAGCCGGCGAAGCTGGAGACCATGCTCGATCAGCTGAGTGATATCGGCGTGGTCCTGTTGGCTGGAGGCCGGTGCCGGACTACGAAGAAGACCTTCTACTTCCCGGATGACGCGGACTTCTTCGCGCTCCGGAATTCGAACCTGATGCACAACGTGACTTCGATCCTGAATCGAATCCGGCATGAGGATATCGTTTCGCGTCAGGCTTATCGCGGTGTGATCACGCGGGAGTTGACTGCCGAGCAAATCGCCAAGGTGGTGGCTCAGCTGGATGACATGGCGAGTTCCGTCGTCGGGATGCCGGAAACCAGCAGTCCGGGCCGGATCTTCTCTCTGTGCATGGTCATGGGTGAGCGGTTCGCGCGTCCGAAGATGGGCGAGGTGCCTGGGCTCAGACGCTCGCAGTGGAAGTCTTCCAGCGAGGAAACCCAGAATTCCGTGGGCTGAGTGCCCTGGCCGGTTTATTATCGTCGATATGTCCGCACGGATGCGTCGATGGTGGTTCGTTTCCTTGGCTTGCGTGTTGGTCCTGCCCGGCTGCAGCCAGAATCTTGAAAAGCAGGTGATGACCCAAGTCAGAGGGATCATCTCGCTCATGGGGGGCAAAGCTCCCCGGCCGTCTCCTTCCTCCTCGCCGTCTCCGGGCGCCTCCGGAGCTCCCGGAGAGTTCGAGTCGTCGAATGCCGTACGGGCCAAGGCGAACTCCGAGACGCTGTCCGAGATGTATCAGGTCGTCTAGCTGCGCTTGCCTCACGACAAGGCGGAGTTTGGCAGCTTCGTCGATACGTTGAATCAGGGAGCATCGTTCGAGGGCGTTTATAACGGCTTCACGCATTCCTCCGATTATCGGCAGATGGAGATCGAGAATACCGGAGCGACGCCGGAGGCGTTGAGGACGTTCTCCATGCTCCTGGCCGAGTTCCAGGCCGAGTTGCCGGAGCAGACGCAGTTCGACGAGAAGTCAGGACAGCCGCTTGCCCGCCCGGTGCAGCCGGATGGCAGCACTGAGGTGGTGGAGTTTCGCGCGGCGACGCTTCCGAAGCCGTCGCCCACGAGCGGGCCGGACAAAAAGGCTCTCGAAGAACGGTATCTGAAGATTTTCGTCGGGTCTTCGATCTTCACGTTGAAGCGGGTGCTGGGGGATGAGGCCTTGAAGGTCCTCGCCGTGAAGCGCGAGTTCCCTGAGAAAATGGCCATCTGGTATTCCAAGTGGGTGATCCGCATGAGCGAGTTCGGGGTGGACTTTGGCATCGCTCAACGGAATAACAAAGATGAGCAGTTTCATTATCAGTGGGCAGTCAGTGCTCCCGAGGATCGCCTGAAGTGGGAGGTCCTGAACCGGGTGCACCGGGTGTTGAACGAAGCGAATAGGCGGAAACAATGAATCCAGTCATCATCACTTGCGCGATTACGGGTGCCGAAACTTCACGTGAGAAACAGCCCAATCTTCCGGTGACACCGGTGGAGCAGGGGATTGCCGCCGAGGAAGCGGTGAAGGCTGGGGCCTCGGTCATTCATCTGCATGTCCGCGAAGACGACGGCCGTCCTTCGCAGCGTCTGGAACGCTTCGAGGAGTCGATCCGCGAAATCCGCAAACGCATACCGGGAGTGATCATTCAGATCTCCACGGGCGGCGCGGTCGGTGAGTCGATCGAGAATCGCGCTAAGCCGCTCGGCCTGAAGCCTGAGATGGCGTCCCTGAATCTCGGCACGATGAACTTCGGTGACGACGTTTTCTACAATCATCCGCGCGACATCGTGGGGCTTGCGGCGAAAATGCATGAGCACGGCGTGATGCCGGAGCTCGAGGTGTATGAAGCGGGAATGCTCGAGGCCGGGCTGCGCATGGCGAAGCAGGGGATTCTGCGTGAACCGCTGCACTTCCAGTTCGTGCTGGGCGTTCCCGGCGGAATGTCGGGCGATCCGCGCAACCTTATGCACATGGTCTCGCTGGTTCCGTCGAACGTGCATTGGGGCGTGGCCGGTGTCGGCCGCTTCCAGTTGCCTTTGGCGGTGCAGGCGCTCGTGATGGGCGGGCATGTTCGCGTGGGATTCGAAGAC
>CAYOWB010000135.1:6671-10222 GCA_964407515.1 uncultured Bacteriovoracaceae bacterium
AACGCGCAACTCGTGGCGCGCATCGCCCGCATCGCTGGGGAGATCGGCCGCGAAGTGGCGACGCCGGCGGTGGCGCGGAAGCTCTTGGGGATCGCCGCGCACTGAGGAAGTGGCGCGGACGTTGTTGAGGTTGGCTAGGCAAGGCTTCGAGCTTCTGACGGAGCGGCCGCGCATTCCCCAGCGCTGGGGAATCGAGTTTGATAAATTTGTCATCGGACGGGGAATGCGGTGCTGGCGAGGGGGCGCAATTAATGCCCCAGAATTCGATCGAGAAAGATCTGTGTTCTTTCATGCTTTGGATTGGAGAAAAACTCCTGTGGAGGTGCTTCTTCCAGGATCTGTCCGCGATCAAAAAATACGACACGATCGGCGACTTCCTTGGCGAAGCCCATGGCGTGAGTGACGACAATCATCGTCATCCCTGATTGAGCTAGATCCTTCATTACGTCGAGCACTTCGACGAGCATTTCAGGGTCAAGCGCGCTGGTTGGTTCGTCAAAGAGCATGACCTCTGGTTGCATCGCTAACGCTCGTGCAATGGCTGCCCGCTGTTGTTGGCCTCCGGAAAGCTCGGAGGGATACTTCCCAATCTGATCTTCGATTCCGACTCGACCCAGAAGTTCGTAGGCCAGCCGACTACTTTCCTTATGAGATAGACCGCGCACCTTTCTGGGGGCCAGTGTGACATTTTCGAGAATCGTCAGATGGGGAAAAAGATTGAAGCTCTGAAATACCATTCCTACCTTGCGTCGGATTTGATCGAGATTTGCTTTCGCCCCGACCTGGATGCCGTCAACGGAGATGCGACCTTTCTGAAAGGGTTCTAGGTAATTGATGGCTCGAATGAAAGTCGACTTGCCCGATCCTGAGGGGCCGACAATAACCACGACTTCCTTCTTTTTGACGTCGATAGATACTCCATTTAGCGCGCAAAAAGAGCCGAAATATTTGTAGACATCGATCGCCGAAATGACGCTGGGCTCGCGTTCAAGGTGTTTTTCAGGGTGCATTGAGCTCATGTCGTTCTCAGTTGCTTCTCCACCGCGTGAACGACGATGGTCATTGTAGTGGTTAGAATCAGGTAAACGGCTGCCACGGTGAGTAGAACTGGTACCGGTCGAAAAGTCTCGCTGGTGATTCGATTGCCTGCCAGGGTCAGCTCCAGTAATCCAATACTGGATGCCAGTGAACTGTCCTTGAGGAGTGCTACGATGTTATTCACTAGGGGAGGAATGACAATCCGCAATGCCTGCGGAAGGATGATCCACCTCAGTGTTTTGAACCGCGACAGACCGAGACTCCGTGCTGCTTCGGTTTGGCCTCTTGGAACCGCCAGGATGCCCGCCCGAATCGCTTCCGCGTTGTAGGCTCCGACATTCAGGGCCAGCGCCAAAAGGGCTGCCGAAAACTCATTGAACTTGAGACTGGGGATCAGAGCAGGCAGGGCATAATAGACAAACAAGATCTGAACGAGCAGCGGTGTACCTCGAACCAGCCAGATGTATCCACTGGCAGCGGATCGAAGAATGAAGTTTGAACTCAGTTTGGCTAGTCCTCCGCCAATGCCGAAAAAGATACCAATGAAGCCTGCCCCGATGGTTAAAAGGAGTGTTTGTCTTGCCCCGTCAGTGAATAGATCAGCCCGCGAGCCGATGGGCTCAGGCATGAGCCGTAGGGCCATGCCGATGCCCCAGAAAAGCACGCCAATTCCAACGAAGGTAGTCCCAAGAAATAGGATCGACCGGAAGAGTCTCATTTACAGCGAATGTCCTGATCGAAATATTTTCGGCTGAGGGCGGCAAACGTGCCATCACGCATTATGGATCGGAGTTGGCCGTTTATAGCATTTAGAAGCGACGTGTTGTTCTTGGAAACAACCATGGCGTTTTCCTGCTTCAAAATGATTTCGCCGGTTGAAATGCCAGTGGCTTATTGTGCCTTGACGGCTTCAAGGGCGACGAACTTTTCAGTGACCCAAGCATTGGCTCGATCGCCAAGTAGGTTCTGAAGTCCATCCGTCTCATTTGGAACTGTTCGGATTTCCTTGATGCCAGGAATCGCCTTCAGACGTTCATGATAAACTGTCCCGACCGGCACTACGACCGTTTTTCCAATCAAATCCTTCGCTGTTTTTGGGCCGCCGGGTTTCGAAACAATAACGGCGCCAGTGCAGTAATGTGGGGCTACGAAATCGATGACTTTTGCGCGGGCTTCGTTTTTTGCGTGCGAAGTGGCGATCAAATCGAATTGATCCTGATTGATCGCGATGAGGAGCGTGTTGAACGGCTGAATTTTCCACTCAGCCTTCAAGCCAAGCCGTTTTGCGATCTCGTTTGCCAAATCGACCTCCAGGCCGACGAGGTCTTTTCCTTTAAAATAGTTGAACGGAGGAGTCGCTCCGTCCGCCGCGATTCGGATGACCCCGGACTTCTTGATTTCAGCAAGGTCGCGAGCCCACGAAATGCTGATTCCGATCGTGGCGAATAAGCCTATCAATAGAACGTGTCGCATGGGCTAGTTCTCCTGCGGATTATGGTAACATATGGCGGATTCATGCACTATGTTTGCCCCGGAAAGCCGCGAGGTGGCGACGCCGGCGGTGGCGCGGAAGCTGTTGGGGTTGACTCGGTAAGGCTTCGGGATTCGGTGGTCTGGATTCGGGATACTGTTCGCAGTGAACAGGGAATCGAAGTCCGGATCTCCGATCCATCGACTGAAATCAAAACGCGATCACCCGATTCTGTCCGGATAAACCCAGCACCGATCTTGCTCAAGGAGTGTCCGCCAAACTGGGCGGAGTAGATGGACCTACCCCCTTTCCAGCCAGAAAGGGGGTGATCCTATGAGACGAATTAGGTCGAAGACCTATAAGACTCATCGGACTACCTGGAAGAACCTTGAGCAATTCGTACGGCTTGCCTTAGTCTTGGCCAAGCTCGCGGTTCTCTTGGTTGACGTGGTCTCTCACTACCTAAGACGAGCATGAGGTGGCTATGGGTGCAGCATCGTCATTAACCCAGGGGCCCTCATGCGGAGGACCGCTCGGTTTGGTCCCCCCTTGGGAAGGCATGTCGTGCTCACGCCCCGGAAACTGTCACGGGATGAGGGTTTTCGCCGGTAGGGGCAGGGTGGGCTCTTCACCGTTCCGTGCGCGTTGAAGCATTTCGATGATCCAAGGATGGGTGGCGTAATCCAGTGCCGTTCGCCAGGAGCCATCCATAGCGTCGACCGCAATGGTGCCTCTGCCTTCTCTCAGGAGAGCGGCGACTGCTTTCACGCATCCAGATTCGGCGGCGTTGATGAGCGCGGTTCTTCCGTAGAAATCGGCGTGATTAATTTCGGCTCCCTTGTGAAGCAGCCAGGTGACGCTCCGGAAATCACAGCCCTCCGCCGCGAGGAGAAGGGGCGTGCGATCCACCTCATCGGTGACATTGGGATTGGCACCTTGGTCGAGAAGCCAGCGCACCGACTTGATCTGGCCCCAGCGGACGGCATAGTACAGCGCGGTTTCACCGTACTCGGCCTTGCCGTTGATCTCCGCGCCTTGAGCT
>CAYOWB010000136.1:0-1984 GCA_964407515.1 uncultured Bacteriovoracaceae bacterium
GTGGCACTGCTCGACGGCGCATGGAAGAATTCACCCGCGGACAAGAGCAAAGAAGAGATCGCGGGACGGTTCCTGGCGATGCTGCATCCGGAGACTTTCACGGATCACGAGAAGCCCGGAACCGCGAGAATGCCGGGATCCCCGAAGATCATCGACAAGGCGGCGGGTTTCGGAAAACGCGAATCCCGAGAGAGCCGCATTGCACTGCCGAGCGACCGGCGCCGCGAGGACCGCGGCCCTCGGCTCGACCGCAGGAATCGGCACGATGGCCGCGCTTCGTTCAGTGGAGAACGCGAGTTCAGCGGGATGGCGGACGTTGCGGGCAAATCGGAAAACCCCGGCAAGAAAGAGCGCCGAAGCTTTGCCTTTAAGAAGTTCAAGCTGAAGGGCCAGGTTCCGGGGGCCCGCCGCGACGGCTTTGAGCGCCGTCCGCAGCGCTAACTCCTATGCTGTGCTGACTGAATTCGAACCAATGGTTCGAAAATCCACGGCACAACTCGGCTGTACGGGGCTAACTCGAACCACTGGTTCGAATTTGATCTACACAGAACGGTGTTCGGAGTTGGGCCAGTCTACCGGCAAGGATCCGCTGCGCTTCTATTCCATCGCGCCGGGCAGTTTGCGCAAATGCCAGGCGGCCTTGGATCTGCCGATTCTTCCGCCCTTTTCTTCACTTTCACCCTGCCGACACCTCTTCAAGAATTTCCAGAACTTGCCGATACGGACAAGGCATGAGTGCGAGAAAGCGCCGTTGGATCCCACCGTGGATCAAGCAGCACATCATCTCCGTCGTCGTGTTCTTCCTGATCGCCTGCTGGGCGGGTATCTCGTGGCTGGTCTATCGGGCTGAACATCAAATCCAGAACGCGAATATCACGTCGTTTGGAGAAGGACTGTGGTGGGGCATCGTCACCTTTTTGACGGTCGGATATGGTGACCGCTATCCGATTACACCGATCGGCCGCGTTTATGCAGGCTTCCTCATGTTGGCCGGCGTCACGGTGGTCGGCATCGTGACCGCGAAGATTTCGTCTTACTTTCTGGAACACGCACTGCAAAAAGAGAGGGGCGTCGTGGATACGGAACGTTTGCACGATCACTTCATCGTATGTGGATGGAAAGAGGAAATGCATCAAATCCTCGGACACATCCTGGATTTCAATCATGGCCTCACGGCGGCCAAGCTGGTTCTCGTCGCTAACCTTCAACCGAAGATTGCCGACGCCCTCAGGGACCAACCGCGACTCAAGGGACTCAAGATCATCATTGGCGACTATTATGAGGAGGCGAGCCTGAAGCGCGCGGCTCCGGAACGGGCACGTAAGGTGCTTATTCTGGCAGACAGAACACCACAACCCAACGGTCTGGCTCCGAGCGTGACGGAGGTCGACGCACGAACCGTCATGACGGCCATGACCCTATCCCACATCGCTCGGGGAACGACCGTCGCAGCCGAGATCCTCGACATCAAGATGGGTCATTATCTAAAGCTCGCCTCCGTGAACGAGATCATCTATTCGCGCGAGTACAGCCGTCTTCTGCTGGGCAACGCGTCGGGCGGTACAGGCATTACGAATATCATCTTCGATCTTCTGGACCCCGGCACGCCGACCGTCATCGTCACTGAACCCATCCCCGAGGAGTTCGTGGGAATCAAGTACGCCGAATACAAGGCCAAGGCGGAAGCGCGCGATCACGGCACCGTGCTGATCGGGGTGTTAGAAAATACCGGCAACAGTCACAGTCTCAAGGAATTCGCCCTCCGGAAGGCACAGAAGACCTCGGACGTGAACAAGCTAGTTGAGAACTTGCGTTCAGTGAAGGCCATGAAGTTCAATCACCCGGTATTCAACCCGAGCGTGGGTTATGTCATCCCCGAAGGAGCGATGGCGATCGTCGTGAAAACGCGCCCGCCAGTGGGAGAAGCCCATGTCTGAGTCGGTCAACGCCGTTTCGAGGAATCCTCATGAAGAACGAGTCCATT
>CAYOWB010000136.1:2001-10079 GCA_964407515.1 uncultured Bacteriovoracaceae bacterium
ATTTCCTCAAACAGACAGCCGTTTTCTCCGATATCCGCGATAATCCCGAAGCACTCAACATGATCGCCGGCATGTTGCGAGAGCAAAACTACACTCCTGGGGCCGCCATGATCACCGAGGGCGAAACCGGATCTTCATTCTTCTTGCTTCTGGAAGGACGTGCGAGCGTCTACAAGGCGACTGTCGAAGGCGACCTGTACCGCGTTGCAGGGCTCGACGCTTCCCATCATGCCTTCTTCGGTGAGGGAGGCCTACTCGATTCAGACGCACGCTCCGCCACCATCAAGGCGGATACGCCCTGCCGCTGCCTGATTCTGGAAAGCGAGCTCTTCGAGAAGTTCTGCCGCGAAAGGCCGGAATGGGCGTTACCGATCCTACGCCGGATCTCCCGGGGCGTCCTGGCTCGTCTCCGGAAGTCGAGTAACGACTTAACCCTTATTTACAAGGCGCTCGTCAGCGAGATTCGCGGCGCCTGACGGCGTTTAGCCTCTCGTCCGTCGAAACCCCACGAGATCCTCGTAGCGAACGGCGCCGGCTCCTTCCGGTTATCCAGAGGCAACACCAACAGCGCGCCTGCTTCATCGATGGCCTGACTGGCCGCCCGGGGAGTCATTTTGCTCATTTCGCCCGCACTGTAACAAAAACCCGGTACGCGTGCGAGGCCCCCATGTTATGGACGTCCGCATGGGACACCACGGACTCAAGCCGGATTTCCTGAAGCTCCAGCAACGACTGGATCGCATGCCCATCGGAGCACCGGCACACCCGGCGCTCTTCGAGATCCTCAAGATTCTCTTCTCCCCTGAAGAGTGTCACCTGGCGACCTCGATGCCATTCCTCCCCTCTAGCGTCGCAGCCATTTCCGCGCGCGCCCGTATTCCCGAGGGACAGGCTCGCCGCCTGCTTCAAGGCATGTGTCCCAAGGGCCTTGTCGTGGACATCCCGATCCCCGGCCAGGAACCCCTGTACTTTCTGAACCCCACGGTCATTGGCTTCTTCGAATTCTCCATGATGCGCAAGGACGACGCTGAAACCCAGAGGCGCCTGGCCCGATATCTTCATGAGTATGTTCTTCAAGATGGCGGCCGCGGGGCCGACCTTCATCGCCCGTCCACTCGTGTCAGAGGCCGCTCCCCAAGAGGACGTCACGACGCAGATCCTGGACTTCGAGCGGGCCAGTCACCTCATCACGGAGAGTGACGCGTGGTCGGAAGGCACCTGCTACTGCCGCCACGTCCAGGAACACCGGGGTCACACCTGTTCGCACCCGTCGCGCTTCTGCCTGGGACTGGGCGAGAGCGCGCGCACGATGATCCGCAACGGACTGGCCTCCGCGATCACGCGTGAACGGGCTCTTGAGATCCTCGCGGAAGCGCGCCGCCGCGGACTCGTCCAGATGACCGACAATATCCGCAATCAGCCCGGATTCATTTGCAACTGCTGCAAATGCTGCTGTGAAATGTTGGCCGGTCTTCGCACCCTTCGTCACTCCCGGTCCGTGGTGACCTCCGGCTTCGTCGCGCTGATCGAGCCTGAGAAATGCACGCGATGCGGCCGTTGCGCCAAAGTCTGCCCCGTCCAAGCGATTTCTCCGACACCTTCGCGGTCGTTTTCAGTCGATCCGGCACTCTGCATCGGTTGCGGCGTCTGCACTTCCGCGTGCGGCAAACAAGCCATGAAGATGCGCCGTACGGAACGTCGTCCGTATCTACCAGAAACGCTCGCCGAGAAAATCGTCGTTCAAGCCCTCGAACGGGGCAAACTCCAGAACCTCGTATTTGACGACCCGGACAAGCTCACGCATCGTGCACTCGGCTGGACCCTGCACGCGCTCTGGAAACTTTCTCCGACGCAGAAGCTTCTCGCCAGCGAACAACTCAAGTCGGGCTTCGTCCGGCTCCTGCTGAAGCTCAACGGCCCGGCGACTTGACTTCGCGGTTCACTCGGCCGCTTCGAGCTCAAAACCTCGATGCAGACGATTCACGGCCTCCTCAAGGTGGGAGTCCACGATCAAGCAGGAGATCTTGATCTCCGAAGTCGTGACGAGCTCGATGTCGATCCCGCCTTCCGCCAGTAACTCGAACATCCGCGCGGCCACTCCGGGATGATTCCGCATCCCGACCCCGACCACACTGACCTTGGCGAGCCCCTGCTGCTCGGCGATCTCCACATTCTCCTCGCGGGCGAGAGGCTCCAGAGCCCGACGAGCCGTGTGCAAGTCGCTCTTTCCCACGGTGAAGCTGATGGTCAGCTTCCCCGGCGCAGGGACGTCCTGCACGATCACATCGACCACGACGGAGGCTTTTGCCAGCGCGCCGAACACCTTCGCGGCCATGCCACGCCGGTCCGCCAGGTTTCGTAACGTCAGTTTGACCTGCTGCGCTTCGGCGGCAAGCCCCGAGACCAGTACCCGTTCCATCTCCTGCTGTTCAGCGATCACCCGTGTTCCCTCCACGTCTTCAAAACTCGAACGGACATGCACCGGCACCCGGTACTTGGCCGCCAATTCCACCGACCGGATCTGAAGCACCTTGGCGCCCAGTCCTGCCAGCTCCGTCATTTCCTCGTATGAGATTCGCCCGATCTTGCGTGCCTGCCGGCAGAGGCGCGGATCGACGGTATAAACCCCGTCGACATCGGTGTAGATCTCGCACTCATCAGCCTTCAGTGCGGCGGCGATAGCGACGGCGCTCGTATCGGACCCTCCGCGCCCGAGCGTGGTGATATTGTTCTCGGGATCCACGCCCTGAAACCCGGCAATAACCGGGATCATTCCCCTCCCCAGCTCATCACGAAGAAGCCTCGTATCGATGGACTGGATTCTGGCCTTTGAATACACGCTATTGGTGCGAATTCCGATCTGATGTACCAGCAGGGGACGCGCCACCGGCCGATCCGACTCCGTATTGATCGCCAGACAGAGGAGACCGACACTCACCTGCTCGCCACTCGCGATCAGCATGTCGTACTCCAGCGAATAGGGCTCAGGACGGATCTGGTTCGCCAGCGAGATGAGGCGATTCGTCTCGCCCGACATCGCGGAAACTACGACGACGACGTCATGTCCCTCAGCCTGGGTCCTCAGAACCCGACGGGCCACCTCGCGAATTCGTTCAATCGATCCAACCGAAGTCCCACCGTATTTCTGAACAATGAGCGCCATCTTGCTGACCGATTTACAGGAACGGCTGATCCACGCAATGATTTTCTCGTTACGCATGCGCGTGACACGCCTCGCGTCGCATGTGGGCGACTGCGAAATGAGCCTGGACCGCGTCCACTCCGAGCGGCATACTGATTCCGTGAAATCGCCGCAACGTCCCGCTCTATTGACGCTCCTCATTGCCTTTGCCGCGTTCGTCAGCCTCGGACTTCCCGATGCGATCAACGGCGTCGCATGGCCTTCGGTGAGTCAGCGATTCTCCGTTCCCACGGGCGCACTCGGCTGGCTCTTCATCGGAAGCGGAACGGGTTACTTCATCTCCGCGATGACGATCAGCCACCTCATTAGCGTGATGCGACTCGGCACGCTACTGACCGCGAGCACTTTGCTGGTCGTCCTGGGAGTGACAGGCTACTCACTGGCACCGCATTGGCCGGTCTTTGTGCTGTCCGCACCGCTGATCGGCCTCGGCTCTGGCGCCATCGACGCGGGACTCAACGCCTATGCCGCGCATCACTTCTCAGTGAAGCATGTCAACTGGCTTCACGCCTGCTATGGCATCGGCGCGGCTCTCGGCCCGGCGATCATGACGGCAGCCCTGGTTCATGGGGCGCCGTACTCCCTGGGTTACGCGACCATCGCACTCCTGCTTGTCCCACTGACGCTCTCCTTCGTTCTCACCCGCAACCACTGGCGCGAGGAAGGATCGCCCCAGGCCGCACCCGTCCGAGGTTTCCGCGGCCTGGCTCATCCCATGGTGCGTCTCCATGCCGTTCTTTTCTTCTTCTACACCGGCGTGGAGGTTGCCGTAGGACAATGGAGCTTCACCTTGATGACCCGGATTCGCGAGTTCCCCGAAGGTCTTGCAGGTTCGGGCACCACGCTGTTCTGGGTCGGATTGACGGTGGGACGATTCGCACTCGGTGCCGTGGCTGGCCCCCTCGGGCCGGATCGCCTCGTTCGAATGAGCACTGTCGGCGTGATCCTGGGCGTGCTCGCCTTCTGGCAGGGGCCCGACTGGCTGACGCTCCCGGGACTGGCCCTCACGGGCCTCAGTCTGGCGCCGATCTACCCTACACTCATGTCACGCACGCCAGATCGGGTCGGTCAGGGTTACGCAGTTCAATCCATCGGCTTTCAGGCGATAGCCGCCATGCTCGGCGCCGTGACGATCCCGGCCCTCGCGGGATGGGCCGCCGACGTTTCCAGCCTCCATGCCGTTCAGTGGATCATCATCGCGACGGCACTCACCCTCTTCGGTCTGCACGAAACACTTCTCCGCCGTTCGCCTGGGATTGCTTCGATTTAGGATTGTCACCACGGGTCACGGTCGGCTAAATTTCAGGCATGATCTCCAAAGCAAGGCTGTTCCTCTTGTTCGTGCTGCTTCAGCTGGCTTTCACGCCGTTTCAAGGCATGAATCACAATACAAGCTCCCGCCTTGCCGCCATGGGGTCCGTCTGCTCTCGGGGAACCTTCGAGATCTCGCCTTATCTCACCTGGATGTCCGACTGGGCACGTACGCCGGATGGACGCCACTATTCGAACAAAGCCCCCGGGGGCCTGATTATCGGCCTTCCGGTCTATTGCGCGATGGACTGGACTTTCGGAAAAGGCACCGTCCAGTCCCAGTGGGACATGCATTATCTCCACAAGCGCGTCCAGAGCCTGCTGCTCCAGATCCTTCCCTGGCTCCTCGTATGCCACCTTTGGGAACGACGCATGCGCCGGGACGGGCTCTCAAATCAGGCGATCTACTATGCTCAGATCGCGCTCTTGTTCGGCTCCACCGCCGCTCACATGATGAATCTTTGGTTCGGACATGGACTGGTCGCGATCTTTTCGACACTTCTTGTCCTGGCGATCATGGAGGGACGGACTTTCTGGACCGGGACTTTGCTTGGTTGGCTCTTACTCACCGAGTATTCCTCCGCGCTTCTCTTTCCTCCCGCCCTCGCGGCACTGGCGCTCAGAAAGAGATTGAACGTCCGCTCTGTCGCCGGACTCATCGCAGGAGGAATCATCCCAGGAACGATTTGGATCATCTACCATCAGATGGCTTTCGGAAGCCCGTTCCATATCGCCAACCATTTTCAGAACCCGGCGTTCCAGGACAAGCTCACCGAACAGTACCAGCTCTGGGGAATCTTCGGACTTCCCAGTCCCACGATCCTGTTCAAACTACTCTTTGGAATCGAACGGGGAATTCTCCTTTCTCAGCCCTGGGTCTTACTGGCGGCAGTCACGCTTCCTTTTCTATCCCGCAAGGTCGTGGCGCTGCGAGGGATTGTCCTCTTCTGCGTCAGTTCGCTTACCTTCCTGCTTCTCATGAACGCGTCCTTTGGCGGCTGGCATGGTGGCGCAAGCTGCGGTCCACGATACTTGACGGCGGCGCTGCCGATCTTCGCGATCCCGCTTGCTTACACCTGGGATCACCTCAGTCCAGGCTGGCGACTGCTCTATCGCGGAACCATCATAGTCGGAGCGGTCGCCTGCTTCTTCATCATGACCACGACTCCACTGACCGGCCTTTGGCACCACTGGTTCTCCGTCATTCAAGAGCATCCTTTCGACTTCGCCTATAAGAGTGCGCTGTTTGCGATTCTGACTTTGGTCGCACTCAAATGGCCGGCACGGTCGCTCGACTGACCGACTCTGCACGCCACTTGCAGCCGTCATCGACAAACTCACGAAAGCGTACCTCTGTTTTGTCGAAAGAAAGGACTGCCACATGCAGAAGAATCAATTTAAAACGAATTGGACCTGGATGGCCGCCGCGGGAATCACCGCAGCTCTCTCGGTCGGTGTTCTGGTTGCGGGAGCGGCTGACGGCACCGACGGAGACCTGCCCGGCATTGGCGCCAGGCAGGATACCGACCGGCAGGTTTTCACGGCGGCACTCGCCCCTGCTAACGGCAGCAGCGTCAGCGGCACAGTCCGCATCGTAGTCCAAGGCGGCACGGTCGGCTTCTCGGTCGATGCCGCCGGCCTCTCGCCCAACATGATGCACGAGCAGCATGTTCACAGCGGGACTCAGTGCCCAACTCTCGTGGCGGATACCAATGGTGACGGTTACATTGATCCGATCGAAGGCGCTCCGTTTGCCGGCGAACCGATCTATCCGCTGCAACTGAATCGCTCCGGACTGGACTCTTCTGGCCGCGGCAATAATCTGCGGTATCCGGTCGCCAGCCAAAGCGGCGTAGTGAGCTACATCCAGTCGGGACCGATCGCCCCTCTGTTGGCCGCACTCAATCAGGCCGGTGTTCCTGGGACCGCGGCATCACCTGAGGCGTCGCCATCTTTAAGTCCGACACCGGAAGCGTCTCCGTTCGAGACGCCATCGCCCGAAGCATCCCCGTTCGAGTCGCCGTCGCCCACCGCGACTCCTCTGGAGTCTCCGTCACCCGAAGTGTCTCCCTCGCCGACGGGTACAGCGACACCGATCTCACTCGGTCAGCTGGCGGCGCTTGAAGGCCGTGTGATCGAAATCCACGGCATCGACACCCCACTCCCGTCGACCGTTCGTGGCCAGGATGGACGTCCTGCCAATGAAACGCTCCCCGTGGCGTGTGGCGTGATTACCTCCGTCATCGAGTAAAGTCCCACATGGTACGCCCGGCAACCGGAGAAGTTGCCGGGCGTTTCGATTTGATCCCTGCCATCGAGTCTCAAGCCTCTTCCCACTAGCCATTTCCCACTAGCCATTTCCCACTAGTAAGACTCGCTTTTCTTCCCTAAAATTTTCTTCACCCTATGACCTCAACCTCTTCCGTCTCCAAGACCTCCACTTTCCCTCGTCATCCCTGGATCGGCGATATCTTCGGCGGTTTCGCCGCGATGCTTGTCGCCTTTCCATCAGCCGTCGCGTTCGGGCTGCTCGTATATGCCCCTCTCGGGCAGTCAGCCTCGGCAGCAGGAGCAACGGCCGGAATACTGGGCGCCATCATTCTCGGCATTCTGGCTCCAGCACTAGGCGGCGCGCCGCGACTGGTATCCGCCCCTTGCGCTCCAGCCGCCGCGATTCTCGCCGCCTTTGTCATCGAGCTTCTCAAAACACCGTCCATCACTCCTTCGAGTATTGTCCTGATCATGGCTCTAACCGCCGTTATGACGGGACTGCTACAGCTTCTGCTGGGCCTCGCTGGCGGCGGACGTATCATCAAGTACATCCCCTACCCGGTTATCGCCGGCTATCTCAGTGGCGTCGGGATTCTGATCCTCTCTGGACAGATCCCGAAATTTCTCGGGCTACCCAAAGGTATCGGATTCTGGCAGGGACTGACACAGCCCGCACTCTGGAACTGGACAGCGGTCGGCATCGGAGCGGTTGCGATTGTCGTCATGATTCTGGCCGCGCGACTGACTCGCGCGATTCCCGCGCCCATCCTGGCCTTGGCTGGCGGGATCGGCGCTTACCTTCTCTTCAGCCTGCGAGACCCTTCACTGACTCTTCTCACTGGAAATCCCCTCGTGGTCGGCCCGATCTCCGGTGAGGAGACGGGAGTCATCGCCGGGGTCAGGCTGCTCTGGAGCGGTCTCTCGGGGATGCAAGTCTCGCATCTGACCATGGCCGCGGTCCCAGCACTCACTCTGGCCGTTCTCCTGTCGATCGACACGCTGAAAACGTGCGTCATCGTGGACGCGCTGACACGGTCGCGGCACGACTCCAACCGCGAGCTGATCGGCCAAGGCATCGGCAACTCCGCCTCGGCGCTCCTCGGCGGAATCCCCGGCGCGGGAACCATGGGAGCCACTCTGGTCAACCTCAGCAGCGGTGGAAAGACCCGCTTATCCGGAGTCCTAGCCGGAGTCTTCGCGCTTCTGACGTTCGCGCTCATCGGGCAATACATCGCCTGGGTGACGATTGCCGGCATCTGGTCGCTGGTGTACTTTATCACCCTTCTGCCGGTCT
>CAYOWB010000137.1:0-3765 GCA_964407515.1 uncultured Bacteriovoracaceae bacterium
GGCGGTGCACAGACCGATGATGGGAATGCTCCCGATCGCCATGTGGACAATGGCGGTGGAAATCTCCGCCCAACGCCAGGGGCGGACGAAGAGGCGCTGCCCCGTCTGGCCGCTCAGATATGCGATCTCACGCAGGGAGTACACATGCTCGGCGAACGGCTTCCCTACGAAGTGCAGGATCTTGACCCAGATCGGATCCAGCGGACCTTGCGGTTCCTCGTGGTGCAGGCGCGGATGTCTCGGGCCTTCGGATTTCATCAGTACACCCCGTCCCTTCCGAAGAACAATCGGCCCACGTCACGAATGAAGTCGAGGATGTTGCTGCTCACGAAGTCCGCGATCGCGATGTAGAGCATGGTGTAGACCGCCGAGAGCGTCACCGCGCGGCCGACGCCACGAGCGCCGCCGGTCGTGGTGTAGCCCTTGTAACAGGACACCAGCGCGACGATGACGCCGTAGATGCCGGACTTGAACATGCCGTTGATCATCGTCCAGCTTCCGGTGAAGCGAGGGATGCTGGTCGCGAATTGAAGGGGATTCACTCCCGCCACGAAGGTCGCCACGACCAGCGCGCTTCCGATACTGATGACGAGACTCAGTCCGAGCAGGATCAGGCTCGAGAGCACGATCGCCACGAAGCGAGGGAGCACCAAGTACTGCATCGGGTTGACGCCGAGGCATTCGATCGCCTCGATCTGTTCCGTCACGCGCATGGTGCCGAGTTCCGCGGCCGTAAAGGCGCCCACTTTGCCCGCGAGAATGAACGAAATCAGAAGCGGTCCGATTTCGCGGACGACGGCCGATGTGTTCAGGCCCCCAAGGTACGTCTGGGCGTCGTACTGCTGCAGGATCAGGTTGAACTGGATGACGATGATCGCGCCGACGAAAACCCCGGCGAAGATGATGGTCGAATAAGTGCGCAGGCAGACCTGGGCCATCTGGCTCAGAATCGGTCTGAAGTTCCCCCTCGTGGTGAAGAGCGTGCGAAGCACGCGCATGAGGAAGAGCGAGATTCCGCCGAGCTCGTGCAGAAAGGAACTGAGGGCTTTTGCGGCGAAGTCGTTCATGGCGTCGCCTCCGTTTCCGCCTGTCTTGCCAGTGTCTCGGCCAAGAAGTCCCGGATCAGCGGCTCTTCGGAACGCTTGATGTTCTCCACCGTGTCGAGCGCGAGAACCCGTGCCTGGTCGAGCACCAGAATGCGATCGGCGATGCTGAGGGCCGAAGCCATGTCGTGCGACACGACGATGCTGGTCACCTTCAGCTTTCGCGAGAGTTCGTGAATCAGGTCGTTGACCGCATTCGTGGTGATCGGGTCGAGACCGGTCGTGGGTTCGTCAAACAGAAGGTAGCAAGGGCCCGGCGCGAGAGTTCGTGCGAGCGACACGCGCTTCTGCATGCCGTAAGAAATCTCCGTCGGGAGCCGGTCCAGGATGTCCGCTCCCAGGTTGACGTAGCCGAGTGTCTCGATCACGCGCTGCCGGATGCCGTCCTCCGAGAGAGGTTGCGGCAGTGAGGCCTGGAACTGCTGCGTTCTCAGGCCGAATGAGGCGTTCTGGTACACCGTCAGGGAATCCAGCAAGGCCGGATGCTGAAAGACCATGCCGCACTTGCGGCGGACGCCTTCGAGCTCCGTCTCGTTCAGCTTCGTGACGTCCGAGTTGTCCACCCAGATCGAGCCCGTGTCGGGCTTGAGCAAGCCGACGAGGTGCTTGAGCGTGACGGACTTTCCGACGCCGCTTCGGCCGAGAATGAACAGGATCTCCCCCGTGGCGACCTCGAACGAAACGTCGTTCAGGACCACTTTCTTGCCGAATGCTTTGCTGACGTGTTCGAACCGGATGCTCATGTCACGTCAACCCCGAGGTGAGTGGCCCTTCGCGCAGACCATAGATGAATTGCTTCATTGCCGGATCTTGTGTCGTCCGCACCTGGGCGGGGGAACCGCCGTCGATCAATCGTCCGCCGGCGAGCAGACAGATCCGGTCTCCCAGCTGATAGGCGCGCGGAATATCGTTCATGACGGAGAGGAGAGTCGCGCCACGCTCACGGCGCAGGACCTGGATCAGCTCCGCGATGGTCTTGGACGTGATGGGATCGAGGCCGGCGGTCGGTTCGTCATAGAGAATGATCTGAGGCTCGACCACCAAGGCACGCGCGATGCCGAGGCGTTTTTGCATGCCTCCTGAGATTTCATCCGGGTACAGTGCTTCGTTGCCTTTGAGTCCGACGCTTTCAAGAAGGCGTCCGGAACGGCGCTTGGCCTCCACGCCGACAATCCCCAGTCGTTCCTTCAAGGGAAAGAGCAGGTTCTCTTCCACGGTCAGGGAGTCGAAGAGGGCGTTCTTCTGAAACAGCATGCCGATGTCGTTGCTGCCCAGGGTGACGCTGCCGGCGGTGGGTTCGAGGAGTCCCGCGACGATCTTGAGCAGCACGCTCTTGCCGCCGCCCGAGGGACCGATGAGGACGACTGATTCGCCGTCGCCGACTTCCAGCGAGATGTCGCGGAATACCCAGCGGTCTTCCTCAAAGCATTTGCTGACACCGTTGACCGTGATCATGATTTGCAGGCGGCACCTAGCCAAGGCAGGAGAATATCCTGCACGAGAACTTTGCGGTTGAGGGGAGCGGATGCCTCCTGGCGAGCCCGGAACAGTCGCTCCGCGCGTTCCATCAGGAATGCGGTCGTATACCGCCCCGTCGGACCGGAAACGTTTTTCTTCAGAAGGTCCGAGGTCAGCTGTTCCAGCTGGTCCAGCAGCATGTGCAGATGCTCGGTGTCTTCCGCTGCCCAGTCCACGAGCGCGTTGACCTCAGCGCCCGGGTCATCGATGAAGCGAAGGATCGTCTTGCGCTTGTCCCAGCCTTCCGGCTCGGCCAGTGCCTGCGCTTTGCTCCAGCTGCCCTGCGCGAGCTGGGCGCAGGCTTCCCGACGGTCGGGCGAGATGCCATCCGCCGCGAGTAGTTCCTTCAGCGTGTCGACGCCCAGAGGGCGAAGTCGGAGGATCTGACAGCGCGAAACCAGAGTCGGAAGCAGGAGAGAAGGATCGGTGCAGGTGAGGAAAAACACCCAGCCGGGTGGCGGCTCCTCGAGAATTTTCAGCAGGGAGTTCGCCGCCTGGACCGTCATGCGTTCCGCATCGCGGATCAGGGTGATCTTGAAGGCGCCGTCAAAGGCACCGAAGCCGAGCGTGGCCTTCAGTTGCCGGAACTGGTCGATCTTGATGGTCTCTGAATCCTTGTCCTCGGAGTCCGATGCGATCTCGGTGAAGTCCACCCAGTGTGCGTTGAGGGCTCGCTGGCAGTTGGGACATTCGCCGCAAGGCGCCGGATCGCCGTCAGCGGGAGCGGGGGCCGCGGGCTCATCCCCGAACAGGCTCATGCCGCCGCCGAACATGTCGCCTTGGCTGTCGTCCTTTTCGCGGAAGCCGGAACGTTCGCAAAGCAGCCATTGGGCGGCGAAGTAGGCGACGTGCCTTTTACCGATACCGGCTGGCCCAGCGAGAAGCAGCACAGGCGGTACGTGCTTCTGTTCCCGCCATTGTTTCATGGCCTTGATGATGGTTTCGGCATGATGCCGGAGCAGCGGCTCGGGGAGCGGAAGGAGTTTCTTCTCCGGGCTCGCATCCTTCGCTGCGGCGGCGGTGCCTCTAGCCACGTCGGCCTCCTTGCGCCAGCTTCTTCCAGTAGCGCGGGAAGCGCCGGCGTACGGCCTCGATTACTTCCTCGGCCATTTCCTCGGGCGTGCCGGAGTAGGCCTGAAGGGTG
>CAYOWB010000137.1:3782-10041 GCA_964407515.1 uncultured Bacteriovoracaceae bacterium
AGCCGTTTGCATTTGAGGAATCCCTGGCGGACTTTCGTCTGGAAGATCACGCCTTCTTTTTCGAAACGATTCTTTTCGCGCGCACGGCGGAGTCCGGTGGCGGGATCCACGTCGACGTGCACGGACAGGTTCGGAAGGTACCCGTGAGTCGCGATGCGATTGAGCGTGTCGACGTCTTTCCAGGGGAGTCCGCGGGCTTGGGATTGATAGGCTAGTGAGGAATCCGTGTAACGGTCACAGAGGACGATCTTTCCCTGCTTGAGTGCCGGTTCGATCACCTGCGCGACATGTTCCGCGCGAGCCGCCTCGTACAGAAAGAGTTCCGCCCACGGATCCATCTTCTGCTCCAGGATCACGGCGCGGATCTTCTCGGCGACTGCATGTCCCCCCGGTTCCCTGCTCATGACGACAGAACTTTTACGCCCGATCAGGGCCTCAAAGCGGGCCGCCACCGCGCGAATCAGCGTGGACTTGCCGGCGCCTTCCGTTCCCTCGAAGGTGATGAAGAATCCTGAGGGCGAGCGAGAGGTTCGGGCGTGATGGCGCTTTGCGTTGGCTTTCATGTTCGACACCTGTCCTAGCGTTATCTTTCGTGCTGGAGGTGCCGTCAAGCTAATCCGTGATGGGCTGACTCGGCGCAGCTTGCTGATCGATGGCGTTCGGGTCATCGAGATTCGGGCCGTCCACGTTCATTGGAGCTGCATTCGGAATGCCGTTCGCATTCATGGCTGGAGGCGCGCTGGGGTCGTGAGGCTCACGATCCCGGTCATCGCGATCATCCCGGTCTCGATCCCGATCCCGATCCCGGTCCCGATCGTCGTTCGCGCTGCTCGGGCCGCTCGGCGCCTGTGCCGAGACGGGCGCCCGGTTGAAGTTCGAAGTCGGCGGCGCGAACTCACGTGGAGGCGACGTCACCACGGTCGGTGGCGCGAGCTCGGTGCTGGTTACCGAAGTTCCTGCGGTCGAAGCCGGGGAAGTCTGCCCCGCCGTGGACTTGTCCGCCATGGACTGGGTCTTGTTGTGAATCACACGGACCATGCCCCAGACCGAAATGCCGAGTACCGCCGTGACGGCGATCAGGGCCCAGAATCGCGGCGAGTGAATCGCGTGCTGCCAGAGCGGGGGGCGTGCTCCCGTGCCGGCGTTCGGAGGGGGGAGCGCGTTCGATGAATTGCGTCGCTCGCGCGCGACCTGTAAGGCTTCAAACAGGTTCAGCGCATGAGGCTTGGAGGGAGGTGGGAGATTTCCTGTCGGAGTGTTGAGAAGATCCGGACGGGGCGGTGGCTGAAACGGCCCTGCTGGTTGCGTCTGAATCGGAGCCTGATGGGCCGCCATCAGGTCTGAAAGCAGAATCCATTCTCCCTGGATCGCGTCGGACGTCACTTCCTGGCTTCCGGGAATTTCTCCTTCTTCGAACAGTCCTTGAAGGTGTTCGAACGTGAAGGGACCGGTTTTCCTCCCGGCGACCTTCAGGTACCATTCAGCGGCGGAGGGTGATTTCGTCTCCATGCTTCTTAATCCTAACCTAATCCCAGCCGACTGGAAAACAATCCTGCAACAGGCGGAGCAGTCCATCGATCCGCTCCGCCTGTTGAGGAATGCGCCAGTGCATGAAGGAGAGGCGGCACTTTTTTGGGGAAAAGCCTCGCTACGCATGCTGGAAGGAGCCGGAACCGGAACCATGGCTCTGGTCATCGCTCCTAAAGGAGCGGGGGGAGTTCGTCCGATCTGCTCCGCCGGGAACAGCTGCCAGTGGGTGTTCGCGGAGCACCCTTTGCCGGGGCAGGGAAGCTTCGGGGCAGGAGCGGCCATCCTTGAGTTCTTCGATTCGCTCAGGCGAAATCGCGTGCGCCGTTTGCGAGTCTTTCTGTCGGGAGGTGCGTCCAGCCTGGCGTGGATTCCTCCGGCGCATCTCTCGGAAGAGGACCTCCTGGAGCAGTTGAGGGATCTCTATCGGCAACCGCTCTCGATCTCCGAGCTGAATGCCGCTCGCTCCTGTCTGTGTGCACTTAAGGGCGGTGGGGCTGCTCGCTGGCTCCGTAAGATCGCTCCTCAGGTACAGGTCCGTGTGGACTTGATCTCCGATGTCCTTCCTTCAGGCCCGGAAGTGGTCGGAAGCGGTCCCTTCTGGGATGGCCGAGTGCCTCATCGTGTTTTGGCGGACAACGATCGCTGGGTTCAGACGGTGTGTGCGGCAGTGAGAAGGCAGGCATGGCCCGTGCTTGCGTCGCGAAGCGGGGGCGTCGGGCCGTGGCATGAGCTTCACGACTGGATTAAGGGGATCGCGTCTGACGCGCTCCTTCGTCGTGAATCCGGAGTCGTCGTGCTGGGGTGTGAGCCCCAGGTCCAACTCCCTGTCCGAGCGGGCCGTGGCGGCCGGCAGAGTCACCTCGCAGCGGCCCTTGCGCGGACGTTCGCCGAGGCTCTCGCTGATGGCGAGGTGGAGTTCCTCTGTACCAGTTCCGACGGGGTGGACGGGGCGAGCGGTTCCGCCGGCGCCTTCGCCGGGAAGGCGCTGGGACGTTCGCTTGTCGCCAGGCCCCGGATGCTTTCGCGGTTGAGCGATGCGCTGGAGCGGTTCGACTCCGCGACGGTTCTCAATGAGCTCGGCGCTTTGATCCCAGAGCGTTTATCCGGGACCAATGTTCAAGACCTCGTCGTGTTCAGAGTAAGGTCCAGCTCACCGTCATCCCGAAGGAAGACGACTTTGCGCTGAATCCCTTGCTCGGGTACAGGGTCAGGTACGGATTTACGGCGAAGTTCTGGGTGATGGCCCAATGGACGCTAGGCTGGAGATCCTGTCCATCGCTTTCGAACTCGAAGGCATCCGCGCCGTAGGCATGGCTCGCGCCCATCTCGTAAAGAAGGGAGAGCGTCACGCTCTTGCCCACTTTGTAAGACGCCATCGGCCCAAGGTACAGTTCGCCGTCCGTGCCGATGCCTTCGGTGCCGAAGTAGTTGTAACGCGCGGACCCGATCAGATCGAACGTGAAGGCGCCTTGGCCGGGGTTGTAAGAGAGGATCTGGAAGGCCTGCACTCCGCCGATCATGTCGTTGTTGCGCGACTCGCTACTTACTCCGAAGTGAACGCGGGCATCCCCGTACAGGTTGAAGTCACCCGCGCGGAAGATGCTGGCATGCACGAAACGAAGGAAGGGGTCTCTCGCCATGAACTGCTGTCCGCGAACCGGACGATAGATCCAATAAGCGGTGCCGCTGATGCCCATCGACTCGTTGATGTTATAGCCCACCGTGAAGAAGTTCTTGAGGTGAACTGGCTTGTCAGGATCAGGTGTGCCATCGGGCGAGGGTTGCAAGCTGGAAGGGTTTTGCAGGCCCGGTCCGTAGAAGATCGCAAAATAGTTAGCTGAAAACCGGCGGAAGTCGAGCGGACCCGACTGAGTCCAATCGTCCGGGGATGACGCGCTTTCCGACGATATGCGGTCCTGGCCCCGTTCTGGAGCGTAGACTTCCTTGCCGGTCTCGTTCGCCAGCGCCAAAGGGGTAGTAAGCATCAATACGATCCAGACAGCGATGCCGCGCATCTCAGCCTCCTTGCTTTCGTTCCGCGCTTCTAAAGCAAGCGCTCTGCCAAGCGGCGGAAGTGCGGAGCTGACCCCGGGCGTCAGAAAAACAAAGCCCCGGCCCCCTCCTGACAAGGGGACCGGGGCTCGATTTTTACGCGCTGACTAAACTGCTGTTACAGAACCTTGAGGGTCAACAAGAGACCCAGTTCGGAGTTGTTGAGCATGATGCGGTCGCTGGTCTTCAGGTCGACGTAGCCCGAGAAGTTTACCCGGGGCGTAATGTCCCAGCTGAAGTTCGGTTCGAGGTCCGTGCCCGTCGAGGAGAGGCCGAAGCTTTCTTCCTGACGGTGAGCGGCGTTCAACTCATAGAGCAGTCCGGCCGAGAGGTTCGGCAGGATCTGGTAGTTGACGCTCGGGCCCGCGTACACGCTGAAGTCCTTGCTATTGTGGATCTCGCTGTACGTCTGAGCCTTCGCGGACACCTCGAGCGAGAGGCTCCACCGGCTCTTGGGGAATTCGTAAGAGGCGATGCTCTTCACGCCGATGCCGCCGATCCTTCCGACTTCACGCGACTTTTCGCCGGTGGGAATGATGGCCTTCACTTCGCCCGTGAAGCCGATCTCGCCGAGCTGCGCGAGCTTGGAATTCGAAAGCTTCAGCTCCGTGTCTCCCAAGGTGAACGCGTCATCCTTGGCCGTTCTCGGTGCAACGTCAAAGCGTTGTGACAGTTTGATCTTGGTCGAAGGCGTGAACTTGTACATCACGTCTACGTAGTTTTCCGTCGAGATGACGTCCTCGCCCAGCTCGCCGGTTCCCGCGTCAGGGATGTGCGTTTCAAAAGGACGGTTGATAGACGAACCGTGGTAGACACCCGTCAGTTCGAGGCCAATCTTCTCCAATAGTCTGGGGGCGACTTTTCCCACGCTAGCAGAGGAGGTCGACGTATCGGCATTGGCCAAACCCGTCAGTACCAAACTTGCCAGGGCAAGAGTAGTGCATCCACCCAGGATTACACGGCTCTTTCTCATATGAATCGGTCTCCTTTGCGCGTGGAGCAGGTTAAATGGAAGGCGCTCACAACGCGCTGGTCCGTATAGCAAGCCCTTTGCCACAGCGCAAATTTCTCGCTGCCGGGCGAAAAAAGGCTTTCAGATTATGCAAGAAACCCTGGATCTGCCGGGGAATTCGGCTCAATCGAAAGTTTGAAAAACTGTCCAAGAACTAGGCAGTGACGCGCGCGAATGGGCAGGGGCATTCCGCACCGGTGTGAAAAGGGCCCCGCCAGAATGGCTCGGTGCCCACTCGGTGCCCGATGATGCTTTGAGTTTTAGAGATACGCTTCAATTCGTCTTATCTTGGGCAGAAGCAGACGGGCTGGCCCAATTGGTTGACGACTTTGCATCTGCTGCCCATGAGACTCTTGTCCGTCTCTTCGGTAATCACTTGCCCGTTCGTCATGTAGGCGCACCGTTGGCCGACCTTGAGTGGTGTCTTCGTCAGTTTGATTTTCTGCACTCCCAGAGAGGTTTCCTTGTACAGGACCGAGGCTGTCGGCTTGGGGGTGGGTTTGGAGTTCTTCGTGGGTGGCACGAAGTCCACCGTGGCCGGGCCCCCGAAGATCATAAAGGCACTGACGCCGAGTAAGGCCCGCAATAGATAACGTTTCATGAAGTCCCCCGATCATGCTGGCCGGAGATGGCCAGTACTATGATTTTCACACGGACCCATGAAACCGCAAATGTGTCAGGGGTAACACAGTCATGTGGGAGGATCTAAGGGAAGAGGGAAAGAAAAAAGGGGAACCGACAGCGCCGATTCCCCTTTTTGAATTTTGTTCCGGCTAACCGCGGGCTTTGCCTTAGCGGTTGCCCGTGTTGTCGTCGCCACCGTCGTGATGGCCGCCACCTTGGCCGCCGTGTCCGCCGCGATCCCCACGGGGTCCACGGTCACGGTCGCCGCCGCGGAATCCACCACGATCGCCGCCGCGTCCACCGCGGTCACCACGGCCATGGCCACGATCGCCGCCGCGATCATCGCGACGCGGACCGCGATCACCGCGGTCGCCACGACCTTCGCTTGGCTGACGGGGCACGAAGCCTTCCGGCAGGGGGAGAAGGGCCTTGCGCGACAGACGGATCTTGCCCGACTTATCGACTTCGAGGACCTTCACTTCCACTTCGTCGCCTTCCTTCAGGTAGTCTTCCACGCGGTTCACGCGCTCATGCGCGATTTCCGAGATGTGGAGCAGGCCGTCCTGGCTCGGCAACACGCCGATGAAGGCGCCGAATTCGACGATCTTCTTAACCGGACCCTTGTAGATCTTGCCGACTTCGACTTCAGCCACGATGCCTTTGATGATGTCGATTGCCTTCTGGGCGGCGACGCCATCGCTGGAGGCGATGTTGATGCGGCCGTCGTCGTTGATGTCGATCTTGCAGCCGGTCTGCGCGATGATCTCCTTGACCACCTTGCCGCCGGAGCCGATGACTTCGCGGATCTTGTCCACCGGAACGGTGATCGTCGTGATCCGCGGAGCGAATTTCGACATTTCCGTACGGGGCTGGGTGATGGCCTTGGCCATCTCGCCGAGGATGTGCAGGCGGCCTTCGTGCGCCTGGGCCAGAGCCTTGCGCATGATGGCTTCGTCCACGCCTTCGATCTTGATGTCCATCTGGATGCCCGTCACGCCGTCGGCAGTGCCGGCCACCTTGAAGTCCATGTCGCCGAGATGG
>CAYOWB010000138.1:0-10018 GCA_964407515.1 uncultured Bacteriovoracaceae bacterium
ACCGCCGCGTCGAAGCCCGGCAGCCCCGCCGGGTGGCTCATCAGCTGGGCGACGCAGTCGGCCGGGCCGGTCTGGAGCGAGGTGCTCACGTACCTCTCCCTCATCAGCCACTACAACAACTTCAGCCAGGGTATCCTGAATACCTCGGACATCATCTACTACCTGTCGTTCATCGGCGTGGGACTTTTCCTCACGCACCGGGTGCTCGACTCTTCACGGTGGAGGTAATCTGACATGAAACTCCAGATCAAGAAACTCACCGGAAACACCACCAATCTTCTCTGGGCCGCGCTGGGAATCCTGTTCCTGGCCGTAATCGCGATCAAGACGTTCGCCATCGGTCCGGACTGGCTCTACGCCGTTCCGCTCGGCGGCATGATCATCGCCGGTATCGCGCTGATCCTCGTCACGAGCCGGAATGCGGCCTACGGTTTCAACTCGATCATCTCGACGATACTCATCGTCGGCATCGTCGGCGTGGTGAACTACATCTCGTTCAATTACCCGCTCAAGGCGGATCTGACGAAGAACAAGGTGCACAGTCTCTCTGACCAGACGATCAAGACGGTCAAGGGGTTGCAGCAGCCCGTCAAGGCCATCTACTACTCGAAGCTGCCGCAGCGTGAACAGGTGCGCCCGCTCCTCGACAACATGCGGGGACTGAGCACTCAGTTCGAGGTCGAATACATCGACCCGGACAAAGAGCCGACGCGTGCCAAGCAGGCGGGTGTCCGCAAGTACGGCACGCTTCAGCTTCAGGTGGGCGAGCGCGACACGAAGCTCGAGGAAGTCACCGAGGAAAAGGTCACGAATGCCCTCATCAAGTTGTTGAAGAAGAAGGCTCCCGTGCTTTGCTCGCTGATCGACCACGGCGAGAAGAGCTTCTCCAACAATCAGGCCGAAGGCTTCGAACTGGCCAAGAAGGCTTTGAACGACCAGGCCTACGAAGTTCGTGACCTCAGTCTTATCAAGGAAGGCAAGGTCCCGGCCGATTGCGACGCAATCGCGATCCTGGGCCCGACGAAGGCCTTCTTCGAGCAAGAGGTGAAGCTGCTTCGCGAGTACCTGGATAACGGCGGCCGGGCTTTGATCGCCGTCGACATCAACCTCAAAGGCAGCGAGTTCTCGCCCGAACTGGTGAGCATCCTCAAGGCCTGGTACGTCGACACACAGCTGGCCCTCGTGGTGGATCCGCTCTCGCGCATGCTCGGCGTGAACGAGGCGGTGCCGATCCTGGCCACCTACTCGAAGGATCATCCGATCACGAAGGAGTTCCAGGCGAACTCCTACTTCCCCTTCACCCGCCCGGTGGACGTGCTCGAAGGCGCGCCGCCAAGCCTGAATGTCCAGTGGCTGGCCAAGACGACCCCGAAAAGCTGGGCCGAGCAGGGCCTCAAACAGCTGGCTCAGGGCCAGGCGCAGTTCCAGCAGGGTCAGGATAAGGTCGGCCCGATCAATGTCGCGGTCGCGGTGCAGGGCAAGCAGAAGGACTCCAAGGCGGAGAAGAATACCCGCCTCGTGGTCTTTGGCAGCTCGAACTTCGCGGCGAACCAGTATGCCCGCTTCGGCGGCAACATGGACCTGTTCCTGAACTCGATCAGCTGGCTGATGGAAGACGAGAGTTTGATCTCGATCCGCGCCAAGGAAGACGGCCCGGGCAAGGTTGAGCTCTCCCAGCGCCAGGGCACCGTGATTTATCTCCTGACGGTCATCCTGATCCCGCTTCTGACGGCAGTCAGCGGCGTGGTCATCTGGGCGATCCGCAGGAAGTTGTAACTGACTCTCGATCCCGGGCGGTCGGCTTGTCCGGCCGCCCTTTTTTTTGAAGGAGGCCGTTGTGACCCAAGTGAATTGGAAGCGCCTGCTGACGTTGACCGTGCTCTTCGTGGGGCTCGGGACCGCGGCGATCTGGCTGCAATACAAGTACAAGCCACAACAGGAAGAGAAGAAGGAACAGGAAAAGAAACTGTTCCGTCTCAAGGACACCCAAATCGCATCCGTGAAGATCGTGACGGACGGCAAGACCTACGCCTTCCGCTGCCTGGACGTGGAGGCGAAGCTCTGCAAGCCCGGAGACAACTCCAAGTGGGAAGTGCTCGAGCCGTTGAAGCTCAAGGGAGACGACTCGAACATCAACTCCCTGATCTCGTCCCTGAACTCCGCCTCATCCACGGAGACCATCGACCTGTCCGGCGAGACCCCCCAGAAAAAGGCTGCCTTGCTGAAGGACTATCGCCTGGATGAAGCGGCACGCGCGGCGAGTGACGCCCGCAGGATCGAAATCACGACAGCGAAGGGCGACGTGCTCACCGCCCACTTCGGCGACACGCACCCGATCGGCGAATCGGTCTTCACGACGCTCGGCAAGGGCAAGCCCGGAGAACAGGTGAAGCCGAACGAGAACGAAGTCGTCCTCGTGCCGAATTACTTCAAGATGCACTTCGAGCGCGACCTCACTTACTGGCGTGACAAGAAGCTGTTCACTCTTGCCGCTCATGAGGTGCAGAGCTTCAAGTATTGGAACGACAAGGCTTCCCTGACTGGCTCCCGCAAGAGCGGCCAGTGGTCCTTGCTCGTACAGACCAAGAGTAAAAAAGAAGAACTGCCCGGCGACATCGAGAACATCGACAATCTGATGACCGCTGCCACCTATCTCTCGGCCAAGAAGATCCTGACCGAGAACAAGGCGGACCGCGCGTCACAGGCAGCTCTGCGGGGCGCCCGCAAGGTCGTCGAGTTCACGCTGGAACCGGCGGCTGAAACGAAGGATGCCGAGAAAGACAAGAACGCCAAACAGCCCGTTACCCTCACGGTTTTCGAGAAAAAGGGTGCTGGAAAAGGCGCGGCGTCTACCGTCTACGCGACCGTCTCCAACCTCGATCCTTTGTATGAACTCGAGGCCTCGGCCAAGGACCGCTTGAGCAAGAACGTTCTGGACTTCCGTCTGACCAAGCTCATCACGTCGATGGAGCGCTTTACGACCAAGAAAGTCACCTTCGAAGGTACGCCAGTCGGCGGAAAACCACTCACCTTGTCCAACAACGATTCCAAATGGGTGGTCTCAGGCGAAAACGGCGAGGTCGATCAGGATAAAGTGCAGAACTTCCTGGATCGCCTTTCCGGAAACCGCATTCAGGACTTCCTCGTTTCCGGCGCTCCAGCAGGTGAGAAAGAGGGCCTCAAGATCACGACTGAAGGTGATAAGCCGGAGGCGAAACGGACTCTGGTCCTCTGGAAGAACGGTCAGAAGCTCTACGCTCGCGACCTGAATAACAAGAAGCAGGAAGTCTTCGTGGTAGACCCCGCGATCAGTGAAGCGCTCCCGTGGAAACGGGACTTCTTCCTGAAGGCGCAGCCCGCCAAGCCGCAGGAGAATCCGCAAGACAAGAAAGCCGAGAAAAGGTAAAAAAAGCGTGGAGATGGAAACCGCGCTTTCCCCGATCAAGAGTTACTTCGTCACACTGGGCCAGACCTTGTTCCGGCCGGCGGAGTTCTTTAAACGAATGCCGCTTCAGGGGAGCTTCAGCGCACCACTGGCTTTCGCTCTGGTTACGCACTGGGTCGGAAGCGCGCTGGAGTTCCTCTGGCGCACCTGGTTGGGCGGCTCGCTCGGGGATTACTTCAACAGCCTCTTTCGTCTCGCCGGCGACGTGGCGGATATCGACAGTCCCGGCCGAAGCGCGATGATGTTCGAGATGCGCGACAAGATCATGCATTGGTTCTGGGGCGCCGGCTCAGTCGTCGCGGACCCGTTCATTGCCCTGGCCTCCATCTTCTTCACGACGTTCTTCGTATTCATCGGCGCACGAATCATGATTACCCCTGGAAAACAGGGCGCGCCGGAGTCGATCTCATTTGAGTCGTCGCTCCGCATTGTATGCTACGGCATGGGCCCCACGTTGCTGGCGGGCATCCCGCTCTTCGGGGGCGTGATCGCGAGCATCTGGAGTGCCCTGGTGACGATCATCGGCGCCAAAGAGGCCTATCGCACGACCACGCCTCGGGCGATCGTCGTCGCCTTATTCCCGAAGATCTTGCTTCTCTCCACCGTCGTCCTCGGACTGTTCTTCTTGCTGCTGATGGTCCTGAAGATGGTCACGTCGGTATTCTAAGGGTTCTGAAAAAACCGGCATTTCTGCTGCCTGTTTAATTGGTCTGTCTGATCAAACCTTTTGACACCCCTTCCATCGATACCCGCCCCAGCTTATCATCAAGGGGCAACTCAGTGACGGCAACAGGGCTTTGACAATGGAAGTTCGTAACCCGGAGGGACGCCGTGTTGATCAGGACGTTTGACGACGCAGAGAAAGTGGTTCAGTCCATGGAGCAGGTTGGCGCAGCCCTCTATGCCGCCGCAGCGCGGGTCTTCCAGGAGCCGACGATCAAGGCCATGTTCCAGGAATTCGAGAAACAGGAAGAGCGGCACATGGAGGTCTTCGCCGATCTGTTTCGAACGTGCCGGGAGCAGTGGCGCGACCAAGCGATCAACGAACTCCTCTCTGAGGACCAAGCGCTCTTCCGTGCAATGACGGAGAATGCTCCACGATTGATTCAAACGGCACGCGGGGAACTGGTCGAGCACGGCGATCTCCTTCAACGGCTCAAGGCGGTCAAAACGCCACTTGAAGTGATCGACATCGCGCTGGACCTCGAAAGAAACGCCATCCGGTATTACGAACAGCTGCTCAAGAACTTGCGAGGACCCCACCGTAAGGCATTCACGGAAGTCGTGAACGAGGAAAAGAAGCATGTGCGGGAGATCATTATCCAAAGGAACCGGCTCACTCAGGGTCATTGAGATGTGTCATTTCCGCACCTTCTCTCCCCTGACTTTTCCTGTTACCCTGTTCTGACGGGGGTGCTTCATGAACAAACTGAAATCGGCAATGGTGCGCCTAGCGCTGGGCGTAAGCGCCTTCATGATCTTCGGTGGTCCGGAGTCAGTCTCGAACGAAAACTTCGTGGGGGGCCCTCCACGCATCGTGAAGGTGAAGTGCGTCCTATCGGAAGTCGCCGTCCTGAAGAAGATGGTGCAACTCAAGTGCTCTTCGGCCTCTTACCCCGACGGCAGAAAGGCCTGGGTCATGACTGCGATCACCCCTTTCTACTATTTCGCAGCACCGACCACCCAACATTCGGGTGAACTCAAGTCGTTCATCACACTCGCCCGGCAAGCGATCGATCGCCCGAAGAAGGTCGTCTATGTCGAGACGGATCTGAACGATGGCAGTGGCGAACTTTTCGGTTGCGAGACCAAGAACTGCAGGAAGATCCTCAGCCTCTCTATTCAGTGACGGGGGCAGCCTCCTGAGCGGAGGGTTCCAGAAAGTCCACGATGATTGCGTTGGCCGCCTCCTCGCCTCGGGGATCGGCACCCGCGATAGCCACTAGATGGGCCAGCTCGCTTCGCTCTTCCTCCGCGTCAGCAGGGAGTTCCCTGAGAACAGTCCCGATGGACTCCAGAAAACTCACTGGATCTTCCTGAATCCACGACCTCACCTGGGGCTCGACTTCATCGACGAGTTCACTGACCCCTTCCGTTCTCGCTATGATCCAGACGGAGAGCACCCGTGAATCCGGAAACCTTCGATAGCGTTCCTCGATTCTGGCGGCCATATCGAACACCACCGCTGGTTCGCCGGAACCTAGACGCGAGGACGCAGGCGCTTGCCCGTCTTTCATGGCTGCCATCGTACGGGTCAGCGCCGCCTCCAGCTCACGCGAAGTCGCTCTCTCTCCCAGTCCCGGGCTCTCTGGGCGCCCCTGCGCTACGCTTGGAAGGTTCGGTTCGGGAGCGTGCTGCCAGAGCCAGTAGCAGGCTCCGAAGAAAGCCATGAGAAGAACGAGGATCAAGCGGGTCATCGGTCAACTCTTTTTCGAGCCGAGAGCCCGGTTGAGAGCATCCGCTAGCTCGGGAAAGTGGTCCCGACTACGGAAGCGAATCGGCTTGAACTCTCTCCCTGCGGCCAGCTCATCGAGAAAGACAAGGGCGTGATAGATGGGCCCCGCGATTCGATGGGAAATCCACAGCCCCGCAATAATGACCACGCCGAGGACGGCAAATGCAGTGAAAAGAAACACGCTATTCATGAAGCTGGCTTGATCGGCCAAGAACTGGAAGTAGACGTTTTCTCGGGGCAGTCCGCTCTTCAGGCCATACTCCGCAAGCCGCCAGAAGAAGTAGCGATTCGCGCCGTAAAGAATGGCCAGAACGAGTCCGGCAATCACCCCCATATAGCCCATGAAAGCCACTTGGAATCGAGCGTTGATCAGGTACCTGCGTCGCATAGCATCTCCTCACTGAGATTATGCTCGGATCTTCAGGAAGTTCCAGCTGCGATAGACTCGCACACGCGAAAAGGGAGCTGGAAACCAGCTCCCTTTTAACGTTTCTTGGATCACCGACTCTTAGAAGGCGTAGCCTGCCGAGGCGGTCAGAGCCAGGTTCGGTCTCGAGTCCTCGCTCGGTTGAGCGGACTTGTAAGTCAGGTTCGAGATCGAAGCACTCGCACCGACGAAGCCATTCTGTCCTACGCGCTTCTTCAGGCCGGCTTCCACCAGGTAGAACAGGCCATCCTTATCTCCGTGCACGTTGGGACCTTCGTCCTGCTCACTGACGCCTCCCACTGCCGCAATCTGACCGAGCAACTCCAAGGTCACCGTGTTGGCGAGTTCCTTCTTCAGCATCAGCTGCGCTCCGACCGCCTCGAATTTCTCGTGCCGGACGTTATCGTAGCCCACCGTCACTCGTGGCTCGACGGAGACCATCGTGAGGTTGCCCTTCTTGTCGCGACCCGCGTACCCGAACCCCAGACCGAAGAGGGGGGAGGCACCCACCTGGGTATAACGGTTGTCGGTGTGCACCAAGTTAATCGAGCCCCAGGTCAACGGACCGGCGAATGTAGCTCCACCGAGTCGCCCCGAGAAGCGGCTGCGGCCATCCCTGAAGACCACGCCGCCTTCCGCACGAACGGCCGCTCCGCCGTGATCGTGCACATGCTCGTAATCCAGCGCGAGACTGAGACCCTGCCCGCCTTGGCTGGTCGACCCCTTCAGACCGTACGTCATTGAATCGGTCTTCTTGGGCTTTGCTGGCGCCTTGCTCTCTTCTGCCCAGGCCGTCGAGGACATCGTCAACGCGACCGCGACAACCATGAGGATCATTCCGGCTTTCGTCTTCTTGCTTTCGTTCTTCATACTCATTCTCTCTTTCTCTCAATCTCCCGGTCATCACTGACTGGGAGGGTTTTGGGTTGATGAAGGCTGCCTTTGGAGGAGCTCACCTTCTGATAAGTCAGTTATGCCTGATTAATTTGGTCGGATATAGGTTTTTGTGATCAAAAGTACGTCGGTTCTTTAACTGCTAGTACCAACTACTAACCCACTGTTTGGGTTTGTCTTTTCGTGGAAAACCGCAAGTTTTCGTCCCTGGATCGGCTATCCGAGACTGAAAAAATCAAGGGTGATGGCTCGTACCGTTTCTTCCTGGGAGGGGGCTATGACTGCGTTGAATTGCTCCAAGGCCTGAATCCAATGCTCTTTGAGCCGATGGGCGTCCTCGCGCGAGAGACTCACAACCGCTGAATAATGGAGATCTTCCCCGCCTTGCGCACCCTTGCCGCGATCGAGGGACTTCATCGCCTCGATCCTCCAGTTGGAGTGATGGTTTCGGATCAGGTCAGAGTCGCGCCCCAGGTGCAGCCGATTCAGCCCCACACGCCATCGTCCCTGTTCCTCAACGGCCAGCCCGCAGTCCGTCAGAAACTTCAGGACCTCCACGATCCGCTCCCGTGGAAGCGCCAGGAACTTCTCCAACCCCGGAATCGTTTGCAGTTCCGGCACCGAGATACACGCGTGAATCGCCGCGTAGTGTGCCGATCCGTAGTAGGTCACCTGATGCTCGCGAGAGAGCGTCTTGGCCTCTTTGAAACGATTCTGGAGATTCGTCCTTGCCTCGCGCTCTGCTTCGATCCGCGACTGATAGTAAGCCTTCAGGTCGGCATCGCCGGCCCGGTCATACTCCACCAGCAGCATGAAGTAGCGCGTCTGATCGTCCGAATGTCCGAGCACTTTTCGGATGGCGAAGGCCTGCTCCGGACTGAGCTGCGCCTTTCCCTGAAGTACGCGTGAAAAATAGGCGGGCTGACAGCGCGCCGCCTTGGCCAATGCGGAGACCAGACCGTGCCCGCCTTTCGGCTGGGCCGCGATCCACTCCTTGAGGTAGGCGCGATAATCGAGATTCAGAAAGAGATCAGTCATCCCTTCCTTCTCATCGGAGATTGGTACTTGGAGTTTAAGTTTCTCGTTACTAATTCATCTTTCCTTTCAAGCGGCGGGAGAGATCCCAGTTGATTCGCAGAAACCAGTCAGCTCAAGAAAACCCTGGGAATGTCCGATCCTGAAGGAAGGGAAATCCTTGCGATGGGCTTAGTGCACGTTTTCAAAGTCGGGTTTGGGGTTGGGGCGATCATGCTCACCCTCGCTCCGGCATTACCCTTCTCTCCAGCCCTGGCTGGTGAAACCGTGGAGGATTTGCTCCCACGAGTGACCGGCCCTTCCGCCCTCGACCTCACCCCTCCCGGGTCTTGCGAGGCTGAGCCGGAGGAAAAGACTCCCCTCCAACTCGCCGTCCGGCAGTTGGAGATTCCCAAAGGTGAGGATGACGGAACGAACACGGGCGGCGGCGGTGACGGTACCGAACTTCGCGTCGACGAGATCCGCACCGACATCCTGAGATGGATCGGAGACGACGGCCACGTGGGGCTACGCTTCCAAAAGGGGACAAAAGCGTCGGAGTACGCCAAGAAGATGCAAGAGATCCTGGCTCAGCACCGCGTCGTCGTGAGCTTCGTCACGACCGCACAAGAAGACAGCCCCAACAATCGCGATGCGGAACTGAAAGTCAACGTGGCTGGGCAAGCCAAAACGTGCCGAGGCTTCCTCTCCAAGAAGGACAAACGCCCCCATATTCTTTGCAACACGGAACGCTTCAGGAGGCTCTCCGCCAGCGAGCAATACCGACTCATTCACCATGAGTACGCTGGCCTCGCTGGGCTGGAAAAAAACTCAGGCGCCTCTTCGGACTACCACTACTCACGGCAGATCACCGATTTCCTCAAGCCCGAGACGGTCTGGAGACTTTCCGTCAAACGCCGCGCTCACAAGATTTCTTGGAAAGGAGTCTATCGACTGGTTTCCAAGAGCGGCAACGCGATGGATGAGTGTCCTCAGACTCTGCAGCTCGAGGAAGCCAGCAACTACGACTTCGAGAAAAAACGCGAGTATCGTGGGCTGAAGGAGTCCTGGCCGAACCACGAGGATATCGCGATTGCGGATAGCCAGCGGCCGGTGGGCTACGTAACGAGCCCACTGGATAGCGTGACCCTACGGTCTGTGGAATGGGATACCCCCAACACACTCGTATCAGTCACTCGGAAATTCTACGGAGACGTGCCGGGTTGGATTTCTTACAACCCCCTTTTTTGGGCACTCGCGTTCACTCCCATCACATTCGCGCTGACGCACAACGGGCCCGCCATTCCAGTCATCGGCGAGACGAGAGTCGTCTGGTGGAAACACCTCGACGACGACACGCTTCAGCAAGCCGAACGGGTTGTCTCCGCCGAGGTGGAGAAAAAGCGCACCACCCGCCTCGCGAACTGCCGCTATAGCCGGGTAAAATGACGCGGCCGCTCCACATCGGCCTCCGCACCCCAACCCAATCCTGACAAATCCCTTGTCCGCCGGCGCACCTGTTTGGTAAGCCGAAACTATGTTGCACAGAGCGCTTCCGGGGTTCATCGAAGTCGTGTGTGGAAGTATGTTCAGCGGGAAGACCGAGGAGCTGGTCCGCCGCATTAAGCGGGCTCAGATCGGTCGCCAGAAAGTCCAGGTTTTCAAGCCTCGGATCGATAACCGCTACAGCGCCGACCACGTCCAAAGCCACGACGCTAACCGCGTTTTGTCCATCCCGGTCGTCCGTGCGTCCGAGATCCTCCATCTAGACGAGGACAATACC
>CAYOWB010000139.1:0-6253 GCA_964407515.1 uncultured Bacteriovoracaceae bacterium
GGTCGTCCTCGCATCGCCGTCACCGCATTGAACCCCCATGCCGGCGAGGGCGGCCTCTTTGGTGACGAGGAAATCAAGGTCATCGCGCCTGAGCTGCGCTCGCTTCAGAAGAAGCTGGGAAGCCGTTACACCCTTCTTGGCCCGCTGCCCGCCGACACCCTGTTCGCGAAGCACCTGGCAGCGAAGCCCGCGGATCGATTCGATGCCGTCGTTGCCATGTATCATGATCAAGGACTGACCGCCGTCAAGCTGGTCGACTTCGCTCATACCGTCAATCTCACGCTCGGACTTCCGATCATTCGCACCTCGGTCGACCATGGAACGGGTTTCGACATCGCAGGAAAAGGCATTGCTGATCCCTCCAGTCTGCAGTCAGCCATTCTTCTCGCTCTTGAAATCCTACGCAAAGGGCGTCACAAGTAGAGCTTGAGCGACATAATGAGACCAGACGAGCAGATTATCGTTAAGGGCGCGCGCGTCCATAACCTCAAAGACATCGACGTACAGATCCCCAGGGATCGCTTTGTCGTGATCACCGGACCCTCGGGATCTGGGAAGTCATCGCTGGCTTTCGACACCATCTATGCCGAAGGGCAACGCAGGTACGTCGAAAGCCTTTCGGCTTACGCCCGCCAGTTTCTCGAGCAACTCGGAAAGCCCGACGTCGAGCTGATCGACGGACTCAGTCCGACCATTTCGATTGAACAGCGTAATACGAGTTACAATCCGCGCTCGACAGTCGGAACCGTGACCGAGATCTATGACTACCTTCGTCTGCTCTATGCGCGAGTCAGCAAACCTTTCTGCTGGAGCTGCGGGAAGCCCATTCAGTCGCAATCGCCACAGCAGATCGTCGATCACATTCTCGGCGCGCCGGACGGAACCAAGCTTTCCATTCTGTCACCCATCGTTCGCGGTCGAAAAGGGGAGTACCAGAAGGAACTCGTCCAGCTTCGGCAACGCGGGTTCGCCCGGGTACGCATCGACGGCGAGATTCTCGACCTCTCCGATGACATTCGGATCGATAAGAACAAGAAGCACGATATCGATGTATTCGTGGATCGTCTGATCATTCAGGGGGATCGCGCGACTCTCGCGACACGCGTCAGCGACTCTGTTGAGCTGGCACTCAAGCTGAGCGAAGGCCTTTTGGTCATTCAGACCCTCAATCCGACTCAGGAGACCCTCATGTCGGAGCGCTTCGCTTGCCCGGACTGTAACGTCAGCTACCCGGCGCCTGAACCAAGAACGTTCTCCTTCAACAGCCCCATGGGGGCGTGCCCGAGGTGTGACGGCCTCGGCGTACTTGCGTCCGAGGAGGACTCGGATGAGGACGGCGACGATGACGGTGACGAATCGGAAGCGCCGGGTGAGGTATTCCATGAAGATCAACCTTGCCCCGATTGCCACGGCCTCCGTCTTCGCAAGGAAAGCCTGCACTTCAGGATCGCTGACCGGAACATCGCGGAGCTCTGTCTTCTCCCGTCCGAGGACCTGGCCGCCTTCATGCAGACCCTTCCGCTGACGGATCGCGAGAAGCTGATCGCTGACCGCATCATGAAAGAGATCCAGGAGCGTTTGCGCTTCCTCAATGATGTGGGTATCGGCTATTTGAGCCTGGCGCGAACGGCACAGACGCTATCGGGCGGTGAGGCGCAGAGAATCCGCCTGGCGACCCAGATCGGCAGCTCTCTGGTCGGCGTAATCTACGTTCTGGATGAACCCAGTATCGGTCTTCATCAGCGCGACAACGAACGCCTTCTCTCGACGCTCACGCGTTTGCGGGATCTCGGTAACACCGTCCTTGTGGTTGAGCACGATCGCGACACCATGGAGCGTGCCGACTGGATCGTCGACTTGGGGCCCGGAGCAGGGACCGAGGGCGGCCACGTGATCGTGTCAGGCCCCCTTCAAGAGGTCCTTTCTTCAAAGAAGAGCCTGACCGGTCGTTATCTTCGCGGTGATCTCAAGATCGAGGTTCCCCAGGTTCGGCGGCTCAAGGGTCCTGATCGCACGATCCGAATCGAAGGTGCGTCACTCAATAACCTCAAGAACGTCACTGCCGAATTTCCACTGGGAACCTTCATCTGCGTCACGGGTGTCTCCGGGAGCGGGAAGAGCACCCTGGTGATCGACACTCTCTACCGGGTTCTTCTTGAGAAGCTCTATGACGTCGATGCCGGCAACCCTTCCATCAAGAGCGTTACCGGACTTGAACTGATCGACAAGGTCATCGATATCGACCAAAGCCCGATCGGACGGACGCCACGGTCCAACCCGGCGACCTATACCGGCGTATTCAGCCTGATCCGCGATCTGTTCGCCCAGCTTCCTGAGTCCAAGGTGCGGGGATACGGTCCCGGCCGCTACTCATTCAACGTCAAGGGGGGCCGCTGCGAGGCGTGCGCCGGCGACGGCGTAACAAAAGTGGAAATGCACTTCCTCCCCGACGTATACGTCCAATGCGACGTCTGCCGGGGAAAGCGTTACAACCGGGAAACACTCGAGATCCGTTATAAAGGAAAGAACATCTCGGAGGTTCTTGAGCTCACTGGTACCGAGGCGTTCGAGTTCTTCGATGCGATTCCTTCGCTGAAGATGAAGCTCAAGACACTGAATGATGTCGGCCTTGGCTATCTGAAGCTTGGCCAGAACGCCACGACGCTCTCTGGCGGAGAGGCGCAGAGAATCAAACTGTGTAAGGAGCTTTCCCGCCGCAGTACCGGCCGCACGGTCTACATCCTCGACGAGCCGACAACGGGCCTGCATTTCGACGACGTCAACAAGCTGATTCGCATTCTGCAGGCGCTTGTGGAGCAGGGCAATACCGTTATCGTGATCGAACACAATCTCGACCTCATTAAAGTCGCGGATCACATTATCGATTTGGGGCCTGAAGGAGGAACTCGAGGGGGCCAGATCGTGGCCGTGGGAACACCTGAAGAGATAGTGAGGAACCCCGCCAGCGAGACTGGGAGGTTCCTCAAGGATTACTTACGCTGAGACTTATTTGCCGCGAACGATCGTGCAGTACTTCGCGATGATACCCAGAATACTGTTCGAGGATTCATCGATCGAAGTAATCGTCGTGATGCCGCCGTTACGACGGGCCGTCTCGACGCTCGCATCACCGGTGGCCACCAGGCCCAGAATGCTTTGTGCGCAGGCTTGACCGACGCGGTTACCCGCGGCGTTCGCCGTAGCAGTGATGCTCGACTGCGTTTCCGTGTACCAGAAGCCAGTCACCGGCGCGCGCGCAGTTGCGCAACCAGAGAGCACTACCACTCCCAACAACGCGATAATGAGCCTTTTCATCGTCGCCTCAGGTCTTGATCTTAATGAAGGCGATAACGAACGCGTACAGAACCAAGGACTCGATCAGCGCCAGGCCGATAATCATCGGGACGAAGATCTTGCCTTGAGCTGCCGGATTGCGAGCAATACCTTCCAGCGCTGCCGCGGCCGTCTTGCCCTGGCCCAAAGCGCCGCCGAATGCCGCCAAGCCGATGGCCAACGCCGCACCTATGGAGGCATAGGCGTCACCCGCCGTCGTAGCACCTTCTTGCGCGAACGCGGTCGCGCCGAAAGCCAGTGCAATCAAACTCACCAAAAACAATGCTCTACGGAAATTCATACGAACCATCCTTTCTCAGTGATCCTTCGATGTAGACAGCGAGATGTAAACCATGGTCATCAGGCAGAAAACGAACGCCTGAATGAAAGCGACAAAAACTCCTAATCCATAAAATACTACCGGAAGAACATAGGGAACCAAACTGCTAAAAACTCCGAGGACAACGTGATCACCCATGATGTTTCCGCGCAAACGAAGCGCCAAGGAAATCGGACGAAACACGTGAGAGGCCACTTCGATAATCAGCAGCAGCGGCGCCAACCAAAGAACGGGGCCGAGGAAGTGCTTCAGATATCCGAGACCGTGCGCGCGGAAACCGGCGATGTTGTAGAAGATGAACACGAACACGCCAAGCGCCAAGGTGGTGTTGAGGTTGTCCGTCGGCGGCAACAAGCCGGGAATCAAGCCGATCAGGTTCGCCGTGAGAATGAACACGAAGAGGGTACCGACAACCGGAAAGTATCTCGGAGCATCATGATGACCGATCACGCTTTCGGTCAGCTTGAACAGACTCTCCGCGACGATCTCAAAGAAATTACGGAAGGTCATCCTACTGTCCGGAACCACACCCCCGCCAGCCCCATCCATCGCCCGGGCCAACTGAAGTCTCGCGACAAGAGTCAGGACGACCAGCGCCACCGAGATGATGATAGTCATCACGACGTGATTGGGCGCATGCTCGAGACCAGGAATCAACGACAGCCAATTAAAGCTATGCGTATCATGCATACTTGGTTTCCTTGTGGCTCCACCAAATGCCGCCCACCAAAGGCACGGCTACCAGCGTGGAAAGGCCCACGATGACCGAAACACTGGGAGCCGAACGGCCGAAGAAGACCATCGCACCCAGAATCCCCAACATGGCGATCTTCGCCACGCTCCAAATCATTGCTTGTCCCGTCCAAACCGCCTTCGCCGTCGAATCGTCGGCGCTCGAGAGGCGGATCAAGGCCATTACAAGCCGTGCGATGGCGTAAAGATCGGCCATACACGCAATCCAGAATCCGAGAGTCCAAATCGCGGCCATGAATGCCGGTCTCTCGATCACATAACAGGCGACAAGCCCAAGCGCGCCCCAGGCCACGCCGGTCCAGAAGAAGGGGGAAAGTCTACTAAAGGCCGTTTCTGTTGCCATCACGGTTGCGTCCGTTCATTTCCCGCCGAGTCAGACGATATACTTGGTACATCGCCAGCCCGAGTCCGGCCATACTGGTAATCACGATCATCCACCAAGGCGCACCCAGCTTGTTCCATGCCAGATACCCCACAGCGATTCCTGCACTGGTGTAGCCCACCACGTCCGTTACAATCACTCCGAACATGCCGAGCTGTCGAACCCAGTCGGGACGACGATCGCTTCCACCCATTGAATAATTAATTGAAACACGCACTAGTCGGACCGTCAACAAAGAGCGAAGTCTTAACGATTCCGCTGCATCTTGCGTTCTTTGATCCGATACAGCTTGATCAGGATGACCTTCGGGGATGGGTAGGAGGTCCTCAGCGCTTCGTACTCTTGCTGAGCCGCATCAAGCTGATCCATTTCTTCGAGGCATGCGGCAATCCCGAACCTTGCCTCTGGTACCAATCGGCTCGCAGGATACTTTTGAACAAACTTCTTAAAGGCATCAATTGCTTGCTGATACCCGGCGTACTGACCCATGCCACCACCGGTCCGGTCTCCACGAGTGAAGTGGGTAACTCCGATTTCGTAGGCCGCCTTTTCCGCCCAGGGATGTTCCGGGAACTTTCGAATGAGCTCATCATAAGAGGTGACAGCGTCATCAAATTGCCACAGGAAGAACTGACTCTTCGCTATCCGAAAGAGAAACTCCGGCGCCTCAGCCGCGGCCGGATTCTGTTTGAGCAGAGCTCGGTAATGGTAGATTGCCTGGCGATACAGCTCGAGCTTCGAATAGAGGATTTCACCGATTTGCTTCTGCGCGTCCCATCCGGTAGGGGAGGCCCCGTCCAACTCCACATATCTTCGGAACTTGGCGATCGCATCCGCATGCCGATTCAGGTACAGCCCCTCCGTCATGCCGGCGCGGAACAGAGCCTGAAGCCCTAGCTTGCTCTTGGGATCCTTCTGGACAACCTTCTCGAACTCTCCTACGGCTGCGGCGTACTTGCCGTCCATCCAGAGCTTTTCCGCGAGAATGTAGCGACTCTGAGCGCTATTGGAACTGCACGCGGAGAGGGTCGCGACCGCAATGGCCGCGACCACGCCCGCGAGTTTATTCAGAAATGGGCTCTGACGAGGCTCCGTTGTCATTCGCTGCGGTTCCATTCGAGTTTGCAGGGCCAGCAGCAGCATTGTCAGAATCGACGTTGCTCTCGGCCATATACTCGAATGATACCACCTTTTCGCCTGGGGATACCGTCATCAAGCGAACGCCCTGAGTCACCCGGCCCTGCTCGGAGATTTCTCCGACATGGATACGGATCATCTGTCCCTTGTCGGACACGAGCATGACATCGTCCTTAGGAAGAACTTGTCTAGCTCCCATGACGGCTCCGTTCCGCTCGGTGCTCTTCATCGTGATAATGCCCTTACCGCCGCGACTCTGGATGCGGTATTCGCTGACCGGCGTCCGCTTTCCATAACCAGCGTCGGTC
>CAYOWB010000139.1:6263-10007 GCA_964407515.1 uncultured Bacteriovoracaceae bacterium
GCGACTCCGCGCCTTCAGTCGGCCGATCGAGCACTTCCATGGCGACCACGCGGTCTCCTGGATCGAGGCTCATGCCAATCACGCCGCGGGCACCTCGGCCCATGACGCGAACATCGTCCTCAGGGAAGCGAACCGACATACCGTCTTTGGAGCAAAGGAAAACATCCTTGCTGCCATTGGTGACGCGGGCACAGATAAGCTCATCGCCCTCGTCGATCGTGATGGCCATCAATCCAATCGTACGAACGTTGCTGAACTCGCTGAGCGCCGTCTTCTTGATCACGCCGGCACGGGTAACCATGACGACGTATTCGTTCTCGCTGAACTCCTTCACCGGGAGGATCGCCTTGATCTTCTCATTCGGGGTTAGTGCGACCAGATTGACGATCGCCTTACCCTTCGAAGCGCGGCTCGCCTCCGGAATCTTGTAAACCTTGAGCCAGTAGAGCCGGCCCTTATCCGTGAAGCAAAGCAGATAGCTCAACGTGGTGGTGCGATAAATCGCGGTAACGAAATCCTCGTCCCCCGTCGTAACGGCACGAACACCCCGCCCGCCGCGATGCTGACTGCGGAACTGATTCGGATCCGCGCGCTTCACATAACCGGTGTGGGTGATCGAAACGAGCGTTTCCTGGTCGGCGATCAGGTCTTCGACCTCAAAGTCGCTCGCGCCGTCCGTAGTAATCTCAGTGCGGCGCTTGTCACCGTACTGTTCCTTCACTTCGAGCAGCTCTTTCTTAATCAGGCCGAACAGCAGCTTTTCGCTGGCGAGAAGCTTTTTCAGCTCTTCGATCAAGGCCAGTACCTGCCGGTACTCTTCCATGATCTTGTCGCGCTCCAGGCCCGTCAGCCGCTGCAAGCGCATATCAAGAATGGCCTGAGCCTGAATCTCGCTGAAGCTGAAACGCTGGATCAAGCCGGCCTTGGCGTCTTCCGGACCCTTAGACCCCTTGATCAAGGCGATCACTTCATCGATGTTCTCGACAGCGCGCTTCAATCCTTCCAAAATGTGCGCACGGGCTTCCGCTTTGCGCAGTTCGAAAATCGTTCTGCGAACGACCACATCCTTGCGATGCTCGATGAACGCCCAAATCATGTCGCGAAGATTGAAGATCTTCGGCTGGCTATGATGAATGGCAAGCAACGTGATGCCGTAGTTCTCTTGCATCTGCGTCAGCTTGTAGAGGCGATTCAGGATGATGTTCGAGTTCTCGCCTTTCTTGATCTCGATCACGATCCGCATACCAGTGCGGTCCGACTCATCACGCAGGTCGGAAATCCCTTCAATTTTCTTGTCTCGGACGAGCTCCGCGATCTTCTCGATGAGCTTCGCCTTGTTCACCTGGTAGGGGAGTTCGCTGACGATGATGCGCTCGCGGTCGTTCTTCCACGTTTCGATCTCCGCCTTCGCACGCAACGTGACCGAGCCACGTCCGGTGCGATAAGCCTCGCGAACACCGCTGCCACCCAGAATAAATGCGCCTGTCGGGAAATCGGGTCCCTTCACATATTGAAGAAGGGCGTCCGTAGTCAGCGTGGGGTCCTCAACCAATGCAACCGTGGCATCAATCACTTCACAGAGATTGTGCGGCGGGATGTTGGTCGCCATGCCGACGGCAATACCGGACGAGCCGTTTACCAACAGGTTCGGGATCTTCGCGGGGAGAACTAACGGCTCCTTCAAGCTATCGTCGTAGTTAGGCCCGAAGTCGACCGTTTCCTTGTCGAGATCACCAAGCATCTCGTCGGTGATCTTTTCCATGCGGATTTCGGTGTAACGCATGGCGGCCGCGGAGTCGCCGTCGATCGAGCCGAAGTTGCCTTGACCATCGACCAACGGATAACGCAGCGAGAAGTCTTGAGCCATGCGGACGATCGTGTCGTAAACAGCCGTGTCGCCGTGCGGGTGGTATTTACCGATGACGTCACCGACTACGCGGGCGGACTTCTTGTAAGGCTTGTTGTGCGTGTTGCTCAGGTCGTACATCGCGTACAAAACACGGCGATGCACCGGCTTGAGGCCGTCGCGGACGTCGGGAAGCGCACGTCCCACAATCACGCTCATGGCGTAATCGAGGTAGGCACCTCTCATTTCGTCTTCGATATTGACGACGGTCGCACCCTTATTCTGCGACTGAATTTCCTCGCTCATATATCCAAATTCCTTACTCTCAACGCGTTCTCTTCAATGAACTGGCGGCGCGGCTCAACCTGATCGCCCATGAGGACGGAGAAGATTGAATCAGCTTCCACTGCGTCGTTGACCGAGACCTGCAACAGCGTGCGGCGGGTCGGGTCCATGGTGGTTTCCCAGAGCTGCTCGGGGTTCATTTCACCCAGACCTTTGTAGCGCTGAACAGTCATGCCGGTCTTGGCGCGTTCAACGAGTTTCAGGGCCAGGTCTTCGCTATCGGCCGCGGAAAACTCCATCTTTCCTTCGGTGCGGACTTCAAACGGACCATTCCCCATCGCCTGCATGGCTTGATGGTGTTTCGCGAGTTCCTCGAACTCTGGAGAATCCAACGTCGCTACGTTGAGCGGCGCGGTCCTGCGCGATCCGTGAATCACGCTCTCGAGCGTCGCGAACCACGCTCCGTGTTCCCCGTCGCGCTCCAAGCGGAACTCGAACGGAATGTCCTTTTTCTTCATGTCGTCCGCAATCACCTTCAGAGTGCCCTCGAACTGCTCCTTGGACTCCAGCAATTTGGCGTTCACACCGCTTGTGACGAGTGCCCGGAGAATAGCCGGATGAATTCGGCGCGCAACACGGCTTACCGCCTTATTGAAACGAGAGGCCGCCTTGAGGGAGGCCATCGCCGCGCTCGTCGGCATGGGCTGCCCCTTCTGGAGGATCTGAACACCTTCAAGTCCGGAGGTGAGCAGGTACTCAGCAAGCTCCTGTTCGTTCTTGAGGTATCGTTCTTTCTGGCCCTTCTTCGTCTTATAGAGCGGCGGCTGAGCGATGTAGAGATACCCGCGCTCGACGATTGCCGGCATCTGCCGATAGAAGAAGGTCAACAGCAAGGTACGAATGTGTGACCCGTCGACGTCGGCGTCGGTCATGATCACGATCTTATGATAGCGCAGCTTGCTGATATCGAAATCTTCCTTGCCGATACCCGCGCCAAGCGCGGTGATCAGCACTTTGATTTCCTCGTAGGCAAGCATCTTATCGAAGCGCGCCTTCTCAACATTCAAAATCTTGCCTTTGAGAGGTAGAATCGCCTGATTCTTACGGTCGCGGCCCTGCTTCGCAGAGCCACCGGCGCTATCACCCTCGACTAGGAACAATTCGCAAAGTGCCGGATCCCGCTCCTGACAGTCGGCCATCTTTCCTGGCAGGCCGCCCAGGTCGAGCGCCGTCTTACGACGAGTCAGCTCACGCGCACGACGGGCGGCGATACGTGCCGCGGCCGCGTCCACCGCCTTCTGGATGATCTTCTTCGCTACGCCGGGGTTGAGCTCAAAATAGTCCGTCAGCTTCTCGCCGAAGACGTTGTTCACGAAGCCTTCGACCTCGCTGTTGCCGAGCTTGGTCTTGGTCTGTCCTTCGAACTGCGGCTCAGGAACCTTGACGCTGATGACGGCCGCGATACCTTCTCGGATGTCGTCGCCAGTCAGGCCCTCTTTCAGGTTCTTTCCAAGTCCGCTCGTCTGAATGTACTTGTTGACGACGCGGGTAAGCGCATTACGGAAACCGGAAACGTGCGTTCCGCCTTCGATGGTGTTGATGTTGTTCACGTA
>CAYOWB010000140.1:0-348 GCA_964407515.1 uncultured Bacteriovoracaceae bacterium
TTCAGCGGTATCGGCAAGCTCTTCTCGGGCGGTAAGAAAGCTGGCGAGGAGGTCGATCCTCTGGAGCGCATCGAGGTCCCGGCTTCCTGGTTCCTGACCGGCACGGCCCTTTCCGGCTTGGGTTGCATGGTCGTTCTGCACTACGCCTTCGGAACCACTTGGTGGATGGGGCTCGTCGCGGTGCTCGTGACTTTCCTTCTGTCCCTCGTGGCTTGCCGTGCGACAGGTGAGAGCGACATCACCCCTGTGGGCGCCATGGGTAAGATCACTCAGCTTACCTTTGGTATTCTCGCTCCTTCCAAGCTCGTGACGAATCTGATGACGGCCAGCGTGACCGCTGGAGCCGCC
>CAYOWB010000140.1:399-682 GCA_964407515.1 uncultured Bacteriovoracaceae bacterium
TACATTCTCGGGGCAAATCCGCGAAAGCAGTTCATCGCGCAGTTCCTGGGCGTGTTTGCCGGCACTCTCGTCGTCGTCCCGGTGTTCTACATCCTCGTACCGAGCGCAGCGTCGTTGGGCACTGATCAGTGGCCGGCCCCGGCTGCTCAGGTCTGGGCTGCCGTGGCGAAGCTGCTGGCGAATGGCTTTGAGTCGCTCCATCCAGCCGCCCGTTCGGGGCTCTTTGTCGGCGGCCTGGTCGGCATTATTCTGCCGCTGCTCGAGAAGATCTTCCCGAAGGCGC
>CAYOWB010000140.1:706-9927 GCA_964407515.1 uncultured Bacteriovoracaceae bacterium
TTTCGATGGTGATTCCGTTCTTCAACTCTCTCTCGATGTTCCTCGGGGCGTTGATCGCTCTGATCCTCGAGAAGACGCGCCCAGCCCTTTCCGAGAAGTACGTGGTGCCGGTCAGCTCGGGCCTGATCGCCGGCGAGTCCCTGATGGGCGTCGTCGTGGCGTTGCTCGTGGCTTCGGGCATCCTCTCCGGATAACGGGTTTTCGATTCAAGCATCAAGGGACGGACTTCGCTGAAGTCCGTCCCTTTTTTCTTTCCTGCTTTCGAGTGCGGTCCAGACAGGATTCAGGCGTTTTTGCCTCCGGGCTACCGGCGCTATCAGCGCGGCATTCGGCTGAACATCAGCTCTGGGGACGGGAGGGAAGGGTACCGCTTCTGATAGCGGCGGTATTCACGCTTGGCGCGTTCCACGTCTCCCATGGAGACGAAAACGCCCACGTAGTCCGTGATCGAGTGAGGACTTTTTCCGGCTTGGAGACACTGTTCGAGCATCGTTCTCAGGGATGGGATATCCCGCGAGCGTTCGGCAATGGCTTGTCTCAAGTCGAAGCACAGGGAGGACTTCCTGGTGTCGTCCGGAAATCCCCTGCGCAGATCTTCGAGTCGTCGCGCCGACTCTTTCGTGTCGAGGTCGGTCATGCTCAAATACAGGTACTCCGCCACTTCGTAACTTTTCTCCAATTCCGGATATTGTCGAAGGTAGTCCTTCATTAGATCCACGGATCGTTTCAGATCGTTCCGGTCATAGACTTGTTTTCCGAAGGCGGTCAGCTGAAGCACTCGGCGGAGGGCGATGCTCCCGGCTCTTTCATAGTCCTGTCGGCCGATCGCCCCATGGATCAGAGCGCGGAAGTCCACGTCCGTCTCCAGCTGTGGCTGCCACCGGACAGCCGGGTACTGCTTGGGCTGAGGGCTCGCCACGGCTTCCGGGGGCGTTGCTCCTGCGGAGTCCGGCCGTGGCTCTGTTTTCGTTTCATTTCCAGGCTCGTTCGCGGACGGAGGGACAGCCACGAGCGAGGGGCGCTTCGCTGGCGGAAAGACGGCCCTCCATGCTGGCCGTCCCAAGAGTAACAACCCGACGGCTCCCGCGAGCACGATCAGGATCACTCGGTTCACTCTTCGTTCCGTTGGCCGTTCCACGTCTCTTCTCCTGATTGGTCAGTGCCGATCCGGTTCGGCGTAGGTCCGATACAGACCGCCACCTTCTGACATTGAGGATAGCAGCAGGAGCCGTGAGCGCATCCTTCATCCAGCGCATTCAGGTCTCGGCACTCCTTGACGATGAGCTTCGGAGCCGCGAACGCGTGGACTCCCGGATACTGCTGCTCCGGCACCGTCCGGCAGACATTCCATCCGCCGGTCTTGTGCCGGGTGAACGGCCGGGCCCAGCAAGTCGCGCCGAGCCCGGCGTGTTGATCCGCCTGAGCGGAACCCGCCTCCAGGAGTACGAGGGTGGAGGCGATGAGGGGGATCAGGACCGTAAGCGAGATCAACGACGTCGTCCGTTTCATATGTCACCCGTTCCTAGATGTTCTCGACGCACGTCAGCGTGTAGGTGCACGTGCCGCGATTGTCCTGGACCCAGGGAAAGTACTCGAGCTGAAGCGAAAGGACATTTCCACTCGGCTGTATCCATGGGCAGGCACGCCATTCCTCGTGCCCCGCGGAATCGCTGAACGGTGACCAGGTTCCTTCGACGCCGGTCACCGTGCAGGTGAAACCAGAGGGAAGGTTTTCTGAGCTGGCGCGGTTCGCGGAGAAGGTTTTGGTGATTTGCATTTGCCGACGGTTGAGCTCCTTGAACATCCGGTCGATGTTGCCGAGTGAGGGAAGGGAAGGAATTTCGCAGTCTTCAGAGGATTCCTTCAGGCATTCCTCGTGGAGTATTCTCAGTTGGCGGAGGAACGTGCCAAGAGTGGAGAGATCCTTATCCGCCGCCGCGCGGATTTCCTCAGGCAGCTTTGCGGAGCGGTCGCTGAGAGTGTTCGATGCGGACTGGTAAGTCGAAGTCGTACTCCGATACATGGTAACCAGGCGCTGGAGTTTCGTGATCTTTTCGCTGGGGATATCGGTGATCGAAGGGGACTGATAGCTGGAGAGCGGCATGGCGATTACCGAGGATGAGATCGGAACGGAACTCTGAGCGCTCAAGGACTTCATCGCTTCGGCGAGTGTTCTTCCGATTTGTTGAAGGGTGGACTGTGAGCTAAGCAGGTTCATGGAAAGATCGCTTACAGAAATGAGACCATCTCCTCCAATCATGTGAAGGTCGATAGATGCGCGCCTTTCGGCGATGGCCCGCTGAAGCATGGTGTTCAGGTCCACGCTGGCGCTGACGCTATCGATCGTTCCATAGCTCCCTTCGATATGGCTTCTGAACATGCGTTGTTCCTCGCGGCTCATGCTCGAGATGGTCAGAATGGCGGACAGCGCGACTTGTCGTCTCTGTGATTTCACGAGGTGAGTTCCGCATCGACGTTCGAACTGGCGAAACTTTTTTTCGTCCAGAAGACGTTGGTATTCTGGCTTCAGACGTAGGCGTTCGGCCGTTTCAGAGGGGTATTCGGTGAATGCCTTGATTACCATCGTGGCGTTCGTCGACCGGCTTACCGAACTCTCATTGAAAGCGGCGGAAACACTGCCCCCTCCGTAGAGAAGGAATCGGACGTCGACTTGGACGTCAATCCCGAGTGCCTGCTTCACTTCCTGGGCGGAAGAGACGAGATAGGCCTGATACTTCGAGGTGGGCGCTCCGCCGGAGTCCGTCACTTTCTCGAACTCGAAGCAGTCTTCCATTTCACGCGTGGGAAATTCCGGGATGATTCCGCGGCCCAGGCGGGTCTTAACTCCCGGGTAGTAGCCGATGTCGTTGGGATTACTCAATGAGAGGTCTTCGTTCTCCGGTTGTTCTGGATCGGAGGGTGTTTCAGGCGGGAGGGGGACCGGGCGCAGCTTGCTGACGGCGGCGTCGGCACTTGGAGCTTGGTCAGGTTCGGCCTGATCCGAACCATTGCAGCCCGTGAGGACCGTGATGGCAGTCACGGCAGCGGAGAGGAACAGGGCCAGGGGTGGAAGGTACTTCGATTTCATAACAGGTACTCCTTGTTGCCAGGGCGCTAAAGCAACTCGAGTGCCTGAGGAAATACGCTGTGATTTCGCGGAAGAACTCCGTGAGGGTCCGGATTTCGGAGGGAACTCCCAACAGCCTCTGTGGTCGAAAGCCCTACCGGGAGTACGCTTTCAGGATCTCCAATGTCTGATCGATCTCGGCCTCGGTCGTGTAGATGTGAGGTGAGAACCGGACGCACGGAGATCCACCCCAGTTCGGTGTCGAGATCTGAAGGCGATGCCGCTCGTAGAGCGCCGCCATGGGGGTCGGGGTCAGGGCCGCCAGCGTGGGCGGAAGGCGGTAGGCGAGCAGGGAGCCGCGCATAGGCCCGCGTGGCGGCGAGACGCTTTCCCAGGTAAGCCGGGCCAGTCCTTCTTCGAGCCGCTTCTGAAGGCTCAATATCCGGGAACGGATTCGATCCGGCCCCTGTTCCCGCCAGAATCGCAGAACCTCCGAGAGCGCGTAAAACCGGCTGTAGTCCTGGCATCCGGTCATGAGCATGCGTGCCGCGAAGGGATGGGGTGCTAACGGCGCGTAGTGCCCGGCTGCCTCGAAAGTGGTCCAGCCTGCACTGAGAGGGCGAAGCGCTTTCTGGTGGCGCTCGGGAACCCAACCGAAGGACGTACCCTTCGGTCCCATCATCCATTTGTGGAAGTTCCCGCCATAGAAGTCCACGTCCTGGAGTTCAGAGAAGTCGATCGAGAGGGCTCCTGGACCGTGCGCACCGTCGATGGCAATCAGGACGCCGCGTTTCCGTGTCTCCCGGGCGATCTCGGCGATTGGAAGGATCAGTCCATTCGCCGTCATGACATGGCTTAGGACGATCATGGATGTCTCGGGACGAATCGCCGAAACGACACGCTCCACGAGTGCGCCGGGAGTCAGCGCTTGCAACTGTCCAGGGGTGCTGGGAATGGCGAGCTCACGAAGCGACAATCCGTCCCGTTCCGCGCGGAAGCGACACAGATTCTTCACCGCCCCGTATTCCTGATCCGAGAGCAGGATTTCCGACCCTGCTTGCAGTGGAATACCGAGGATGAACGCGTTCAACGACTCCGTGACGTTGTTGCGCAGAAAGAGGTCCTGAGGACGCGTCCCGAAGAAGTCACCCAGTTCCTGGTGAACCTTCCAGAGGCGCTCCACGCTTGCCAGTAGACCTTGGGTGGGATTGCGGTCGTACTCCCTCTGTTCACGCGCGACCACGTCGAGCACCGAGCGCGGACACACCGAATGCGTGCCCGAGTTCAGGTACAGCGTGCCGTCCTCGAGATCGAAGAACTCCCGCATCTTAAGCCGGGCGATCGGTACCTACGAGGTGGACCTGGATCGGTTTGATGTTCCAGATCTTGTCGGCGTACTCCTGAATCGCGCGATCCGACGAGAACCGGCCCATCTTGGCGATGTTGATGATCGATGCCTTCGTCCACCAGTCCTGGTCGAGGTACTTCTCCTCGACCCGGCGCTGGCATTCCACGTACGAGGCGTAGTCGCCCAGGACGCGGTAAGGATCGCGGCCCAGGAGGTTGTCCACGAGCGGACGGAAGAGGGTGGGGTCTTCCGGATAGAAGAACCCGCTCGAGATCAGGTCGATCACTTCCCGCAGCTCAGGGTTCGTTTCGTAGAAATGCCGCGCATTGTAGCCGTTGTGATGGGTGGCGGCGACTTCCTGGGCATTCGTGCCGAAGAGGAAGAAGTTTTCCGGTCCCACGGCTTCACGGATTTCCACGTTGGCGCCGTCGAGCGTGCCGATCGTCAGCGCGCCGTTCAGGGCGAGCTTCATGTTGCCCGTGCCCGACGCTTCCATGCCCGCGGTCGAAATCTGCTCCGAGAGCTCGCAAGCGGGAATGAGCTTCTCGGCCAGCGAAACGCGGTAGTTGGGGACGAAGTGAAGGGCCAGGCCCTTAACCGAGCGGTCGTTCACGATCGTCTCGCTCACGCAGCCGATCAACTTGATGATCAGCTTAGCGGTGTAGTAGCCAGGTGCCGCTTTCCCGCCGATCAGGAAGGTTCTCGGGACCTTCAAAGTGCCGGGATCACGCTTCACCTTCAGGTAGAGCGCCGCAACGTGCAGCACGTTGAGAAGCTGTCTCTTGTACTCGTGAATGCGCTTCACCTGCATGTCGATCAGCGACTCCGGATCGATCGAAATGCCGGTCTGAGCCGCGAGATAGCGGGCCAGGTTCACTTTGTTGGCGTGCTTGATTTCCCGGATCTGCTTCCGGAAACTCGCGTCTTCGGCCAAAGGAACGAGCTTTTCAAGCTGATCCAAGTGGAGCGGCCAGTTGGCGCCGATGTGCTTGCTGATCAGATGATCGAGCTGCGGATTGCACATCATCAGCCAGCGGCGAGGCGTGACGCCGTTGGTGACGTTCAGGAATTTTTCCGGGGTCATTTCGTAGAAATCACGGAAGACCTGGTTCTTGAGGATGTCCGAGTGCAGGGCCGCGACGCCATTGACGGAGTGAGAGCCGACAATGGCCATGTTCGCCATGCGGACTTTCTTCTCGCCGCTTTCCTCGATCAGCGACATGCGCTCCATCTTTCCGGCATCGCCCGGCCAGCGGATGTTCACTTCGCGCAGGAAGCGACGGTTGATCTCGTAGATCAGTTGCAGATGGCGCGGCAGGACGTGGCCGATCAGTTCCACGGGCCACTTCTCGAGCGCCTCGGAGAGCACCGTGTGGTTCGTGTAGGCGATCGTGCGATTGGTGATGTCCCACGCTTTTTCCCAGGAGAAGCGGTGGATGTCGAGCAGGATACGCATGAGCTCGGCCACGGCGATCGCGGGATGCGTGTCGTTCAGCTGGATCGCCGCTTTTTCCGGCAGATTCTCCAGGGTCTTGTACTGAGTCAGGTGTCTGCGCAGGATGTCGACCAATGAGCAGCGAACGAAGAAGTACTGCTGCTTCAGGCGCAGTTCTTTGCCCTCGAAGGTGGAGTCGTTCGGGTAGAGAACCTTCGAGATGACTTCCGACTCGTTCTTGTCCGCGACGGCGCGGTGGTAGTCACCGGAGTTGAAAAGATCGAGATCGAACTCTTCACTGGCGCGCGCGTGCCAGAGGCGGATCGTGTTGACGGTCTCGGTGCCGAAGCCGGCGACCGGCCGATCATACGGAACGCCGATGACGCTCTTCGTGTCGACCCAGCGCACGCGCTGCGCGCCATTCTCGTCACGATAGAAGTCCGGTTTTCCGTAGAACTCGACTTTCACGCGGCGTTCGGGACGGACGATTTCCCAGGGGTTTCCATATTTGAGCCAAACTTCCGGCTTTTCCACTTGGAAACCATTGCTGATGACCTGATCGAAGATCCCGAACTTGTAACGGATGCCGTAGCCATAGGCAGGGATTTGAAGCGTGGCGAGAGAGTCCATGTAGCAGGCGGCCAGGCGGCCGAGACCGCCGTTGCCCAGACCTGCGTCCGGCTCCTGTTCGAGGATATCCTCGAGGTTGAAGCCCATTTCGGCGACGACTTCCTTCATCTCGTCGTAGATGCCGAGACTCATGAGATTGTTCGTCAGAGCGCGACCGAGGAGAAACTCCGCCGAAAGGTAGTAAACGCGCTTGATGTCGTTGTCGTAATAAGTCTTCTGCGTTTCAATCCAGCGCCGCGCCAATCGGTCACGGACGAGATAGGCGAGGCTGAAGAAGCGATCCAGCGGGGTCGCGGTCTTGAGAACTTTGCCCTGCGTGTAGTGCAGATGGTCCAGGAAGGACTTGCTCAACGCTTGGGGTTGGAGGCTGGTTCGTTCGTCCTGAGACCACACCTTCGAATTGGATGCGGAGGAGCGGGATGTCTTCTCACCGTTCGCCATTCTGAATTCTCCTTAGAAATCAATTGTAGCACTGATTCTGAGGTGGAACGCAGTGGGGAAATTAGAAAAAAGAAACGAAAGATGTTGAGTGGGGTGATGCGTTGCGGCAATTGTGTGACTGAGCGGACTTACCGATCCCGCGCCTCACTCCGGACTTCATTGATTCGTTGCGTAAACGCAGTAACGAGGGGCTTCGTCTGTTGACGGAAGATGTCCTGAACCGTCGGCCCGAAGACTCCGAAACGTTCCCCCTCCCGAGCGAAGCTTACCCCGGCCAGGGTAACGGAGCCGTCTGGCTTCTCGGTGATACAGATTTGAATAGAGAAGCGGTCGATGTTCTGGACGATGTTTTCATCGGAGTCCGCCAGGCTCATCTCGAACTCGTAACCTGAGGGGTTCGCGGGAGCCCCGCACGCGTGGCCGCGAGTGGAGACGTCACCGCGTATGCGAGTCGTGATCATCATCTTGGAAGCCTTGACCGAAACGCGAGGCAAGCCACGTGGGCCCTTTTCCTGTACCGACTTCTCTTGAACCGTGACCCCCGCCGGTTGGTATTTCTTCAGCAGCGCCGGCACGTCCGTGAGCACCTTCTCAATCGCTGCACGCGCGTCAGGGCCCGCCACGGGGACACTGATCGAATCCAGGCGTCGGATCTCTCCACGAGAGGCATGGGCGCGAGGTGTCGAGAGCCCGATCGTCATGACCGTGGCGACGACAACGAAAGAAATCAAAGTCAGTTTTCTCATACGGTACTCCAGAGAAGGATACTTATGAAGGAAGTGCCGGAGTCGGCATCGTGCGAGGCGCGTTCTGAGCGGCCTGGTGGTCCGTGACGGCCTTGTAAATACTCAGGGAGAAGGTGACCCCGATCGCGACGACAACAGTCCAGAAAAGGATGGAGACGGTTTTCATAAGAGAGATGTATGCCGGTCGGCTCTGGAATTCAAGGCTTGCCTGGCAACCTGACGCGTCTTGAACTGACGCTCCGCGAACATCAAGACTCACCGCCTAAGAAAACGCTCCGCCTCCAAGTGGCTGAAAGCGGAGCGTGATGGCGCGGAGTGCCGTCGCGGTTGTTAGAACGGGAGCGTGATGGAGGGGGACGGCAGGTCGCTTGGGGTCGGCAACGGCAGCGGCGACGAAGTCTCCGTGGGAGTTGGCGACGGAGTGGGCGAGGAGGCTGGGAGCGAGATCGCCGGGCATTCCTGATCGTTCACGAAGCGGAAGACATGCGTGTGTCCCAGACTCTCGTCCGACTCAATCGAAACGTTTCCGTTGTTCGAAAGCTGATCAATCTGAGTCTTGCTGAGGCGGATGGTGTGGGTGTGGGGGACGCCGTTTTGAATCCCATCGTCGTAGCCGGTGCTGGATTCGAATGTAAAGGAGTCGGTCTCGGTGAGCTGCCCGCCGAGCGCGATGATGTCCTGCCCGAGCAGTGCGATTGAGTGAATGTGTTGCCGTTCGATGCTCGAGACCGCCACTCGCGGCGCCTGGGGGCCGTCCACGGCGCGGGTGACGGCCGAGAACACGCCGATCGAAGCAGCCAGCATGGCGAAGTAAAGAAAGTATCTCTTAGGTTTCTGCATAAGGTGTCTCCTTCACGGGTTGAACCGTAACGGTCTCTTGTTCTTGCAACCCGCTTTCCAACGTCCGCTGGGCCCGGCCTCAGCCGCTCGTACCAGCCAGGCGAGTGTCGCGCTGGTTCACCGATTGCAGCTTCGCCAAGCCATACAGACATAGAAACTTCTGGAGGATGAGGATGAAGAAGAGTTTAACGATGCTATCGGCATTCTTTGCAATCAGTCTTGTGTCGGCCGTTGTAATGGCGGACGACCAGGAAAATCCCAGGATTAAGGGCCCTGGCGCGGCGGCAATGAGTGACAACAAGGACGCGGGCGGCCAGCAGGCAGGCGTGCAGCCGGAAGCCGATGACCAACAGGCGGCTCAAGAACAGCAGCAGCAACGGCAGCAGCAAGCCCAAGAACAGCAGAAAGAGCAGCAGAAGGCGCAGAAGTCAGCGCAAAAAAACCAGGAAAAGCAGATGAAGATGCAGGCCAAACAGACGGCCGCTCCTCATGCCATCGTCATTAATACCGAACTTAAGACTGCTCGGGAACAGGTGGACGGAATCAAAACACAGCTGAAAGTCACGGAGGACGCGCAGGCCTCCAGGGTCAGCTTGAAGGAAATGAAGAATCAAGGTGAGCGGGTCGCCCAGAGCATTCAGATGGCGGCGAAGCACAACCAGGAGCTCAGGAGTTCCCTGAGCCAGTATCCGAACATCGCCAACAGCAAAGACT
>CAYOWB010000141.1:0-7984 GCA_964407515.1 uncultured Bacteriovoracaceae bacterium
CTCCTCCTTGGTGACCCCTTCCGGCCGGAAGTTCGGGAGATGGTAGATCATCCGTCCCTTCTCGTCCTTGAACTTGAACTCGAGGTTGCACTTCTCGGCGATCTTGAGCGTGTTGTCGCAAGCGCCCGGGAAGCTCTCGAACCGCTCGCGCATGAGCGCCGGCGGCTTCAACCAAAATTCGGGCGGCACGAGGCTCTTCGGCCGATCGAAGTCGAGCTCCCGCCCGTGCTCGATGCACTGGAGCAGTTCATGAGCCTCGGCGTCCTTGGGGTCGAGATAATGACAGTCCGTCGTGGCGACGCACTGAATGCCCAGTTTCTCGCCCAGACTGTAGAGCTGTTGGTTGATCTGTTCCTGCTCCGGAATGCCGGAGTCCTGAAGCTCAAAGTAGTAGTCATCTCCGAAGCGCTTCTTGAACCACGCGATCGTCTCCTGCGCGCCGGCCTCGTCGCCAGTCAAGAGCTTGTAAGGCACTTCGCCGCGAAGACACCCGGAGAGAACAACGAGTTCATCACCCCACTGATCGAGCAACCCCTTGCTGACGAGCGACCGGGGACCTGAGGGCTGGCCTTTCTGCGGGGCTGGTGCCTCGGTATAAGCCTTCGTCACCATCTGGCAGAGATTGCGGTAACCTTGGAGGCTCTTACAGAGAACCGTAAGGTGAAAATACAGAGGTCCTGTCGACTGCTGTCCGGTGGCTTTTTCCGTGGCAGCCGCGGAGTATACAGCGGCCGGTCCCTGAGGGGCGTAAAGAAGCTCGCAACCGACGATCGGCTTGACTCCCGCGTCCTTGGCTTTCTTGTAGAAGTCGATGGCGCCGAAAAGATTGTTCGTGTCCGTGACAGCGACTGCGTTCATGGCGTAGGCCGCGGTTTTCTTCAGCAAGGCCTTCAGCTGGATTGCGCCCTGAAGCATGCTGTACTGCGTGTGAACATGGAGGTGCACGAAGCCAGGAGCTGGCGGTGCACCTTCTGCAGTAGGAGCAGAGGCTGCCGGAGAGGACACTTCGGACATAGTGTCAGTCTTGTAACGAAGCGCGCAACCGAAAGCTATACACGGTGCAACACCAGACGCCCGCTAACGCTTCACCGTTTGACCGTTCCCTAGGACGGCCAAGTGAGGCGCATGAAGCACGGCCACCGGGTGAGCGATTGACTGAACGGTCTGACCGGGCCTTCCAAGAATCGCAAAGGTCTGCCCCGGCATGGGACGTGGCGCCGATAACGGAATATAAACACGCACCTGAGAAGAATCCTGCTGCTGAAGCGTGACGGCACGGAGGCACCGAAACCACCCGAACATCCCTCCGTTTGCTCCCGGAGGATTCGTAACCACACCCTTGGCGATCACTTTTCCCGAGCGCACGAGTTCATTAGCATCGGAGTAAAACCCCTGCACGCGACTCGTCATGAGTCCCCAAAACAGGAACATCACCCCCCAGGGAAGAGCTAGCACCGCGGTAGCCCAGCCCAGTCGGGTCCAGAACTGCTGACACTGCTGTTTGAGGAACTGATTGACGGCATTGTCCCCCAGACAGACCTCCGGAAGCTTAAGCCAGAGCTTCACAACCTCCTGAGTGTGCCAGAGGGCTACGTCATGAGGCGCGTGCGTCTGATTCTGAGTCTGCAAGGGCTCCGTCTTCTTTAAGACCGTGAGCGGCGCGCCACCCCAAGGATTCACGGAAGGCGCCACGATTCCCAGGATCATCACCCCGACTCCGAAAGCCAGAAGAGTCGGTATCAACATTCGGAAACGGAACCGCATCCAAGGGACTTCAGCGAAATGGTTGGTCACCCAGGAATTATGGGTCGTTTTGAGGTGCGTTTCAATCGCACACTCAGGGTGTCACAGAGGCGATGCCCACGGCCCCAGGTAGCCAGGCAGATGTCTCGCCTCTTCGGATCGAGCGAGTTCCATCGCCCGAGGCAAGGCCTTCTTCAATGCGTCCGAACCGGGCGCCAGCGAAATCCGAGGCCGAAAAAACTGAGCCCACAGAAACTCGACATAGGTCATGGAGGTCTTTGCGAAGCCCCCCTCCTCACGCACTAAACCCGCGAGGCTTCGATACGGATCATCCGGCATGTCCTTCACATCCAGGGGCATCGCAGCATACTTCAAGGGACCCCGTCCGTGCTCGTCATACAGATACAGCCAGCCCCTCGTTTCCATGAGCTTCCAGAAGTCAGCCACTGCGAGATGACTGAGATCCACCGAAATCCTCACGAACGTCCACTCGACGTCCAGATCCCGAAGCGCACGGGCGAGATGGTGATGATCGGTAATATACAGCTCACGCCCCGGCCCCAGAACAGCGGGTTCAGGCTTTTCCTTCAAGTACTCGCGTAACTCCTTGGGATCATCCAGAAGTGTCTTGATCTTCTTTCGCTTCTGTTTGACGACTTCATACCCCAAGGCAATCTGCGTCGGGCGTAGCTCCGAAACCCTGGCCAAGCAAAGCCTTCCGACCACGGCCGAATCCGAGCACTTCATCATCCCCGCTGGCCGTTCGAAATTCGCAGCTCTGGCCGCGCCACTGACCGTGACCCCAGAGAGCCCCGCAGAAAAGGCAAACAGAATGATGCTGATGAACCGTTGCTGAAACAAGCTCCCCCCCCGACTTCAGATGATCCAACTGTATCCAAACAAGCCGTGCCTTTTCTTCAGGGTTTCGTCAGGTATTTCACCGAAAATCTTGACGCCATGCAGAATTCCAAATAGAAGCGTCGCATGAAACTTCTCCGGAACCTTGCCCTCGCTAGCGTCCTGGCCCTCACCTTTCTCGCCCCTGCCTTCGGGAATGCTCAGCTGCAAAGACTGAGCTACGGTCAATTGGCAGGTCTGAAATCGAGTGAAGCGCTCCAAACGCTCGTCGCGGAACTCGACAAACTGAACGAAGAATCCCTCCCTCACGAGGCGAAAACCCTTCGGAAGCAGATCGGCACCCTGCGCGACCAGATCGACCTCTTCTCCTACGCCTTCCCGGCGGGCTCCCGGCAAGACGGCTTCCTGAAGCTGCGAAAGGATTTGGACGAGGGCTACGAGCACGTAGGGCTGTTCAAGGATCTCTATGACATCCAGTCCGTGGAACGCCCGGAAGACGCCGCCTACGACAAGAAGGAACTTAAGAAGCGACGCAAGGCCGCACTAGAGTGGAAAGAGCACTTCCTGAAGGCCGACGTCCTGCAAGCCTATGGTTCTTTTCTCTCAAAGCCAGACCTGGCCAGAGTTCACGTTCGCCCCAAGAAAGACCTTTCGCGCTTTTACTGGGGGTCCGTGGACCTGCATCCTGACACCCGCCTCACCGGACTCCAAAACCTGAGCCGACTCACCTCCGAACTTCTGACGCGTTCAGCGGAGGACAACCGCGAAGCACTGGAGCTGAAGCATCTGACTGATGAAGAAAATGCCGTCTCGTTCCATGACTTCCGCAAGCGGGTCCGCTCGATCGTGAAGATCCTGGCCAATTACCCTGAGGTTCTGAAGGCACCGGCGAGCACTCAATCCGCCGTGACTCTACTGACCGAGCTCGTCGATCGCTACGGCGAAATCAACGATCGCATTGTAGCGCACGAAGAGGCCAAACGCGCCAGCAAGAACCGCCGCGCGGAGGAGCTCGCCGAAGAAATCACTTCACTCTGGAAGGAAACGAAGGCCTGGCAGCGAACTCTGGGCGTACCGCAACTCCTGGAACAGTTGGGGCGCAACCTGGTGCGATAACGCCAGTTCCGGCTTCTACAGGTGCTCAATCCTTAGACACTCTCTCGACGCCAGATCATCGGGGTTACACAGGATTTTCCCGACACACCCCGGCATGGCGTTTGCTCTTCTCATAGGCAAACACGGAACTTTTTCGAGAGAGGCAGAAAGCCATGAGCGCTATTCAACTATCCTTCAAGACTATCCTCACGATCGCCCTGGCCATCACCGCAACCGGATGCATGAACTTCCCTGGCGAAGCGACCACTAGCTCCGAGCGCTACGGATACACGAATTATTCCGGCGCCACGGATGACGACGGGAGCGGTGACTCGGGGAGCGGCACAGGCTCGGGCGGCACCGGCTTCAGCTGTCCAGAGACCTCGAACGTCAACCCAGACAGTTACTACAACATGACAGAGCCCTACACGGTCTGCACCAATCGCGCATCCGACGGAAAGGTTCTTATCAAAGGCGGATCATACAACTCCGAAACGGTCTGCGTTCTTCCAGCCCAGGAATACAACCCTCAGCAGACGGCCCTCAAGCTGGATTCCCGGATGTACCCCATCATGGTCTGCAAACCCCTCAAGGAAGGACGGCTGGAGCTGAACTTCGAGGGGGTGAAATACAACGCCATCTACATCGTCAGCTACGAGAGCGGCCAGACCATGCAGAATTGCATCGACGTATACGGATATAAACACGCCTGTCCGCCGCACTCCTACGGGCGCGTGCGCTAGACCCCTGAGATTCAACCGGCCTTCGCTTCCTCGACTGAGTGGGCCGTCTTCACCGAATTTCGGTCCGCGCCATCCACCCACTTCTGGAGCTTCTCCCGAGCCTCCAGCGCCTCGAGCCGCTCGGCATCGATCTTCTGGACGAGCGCCCCCTTTCGGGCCACGCGCAGAGCTTCCTCTGGCTCATCGAACTTGTCCCTGAGTAACTCAGCCAGAAATAGATAGTTCAACGGCTCATCAGGGGAGGACTGAATCGCCTTTTCGAAATACTCCTTGGCTCGGTCGTTGTCCCCTCCGAGAACGCTCGGAAGTTTCTGCTGAATCAAGCCTAGGAGCCGGTAAGCTCCAGAGAAGGCATACTTGGGATCGAGTTCAATCGACTTCTTGAGCAGGGACTCGACTTCGGAAAGCCCGAAGTACATCTTGAAGACCCCCACCTCCTGTCCATGCAGCACCATGTTGATCGCCGCCCAGAAATGACAGGGAGCACATTTCGGGGCCAGGGACACGGCGGCAAGCCCTGCCTTCTTGCCTTCGAGATGAATCTTCGCCTTTTCCTCGCTGGAGTCCGTCAAGCGCATCCCGACGAAGTAACAAGCCATGGACAAACGCCAAAGGACCCCAGGGTCCGGACGACCTAAAGACTCAGCGGCCCGCGCCATGCGTCGATACTCACTCAACGCGTAGTGGGCCTTCTCAGGTTTCGCCCGTTCCTTGAAAGCTTGATCAGCGACATCGAGCCGTCCTTGATCGAGTTTGACTTGAGTCGGAATGACTGAACTGCTGGCCTGCGCGACACACGTCAGCGCAAGTCCCACAACCATCAGTAGACGCATCTTCATGCCTCCGTTCCCTATGCAAAATCCGTATTCGGATCACACAGAGAATAGCGGCACTCGCAAGCGGCGAGTTTTAGATTACGGTCAGTGAACCATTCGGCTCGGGACGCGCGTCAGGCGGCCAGCCATTTCCCGGTTTCCGCGCCGATACTCGTCCACGAGCTCAGGATCATGCGTGGGAAACGCATCCATGATCTCGATCTGCTCCTCGTCCTCGGTTTCCCGAGCGACGACCACATACCAGAACGGCGGTTTCTCCGATGCATAATGCCGAATGAAGTGAAAAACGCGCGGTGAGTTCTCACTCAGGCTTTGCGTCCAGATCTCGTCCGGCTCCTCGACCGTCACCTGCATGAAGGGTTGATAGGATTCGAACTCCTCCACCGGGATATCGTCAGGGCGGCGCTTCCGCGTGATTTGCGCCCGAATCGTCTCATCCTCAGTCCAGCCGTCCGCCAGACCGTCCGTCGCGGAGGAGTCTCCGGTCGAAGCCTGTTGCGCCACGGGCTGCTGCAGCGCCGGCATGCCCTGATGCGGCTGACTCTTGCGCTCCCAGGGAACCCTCTCGCCGCGACGATAGAACTGAACCAGCTCCTCATCGCGCGTCGGAAAGGCCAGAAACAAGAAGCTCGGCTCACCACGGAGGCACAAACACAGACACACACACCACACGGATTCACTCTGAGGCTTGAACTCCGAGATGAACGTGTACCGGACATCTCCCTTGGTCAGCTTCTGAGCCCAAACCTCATCCGGCTCCTCCAGGGTCAACCAACGCAGGTGGCCCATTTGCTCTTTCTCGGAGGGAGGAAGGTCATCTGGACCCAAATGACGGAAGTACTCCTTCTCAAGACGCTCCACATCAGGTGCGTAGTATGCCGCAATGCATTCTTCCGAACAGAAGATGCGCCGGTTCTCCTCTTCCACGAAAAGGGCCCGGTCAGAGGTCCGCAACCCCCGGTTACAATGGCTACAATGCTCTTTAATCGCCGACTTAGACGTAGCCGAAACCTTCTGGCGAGATTGACCTCGAGACTTCGATGTCCGGGGTTTCTTTCGCCGCTCTACGCCTTTTTTTGGAAGCGTCTTGCTCATACATCAATTGTAAGGGGGCCTTCCGCGCAGAGTCAAATCCGCCTCCGTCAAACCTGACACCTCTCGCCTTGCCTGCGGCCCAAAGTCCCGTTAACGTTTAAGGGAGAGGCGGAGCTTCTCAACCGTCCCAAGGATAAGGGACAACTCAAATGGTTGACCAAAGAACCCAAGGAAGGGGTGGCATTTGATCTACGTATCGAAGGAACAGCTGAAGCAGGTGGAATACCTCATCGGACAATCGATGCAGGGCCATCATGTTCTGTTCGACGCCGAGCGTGTCCGACGCGCCTTTCGCCGCAAGCAGTCCGAGGAATCCAATAAAGAGGTGGAAGAGCATATCGAGAAACTGATGCTCGAGCCCACCCTTCTTCAGAAGCGCGCGTACCTGGAGCGACTGGACACTGAAACCTACGATCGCGTAATCCGCACCTATTTCAACATCGTCGAAAACAACATCTTCGAAGCATCCGAGGTGAGGCACTGATGGCGATCGAACCCACGGGCGGAAGAGGCTCGAGCAGTTACCTCTCTTCCCCTGAACGCCGCGCCCAGGAAGCGGAACGGGACGCGCGCGTACGCATCAGTCGCGCGGAAAAAAGCGTCGAAGAAGCCCAAAAAGAAGCAGGTTCCCGCATCGACGGAATCAAGGACGAATACATCCGGCGGACGGAATCCGAACAGGCGCGCTACGAGAACGAAATCGCCACCGACAAGCAGCGAGCCTATGAGGAAGCCCGCAAGATCCAACGTCAGCAGCAAGCTGACATCAATCGCATTCGCCGAAGGCGAACAGGAAAAAAGCAAACTCGAAGATTACTACCGCCAGACAGTCTACGAGACCGAACGCCAGGGCGAGAACCGACTGAAGCAGCTTCAGTCGGAAACCACACAGCACACGGACTACGAGCAAGGGATGGCTACGTCCGAACGCGAGTTCGCCAAGAACGAGCATCGCCGGCAGATGGAACTCCTGGTTAAGGACCAGGAACTCGCCGAGGGCGAGATGCGGCAGAACACCAAGAAGCAGTACGAACGTCTGAGCACCGACTCGCAGCGCAACATCGAGGAAGCGGACACTCACTTCAAGCAGAACTTCAAGGCAACGCAGGACCGGCACAACAGCGCGCTCAGGGATCTGTTTCAGCGGGCGAATCACGAGTTCCGGGAAATCCAGACCGATACTGCCCGCAAGCTGGCTGCCTACTCCGCCCGACAATCGGATCCATTCTACAAGATGGTGAGTTTCGAGGCAGAGCTGAAAGAAACGGACGACGCTTACATCCTGACGGCCCGGATCCCCGAGCACGAGCGGCGGAACATCTCCATCGCCATACGAGACAACCAGATCTCGCTCTCCGGCAACCGCCGCAATTCCGAGAAGCAGGAACTCGCTCCGGGACGAAACGTTACGACGTCGTCCTTCCAGTCCTTCAGCGAGTCCTTTCCTCTGGAATTCCCCGTCGACGGCAACGCGCTGACTCGCGAATACGAGGGCGACGAACTGATCGTACGAGTCCCTAAGAAACGGAATTACCGTCCGGCTCCGATGCACGTCGCGCAGAAGCCGGAAAAGGCTCGTCTGGAGAGGCCTAAGCTTCCCGATAACCTGCCATT
>CAYOWB010000141.1:7994-9843 GCA_964407515.1 uncultured Bacteriovoracaceae bacterium
GGCATCGAGCCGCCTCCGAACAAATCCGGCCCCGGAAAAAAGCAACGGGGCTCACGTCCGTTGACGTAAGCCCCGCTGCCTAGGGGGTTTCGAGAGGAGGGGGGACAGAAACTTTTGTCTTACTCCCTTACGAGGTCTTCGAGCTCCTTCAACATCACACGCAGGCGGGAGTGAAGATCGTTGAGCGACTGGAGATTCTGCTTCAAACCTTTGATGGCGTCGTTCTGGGAAGCCAGGAGCACATCGGGCTTCGGGAGCGTCATAGGCTTATCAAGGCGCTTTCCGAGGAATTCGGTGGGGCGATAGCTTTCGATCGAAACAGCGGCCGCACTGGCGTCGTCGGCCTTCAATACCTTACCGCTTGTTACACCGGGAGTCGACGTACGCGGGATCGCGATCGCCTCAGGAGCGCTCGCTTGGACATGCTGATCTTTACGATAAAGGTGATAGAGATTCGAATACACGAAGGCGGGCTTCTGGGTCTTATCACTGCTGGCGGACATGCGGGGTACTCCTTCTCTGCTACAACTCAGCGTTTCAGCTCTACAGGGGCGTGGTTCCTACTGACGCCCGTTACCACTTCTTCTGCTGTTGCCCCGCTTCGTGCGGCGGCGTTCACACTGACTTAGAGAGCAACCGAGGTGCCAGTTCACCGGTGACACACCCTTTTTTTGAGTCGAAAAAAATCCGCCATGATTCATAGTAGTTGCGGAGCATTTGATGACTCCATGGACACGACTCCTCCGCGAAACCCGCTCACCGACGTGACCAAGTTTTGTACAGGTGTAAGCGCCGACACAGGGACCATCGAGTACACGATGACCCCACCCTGCGGTGCATTCTGCCCCCATCCTTCAAGAACGCCACCCCAGGATTTCCGCTAACCCCTTGTTTTCTCTAACTCCCCCACTTGGTACAGTTCCAGCTAATGCTCTGCGTCACGTTCTGGAGACAGAACCGAAGGAGACCCGATATGACGACCTTGAGAATGGTGCTGACGAAAGTGGTGGGATGGCTGGTTGTTGGTGCAAGCGCCTCCCTGTGGATGGGCATTGCCATGGCGGACGACAGAACGCTCTCGGACATCTCATCCACCATTCAATCCGAGATGCGCCGCTGTCGCGATATCAGCAGAAGCTGGAAAGACAACACCCTCTGCCTTGAAAGCGCGATGGAACGAGTTGATCTCATGGCACGCTCCGGGATGGATCGTTTCGATCGCGACCCCGTCGTCCGGCCTCGTCCGCGTCCCCGTCCTCAGCCCGTGCCGGACCCCGTCCCCATGCCCGTCCGCGAGATGCGGATGCAATGCAAGACCTCTTACTACGTGAGCGACTACTGGAACCGCGAGTTCTTCTCACCTTCCTTCTTTGTCACCCCGATGAACCGGGATCAGAAGCGGCGTGAGATGATGAACCAGGTGATCCGGGAGTGCCGGAACGCCTTGGCGGACTCGATCGAACACATGTGCGATCAGAACGCCACGTGCTTCGAACTCGGAAACTAGATCCAGCCCGGTAATCTACTGATTCATGGTCGGGGCGCGCGGACTTAAGGACGGCGCCCCGATCGTGTAATCGTACTGAGGCTTCCGATCGAAGTGATGTTCCGTCTCGATATAACGGACCGTCCCCGACTCCGACCGCATCACCACCGAACGGGTCCTCGCTCCGCCGCTTCCGAATCGCACTCCCCCGAGGAACGTTCCCGGTGTCACTCCGGTCGCACAGAACATGACCTTTCCACGCGCAAGCTCCTTCAGTGAATAAATCCGATCGAGATCCCGGATTCCCATCGTGTTGGCACGGGCGCGTTCTTCGTCGTTTCTGAAGATGAGCCGCCCCTGCAT
>CAYOWB010000142.1:0-9841 GCA_964407515.1 uncultured Bacteriovoracaceae bacterium
AACCCAAACCCAAACCCAAACCCAAACCCAAACCCAAACCCAAACCGAGCCCCGCTCCTCACCGAACCGGCGTCAGCTTTAGAATCACATCGCCTTCCTCGCGCGCGTTCCCGTATCCATCATTGTTCGACGTCCCGACATACACCACGCCGTCCCGGTCCTGTCCGACCGCGCGCAGCCTCCCGTACTGGCCCTGAAGGAGCCGCTCCTGCGCAACAGGCCTCCTTCCGTCAAACGTGATCCGGTACAAGCTTTCACCCTTCAGATTCGTCACGAGCAGCGTGTTTTCCCAGCCGGGATACCGAGGGCCCGTTACGAAGTGAGCGCCGCCGGGCGCGGTGGCGGGCGTGTATTCCAGGACGGGCGATTCCATCCCTTCGCGTGTCTGCCGATGATGGATCACGGGCCAGCCGTAATTCTTGCCACGCTCGATGATGTTAATCTCATCGCCTCCACCTGGAGCGTCGGTCCAAGTCGGGCCATGCTCCGCGACGACGATCATTCCGCTCGATGCCTGGATGTCCATGCCCTGAGGATTGCGGTGCCCATAGCTGAAAATCTCGGGGCGCGCGTCGGGTCGACCAGCAAAGGGGTTTCCGTCAGCCGCCGTTCCGTCTTCGTTCAGCCGCAGGACCTTCCCGTTCAGCTGCGAAAGGTCCTGCGCTCGCTCTTTGTCGTGCCGCTCGCCGGTGGAAAGATAAACCTTCCCGTCCTTGCCGAAGACGATGCGTCCGCCAAAGTGCTGGTCGCCATCTTTCGCGGGAGTGATTTCGATCAGGCGTTTTTCATCGCTCAACTCAAGCGAGGACGCCGTGCGGCCGTTAGCACCGGTCGACTTCACCGTGAAGCGAGAGAGGCGCAGGTTTTGCGTCCCGTCGGCATTCGCGTGAGTGTACGTCATGAACAAGTAGGGCTGAGCGGGATAATTCGGATGAAGCTCCAGGTCGCTGAGTCCGGCTTGGTTTTCCGCGTAGACACGTGGGACTCCGTGCACGGGTTGTGGTTCGAGTGTGCCGCCCCGAATGACGCGGAGTCGGCCCGGGCGCTCCGTGACGAGGAGTGCCCCGTCGGGCAGTCCCTCGATCGCCCACGGGACCTCGAGTCCGCGAGCAATGACTTCCACTCGGAAAGGAGGGGAGACGGCTTCGCGAATAGGAAGATCGACTGGCGGGGGAGAAGAGAACGCCTGCGAAAAGGGAATGACCAAGAGCAGAAGAAGGGATCGAAGTCTCATAAAGTCATGCACGAATGCGGCCATACCTTCGTAATTACAGTAACTTAGCCAAGAGGCCCAAGTAATCCAGAAAATAATCACAGAGCAGTATTGACAAATTCTAAGTTTAGAATCATTCTAAGTTCAGAATGATGATGAACAACGGGACACAGAGGAAGTGCCTGAGTGCAGCGGAGATTGAACTGAAGTTACGTGATGCGGGCATCCAGCCCACGGCACAGCGAATCGCGATCGGGCGGTACGTCTTGTGCGAGGCGTACCACCCGACCGCGGAGCAAGTGAAGGCGTGGGCCGACGAGAACTTTCCGAAGGTGAGTCTCGCGACGGTCTACAACACCCTCAACGCGCTCGTGAAGGCGGGGCTTCTGATCGATCTCAAACTGCCGCATTCGGACAAGGTCTTCTTCGACAACAATCCGGCGGAGCACTACCACTTCCTCGACGAGGACTCGGGAGAGCTGGTGGATATCCCCAAGGAGATGATGGACGTGGTCCCGAAATTGAATCGCGGATTTGATGTGCGGCGCATCGACGTCGTACTTCGAGGAACCAGGCGCTAACGAGGGCGCTGAAGATTTCAGGCAGGGAAGTTTCACATTAACCAGTAAACGCAGAGAAAACGAAAGGCAGACTCATGACGAACAGACTGTTGAGCATTGGCGAAAAGTTCCCCCAGTTCACGGCCCCCGCGGTGGTGTCGCTCGACAAGGGCAAGGAGTTCAAGACGATCACGAACGAAGACATGAAGGGCAAGTGGTCCGTGTTCTTCTTCTGGCCGCTCGACTTCACGTTCGTTTGCCCGACGGAGATCGCCGAGTTCAATAAAGAGGTGAAGGCCTTCCGTGACCGCGAGACGCAGGTCTTCGGTGCCAGTGCCGACAGCCAGTATGTTCACCTGGCGTGGCGCAACAACCATCCCGATCTCAAGAATCTTCAGTACCCGATGGTTGCCGACTACAAGAAGGAGCTTTCCGAAGCGCTCGGCATCCTGCACCCGACCGAGAAGATTCCGCTGCGCGCTACTTACATCGTCGATCCGGCCGGAACGATCCGTTGGGTCAGTGTCAATGACCTGAGCGTCGGCCGCAACGTGAAGGAAGTCCTGCGCACGCTCGACGCCCTTCAGACCGACGAACTCTGCCCCTGCAATTGGGAGAAGGGACAGAAGACCCTCAATGGTTAACTAGTTTGGGGAGGCCTGGCGGCTGAATCAGCCCATCCCCCCGTTCTCGAGTAACAAGCCCTCCAAGTCACGAGAACACCTGTTTACCGCCGGCCTCCCCAATAATTTTCTGGAGCAAGTTTATGAGCGTAACAGTGCAGAGTGAAGCGACACCGGACATGGCACCCCGAGAATCTGCGGAAGCGACACCTGGGACAATGACGATCGATGCGCTGTTCGGCGAAGCTTCCTCCTCCATTCAGAGAGACCTCAAGCTGAATTTGCAACGCCTGGTGGAGGAGGGAGCCCTAGCCCCCCTCGAGTCGGCCCTTGCGCTGGCCGCCCTCTCGACCGCTTCTGGCATTCCATCACTTAGAAAGCTCGCCTTCGCGAAGCTTCGCGCGCAAGACCTCACCGAGGAACAGACGCGTGAAGCCTTTGAAATCGGCGCGATCATGGGGATGCTCAATACCTATTACAAGTTTCGCGGCTTCATTAAGAACGGCCAGGGCGTCGAAGCGGAATCCCGTTACGGGAACGCCGGCCTCCGCATGAACGTCTTCGCCCGCCCGCAGCTCGGCAAGGAGCGCTTCGAGATGCTCTCGTTCGCGGTATCCGTCTACAACGGCTGCGAAAGCTGCGTGAACTCGCATGAGAAGGTGCTTCGTGAACTCGGCGTGAGCGACGCCAAACTGCATGACCTCGCGCGGCTTGCTGCCGTGGTGCATGGCTTAAAAGGGATTCAGCTCGGCGAATAGCCCGCCGGAAGCGACTCCCGGTACCCGCGTCAGGCGAATTCAAATCGAAATCTGCGAACCGATCTCGATCACGCGGTCGGGCGGGAGATTGAAGAACTCGGTCGCCGAACGCGCGTTACGCGACAGGAAGCCGAATAGCTTTTTGCGCCAGAGCGGCATGCCGGTGACGCCCGAGGTGACGAGAGTTTCGCGGCCGAGGTAGTAGCTGATTTGCCCGTAGTCTGTCCGGAGTCCCGCGCCGTGGGCAGCCAGGAGAATTTCACTGATGTCCGGCGTTTCCATGTACCCATAGCGTGCTGAGATCTTCACGAAGCCTTGATCCAGTTCCGTCACGCGAACGCGTTCCGTTCCCGCGATCTGTGGGCGGCTCTCCGTCAGGATCGACAGCAAGATGACTCGCTCATGCAGGGAGTGATTGTGTCGGTAGTGATGGAGCAACACATTGGGCGCGATGTTCTGGGTCAGAGTCATGAACACCGCGGTACCCTTCACGCGGTGGGGGTGGGCCTTCGCTATTTCCGCGACGAAATCGTCCAGGGAACGAGCCTCCGAATGCATCTGACAGGCGATCTCCGCGCGACCCCGCTTCCACGTCGACATGAGGGCGAAGACTCCGATCGCGATGACGAGGGGGATCCAGCCGCCGTGAAGGATCTTGCTGACGTTCGCTCCGAAGTAGGGGAGTTCCACGGCAAGGAAGAGCACGAGAAGCGGAATCGCGGCGAGCTTCTTCCATTTCCAGACCGAGATCATGACCGAGTAGAAGAGCAAGGTCGAGATCAGCATCACGCCGGTGACGGCGAATCCGTATGCGCCAGCCAGCTTGCCGGACTCCTGGAACGCGGCCACCAGGCCAAGGCAGGCGAGCATGAGGATCAGGTTCATTTTGGGGATGTAGACCTGGCCCCTGCGTTCGCGTGACGTATGAAGGATCGTGAGGCGTGGCAGGTAGCCGAGCTGAGCCGCTTGCTGTGTTAGCGAGAACATTCCGGTGATGAGTGCTTGGGATGCGACGACCGCGGCAAGCGTGGCGATGATGATCAGCGGGTACTTCAGATATCCGCCCACGAGACCGTAAAAGGGGTTTCCCACGGCTTCCGCGCCCTTTTCGAGAATCAGCGCGCCTTGTCCGAAGTAGTTCAGCAAGAGGGCCGGGAATACCACCGCAAGCCAACCGGTGCGGATCGGCCATGGCCCGAAGTGTCCGAGATCGGCGTAGAGTGCTTCCGCTCCGGAGATGCACAGCACGACGGAGCCCAGGACCATCGCGCCCTGGATGCCGTGTTCCGAGAAGAACCGGACTGCGTGGACGGGGCTGATCGCCTGGAGGACGCTCGGATGCATGATGATCCAGGGCAAGCCGGTCGCGGCCAGCGTGATGAACCAGACCAGCATGACCGGTCCGAATACGCGGGCGATGCGTTCCGTGCCCTTTCTTTGAAAGGCGAATAGCGCCAGAAGAATCCCGATCGTGAGGGGAACGACCATGGGCTGGAACGCGGGTGTGGCGACCTGAAGGCCTTCCACCGCGCTGAGAACCGAGATGGCCGGCATGATGATCCCTTCGCCGAAGAGCAGACCGGCTCCAGCAAGACCGAGGAAAATCAGAAACACGTTTCCGAGCGCCGGCTTGATGTCGAGCTGATGTCTGCGGCTCAGAAGGGCCACAAGTGCCATGATTCCGCCTTCACCCTCGTTATTCGCCCGCAACATAAAAACGAGGTACTTCACGACGATGATCACCATCAGGGACCAGAACATCAGGGATAGGATGCCCAGTACGTTCTCCGGAGATAGGGGGACGCCGTGCCCTGGATGAAAGCTTTCTTTAATGGCGTAAAGAGGCGACGTTCCGATGTCGCCATAGACGACGCCAAGTGCGCCTAAGGTCAGAGTGGTCAAGGTGGAGCGGGCAGCTGACATGGGTGTCTCTTATGTCCCCCGAAGGGACCCGGGTTTCAAGGGTTTTCTCAGTCTAGTACTAGCGGTACGGCACGGTTTGGCATATGGGAAAAGTATGGATCACAAGAATCATCGTGTCATCATTGAGCCGTTTAAGATCAAAATGGTCGAGCCCCTGCCGATTCTCACTCGGGCGCAGCGCGAGGAGATTCTCCGCGAAGCCGGCCACAATCTTTTCCTGGTGAAGGCGGAACACGTTACGTTCGACTTCCTTACTGACTCGGGCACGAGCGCCATGAGCGCGCAACAGTGGGGAGCGATGATGGTGGCCGACGAAGTGTACGCCGGGTCGCGTAGCTTCCATAAGTTCGAGAAGACGGTCCAGACCTTGACGGGTTATTCCCATGTCATTCCGACCCACCAGGGACGTGCTTCCGAGCGTCTGCTGTTCTCTCTTCTGTCCAGGCCGGGGGCCAAGGTCCCGTCCAACAATCACTTCGACACGACTCGGGCGAACATCGAGCAGCTCGGGGCCGAGGCGGTCGATCTGGTGATCGAAGAGGGGAAGAATCCCGCCAGTACGCACCCGTTCAAGGGCAATATCGATCTGGTGAGGCTGGAGGCGTTTTGCGCCGAGCATCAGGGCAAGATCCCGTGCGGGATGATGACGATCACCAACAACACGGGAGGTGGACAGCCTGTCTCCCTGGAGAATATCCGCGGCGCTTCGAAGATCTACAAAAAGTACGGAATTCCGTTCATTCTCGACGTCTGCCGTTTCGCCGAGAACAGTTACCTGATCAAGTCCCGCGAGCCCGGTCAGCAGAATCGTTCCGTGCGCGAAATCGCGCAAGAGACCTTCAGCCTAGCTGATGGCTGCATGATGAGTGCGAAGAAAGACGCACTCGTCAACATCGGCGGCTTCATCGCGCTGAAGGATAGTGCCTGGGTGCAGCAGCTCCGCAATCAGCTGATCCTGACGGAGGGCTTTCCCACCTATGGTGGCCTGGCCGCGCGTGACCTTGAAGCTCTGGCGGTGGGACTCGAGGAAGTTTTGGATGAAAACTATCTCTCGTACCGGATCGCCGTGACCCGGTACATGGCCGAGGGACTGAACAAGCTTGGAATTCCGACCATGCAGCCGCCCGGTGGGCATGCTGTTTACATCGATGCGAAGGGGTTCTTGCCGCACATTCCGGCTGAGCAGTATCCGGGGCAGGCGCTCGTATGTGAGTTGTATCTGGCCGAGGGCATCCGGACTTGCGAGATCGGGTCCGTCATGTTCGGCAAGGATGTGAACGGCAAGTTCGTTCCTTCCGCGATGGAGCTGGTTCGCCTTGCGTTCCCGCGACGTGTGTACACGCAAAGTCACTTTGATTACATGCTCGAGGGCTTGGCCGAGGTGGTGGCCCGGAAGAAGGAAATCCGTGGCATGAAGATGACCTATCGTCCGCCCTTCCTGCCGCACTTCACCGCTAGGTTCGAGCGCGCCTAGGCCGCCCTTTCGGGATCGAAGCGCTGCCGTTCTTCTTCGTAACTGCGCTCGTATTCCTCGCTGAAGCCGGGTAGCAGTTTGGCGAGCGTCGATCGAAGTGCGGCCATTTCGAGGCGCAGTTCGTCAATGGCGACCTTGTTCTCCAGGCGTTCGTTGCTGACGATTTCGCCCAGCGTCTCGATTTCTTTTCGAAGAAGCTGCATCTCTCTTTGGCTGATCGGTGTGGTCCCCATGGTATTAGGATTCGCAAAGCGCATGCCACGCCTGGCTGCTGAGACCAGGCGTGGCGCACCGTGAAGTGGGGGATGGAGACGGAAGGGGCTTCAGTTCTGGACCGCTGGAGCGGACGCCGTGGCAGTCAGCTCCGCGGTCTTGCACGAGTCTTCTTCGAGCGTGACAGCGAGTTCCGCTGAAGCGACGAACGTGTCATCAGCGATCGCGAAGACCATCGTCCGCTTCTTGAGGGGCTGCGCCGGATCGGCCGCGCCGTAAATCAGCTTGAGTGCGTTCGGGTCTTTGGTGCCGCTCACCAGCTGGTCCAAGCCGAGCGACAATTCGGCGGCGAAAGCCGACCCTGCTGCGGACGAGGACGGCTGGGCCGCCGCCAGCTGCTCGGCGAAGAACTTGTTCTCAGGCTCCTTCAGACCGAAGAAGCCCGTATTGAGGTTGTCAGGATAGTTCTTCGGTTTGCTCAGGATGCCGGAGCAGAGCTTCTCATCGAGGAGGCAGAGAACTTCCGAGCGGATTTCCTTCTTGCCGATGGCTTTGCTCGTCACCGAGAGGTTCAACGAGAGCAGGGGCGCGCTCTTGATGGACACCATGGGAGGCAGGGCCACGACGTCGATTGCAAAGAGCACCTGCGCGTCTTGCACGAGCGGGGTCTTGGCGATGACCTTCGTGCTCATACCGATATCCAGAGTGTTGTTCTTCTGGGCGCCCCAGCGCGGTTTCTCCAGAGGGGCAAGAGGAAGCGCCGTGTGAGCCGCTTTCTCTTCGGCCGTCAGCGGGCGAGCCTTGAAACGCGCTGTGACCGGACGCGATCCACATTCAATGACGCGACCGTCGGGCAGAACGACCTGGCGGTCATTCTTCACGACTTGGCGAAGTTCGCCGCTTTCGGGGCTCAGGTCATCGAGTTGCGCGCCGGGAAGACGTGCGGGACCGCACGCAATCGCCGTCGCGATAAGGCCGGTTGCGGCCACAGAGGTTTTCGTCCAGGGGGAATTCAAGAATTTCGAAATACGCATAGGTTCCATCTCCACTTCAGCTAGTTCAACTTCCACTTTTTCAGCAGCCCGTACTGCCGGGCGAGACGGTTATACTTGAAGTGGAGTGTTTTAGTCAACTAATATTCAGGCATTGTAAGTGTGCGAAAGAACATTGAAATTTAGCGGTCGAGAGAAGGACGGAGAGGAGTGGAGGTGAAGGGGGAGGAGAAGAGGAAAGAAAAGGGCCGGAACGCCACGAAGGATAGTGTCCCGGCCCTCTCGGTTCTTACAGTTCGTTCAAGTCAAAGATTTCGGCACGGGTGGGCTTGCAGCTCTGTTCGTTACAGGCGGACTCCTTGAACTCGAGGTAGCCGGTGATGGTGCCGCTCGTGAGGCCGACGCGGATGCCGTCGCCGTCTTCGGTTCGAGCGAGCGAGCAGCTCTTCACGTCGTAGCCGTGGCCGAGCACGCCGAGAATCGTCGTGACCAGCTCGCCATTGATCTCGCGTTGGAATACGAGGCGGTTCTTCGACACGCTGAGAACCATCAGCTTACCGCTGTTGTCGTAGGCGAAGCGCTGGCAGGTGTCAGGCCGGACCGCGTCAGGGAAAGTCGTGAGGACGGTACCGTCAGCTTTTGTCACGACAATGTCCGAGCCGGATTCGATCGCGAGCTTGTCCGTAGTCTGGTCGACGTAGAGGGCGCGAGGCGTGGAGGGAGCTGTCAGCCAGAAGTTGAGGTTCAGCGAGTTCCAGAGGATGGTGGTTCGGTTGTCGCTGAAGAAGTCCTTGATCGAAAACAATTGGGCTTCGTATTGTCCAGGTCCGCGTGCAAACAGGCTGTCGTTACACATGAACGAGGTGATCCACGACGAGATGATGACATCGCTGACCGTGCATTCCAGATGCTTACGGTCGGTCTCCTTTCCCTGGGAGTCGAAGGTCACCATTGAGCCACCGTTGAACGAGTTGTTGTAGGCGACAACCGTCGTACCGTTCAATGTCTTGATGTGGACGTTGGAGATAGTCCCGTCCTTCGTTTCTTCGATGACAGTGGGGAAGTTGTCCTTCGCCAGATTCATGAGGCGGAGACTTTCAAGCGGACCATCTTTATAGACGTAGGCAATGAGCGAGTCGGACGTGCTGCTGGCGACCGCGATTTCCTTCACGTAAGTGGTGGGGTCGGTCACGGGCTTATCGTAGCCGAGTTCAACGTCCTGGCAGGCCGAGGTGGCGGCAATCAAGGCCAGGGGTAAAATGATCTTCTTCATTGGGGGTCCTTTCGTGGGGTCATTAGGGATAGTTCCGATGGAATGGAGCCCTTGTAATCCAGGATGACGCATGGTGTCAAATGCGATCTTGTAGTGCTTCTTATGGTGCTTCTTGGCGCTGGAAATCCCGATGTGCTTCCAGCTATGGTCTTCCGCATGAAACTCGCATCTTGGAATGTGAACGGTCTGCGCTCAGTGGGGCGCAAGGGCTTCCTCAAGTGGTTCGAAGAAGAAGCCGCCGACATCGTGTGCGTGCAGGAAATCAAGGCGACGCCTGAGGTCCTGGAGGACTCGCTTCGGAATCCCCATGGTTACAACGCTTACTGGCATCCAGCCGAGAAGCCCGGCTATAGCGGCGTCGCCACGTTCACAAAACGCGAGCCCATCGATGTGCAGGTCGGCATCGGTGTTCCCGAGTTCGATCGCGAAGGGCGAGTGCTCGTGACCGAGTTCGTGAGTTTCGTGCTGATCAATGCTTACTTCCCGAACTCGCAGCACGATCATGCGCGACTGCCATTCAAGCTCAAGTTCTGCGCTGAGATGCTGAAGTTCTGTGAGCGACTGCGCAGCGATGGAAAGAACGTGATCGTGTGTGGTGACTACAACATCGCGCACCGGCCCATCGATCTGAAGAATCCCAAGTCGAATGAGAACAACGCAGGATACCTGCCCGAAGAGCGCGCGTGGATGGACGAGTTCACAAGTGCCGGCTACGTCGACATTTTCCGGCATTACTGCGAAGAGCCCGAGCACTACACCTGGTGGAGTTATCGGCCCACTGTGCGTGAGCGGAACATCGGGTGGCGTCTGGA
>CAYOWB010000143.1:0-2602 GCA_964407515.1 uncultured Bacteriovoracaceae bacterium
CGCGTAATGTGCCGACAGCATAATGCTCTCATGGCTCGGAGGCAGGGGCTTGCGAAGAGGTAGTGTGCACGCTCGCTGCGGCCTTCTTGGATCCCCTGGGGGCTGCTTGTGGACTGGGACGTGGCCTAATGCGAGATGACGTGATGCAGCGTGAGCCTCTCTCTCTCTCTCTCTCTCTCTCGGATTTCCGCCCCGGTTCCGCCTCGAGTTTCAATTCGAGCTTCCAGTCCCTCAACCCAAACCCAAACCCAAACCTCATGGCTGAACCGCCTGAGCGAGAATTACAATGCATTCCATGAGTGAGGCCGGTTATCCTGAAGGCATGCGTGGGATCATTTCGATGAAGTCGGTGTGTGCGGCATGGATCGGTTTCCTCTGGATGACATCAGCATTCGCGGCGGGAAGCGACCATCTTCAACTGGTGACAACGAGTGGCGGCATCGTGTCATCGAGTTGGACGACAGCAGTATTTGAGAATCCGGCAGGACTTCCGGGTAATTCGGGCTTCCGATTGACCGGCCAAGGCGGATCAGATTCGTCCTTCGATCATCCCTTTGCTGCGGGTGGAATTCTCCTGGGGAATAAGAACTTTGGAGCGGCGGCCGGTGCGAGGCAGACTTTCGAGAAGAACCGGAACAGCACTTCGGCGTTTTATGGTCTGGGTATCCGCTCCACGGGCTTGAGAGCCTCGTTGGGCGCCGCGGGTACCACGAAGATCACGCCGGACAAGGGCAGCTCGTTCAACGCAGGCGTGAAGCTGGAGCCCCTTCGACAAATTCAGCTGGGCGTTACGGCATTCGGCATTGATGGTGGCGTGGATGAGTGGGGCGCGGGCATCGGGATCGGCTTTGGCAATGATGCTATGATTGTCGTCGATGCGACGGCGAACAAGGATCTGAAGGAATTGGCGTTCCAGCCGGGTGTGACGGTTGCCGAGGGGAATGCGGCCCTGACGTTGAGCTACGGGTTCAAAGAGGGCTCTCAGCAGCTCTCAAAAGGGTTCTCCGCCGGCGGTGGCCTGATGTTCGGGAAGTCGACGCTCTTCCAGGTGTACTACAACCACTTGGCGAAGTACTACGCGACGCTATCGTTCATGTTCTGACGCCCGGCACACAGAATCGCCCGGCACACAGAATCGCCCGGCACGCAGAATCGCCCGGCACGCAGAATCGCCCGGCACGCAGAACTCTCTTAATCACCCCTGGCCTGAGACCTGGAGTTTTCCTATAATGCCCTTCATGGCCAAACTCACTCGTATGAAAGCGCTGGTATCGGTGCCGTTTCTCCTTGTGCTGCTGTCGTTGTTCCTGCAGGGGTGCGCGACAGGCCCCAAGACCCGCTATCGCGAAGGAGATAATACCGGACAACAGACGGCAATGACCGTGCAGGACGAAGAGAAGATGACTCGCGAGGTACTGCCTGAAATGCAGAAGCAGTACCCCCCGGTCAATAATCCGGAGTTGCAGGCTTACGTCAGCGCGATCGGAAAGAAACTCGTCGCCGCGAATCGCCTCGAAGGCAATCCGTATCACTACACCTTTACCGTCGTGGACGTGAACTACGTCAACGCCTTCGCGCTACCGGCGGGGACCGTGTTTGTTACCGCGCCACTGATCAAGATGGCTGAGACCGAGGCTGAGCTGGCCGGAGTGATCGGACACGAGATCGGACATATTCAGGCACGTCACACGGCCGAGCGCATGGAGGCTGCCAAACGCGAAGAGGGAAAGACGGCCCTCTACGCGGGAGGAGGCGGACTTCTCGGGGGGCTTGCGGGACTAGGAATGGGCAAGCTGCTCTGCAAGGGCGATACCTCGTGTATGGTCAAAGCCGCAGCCGTGGGAGTGGCGGCTGGCGCCGGTGGCGGGCTTCTGGTTCAGAAGTATAAGTTCATGGCCAATTCCCGCGAAGACGAGATGGAGGCCGACCGCATCGGTTACCGCATCGCCACTCGTGCGGGGTACTCGGGTGAGCACGTCGGACGCTTCTACGAGAAGCTTCTTAAGATGGAGCAGGAGCACAAGAAGAATGGGGTACCGCTACTGGCTAGTCTGACCGATGCGATGAGCACGCATCCCCCGAGCCAGGAGCGTGTGGAGCAGATGAATCAGATGGCGCGAGAGACGCCAAGCGCTCCGGGTGCGATTGTTTCCTCGCCGCAGTTCACCCGCGCCAGGACGTTGGTGAGGTAAGAGTCAGTCGCGAGGAGGGTGGCGAGAAGTCTCTGGAGGTCGACCCTGCGTTCTATCGGGGTGGCTTCGCTTCAGCTGAGGCTCGGATTACGCCGCAAGCGACACGGTCTCCGGCATTGCCGGCAGGATCAGTCGCATAGTCATCGCTCCGTCTGTGGATGACCAACGAGGTGCCCCCTTCCTTCAGGAGTGACGTCTTTCCAGGAGTGAGCGCGACCAAGTCGCTCGTGAGTTCTGTCTGGACGGTGCCGTCCTTCGAGACGTTCAGGTTGGGAAGATCGCCAGCATGGGGGCCTAGGCGGCTCTTGGTTCCGTGCTTCCTTCCGTGGGGGTTGAAGTGATCCCCCGCTGACTTGAAGTCCGGCGGGTCGCATCGCCCGTTCTCGTGGATATGGATGGCTCGGCTGCCT
>CAYOWB010000143.1:2627-2887 GCA_964407515.1 uncultured Bacteriovoracaceae bacterium
GATTCTAATGCGGACCGTATCGCCAGCTTGACTGAAAGCCGCAGTTCCAATGCGTTCGCCTTGTGCATCGCGCAGAACCGCGGATGCCGACTCGCCTCGGGCAGTGGAAATAGTCGCAAGGGCCGGCAGCAATAGTACTATGAACCTTTTCATGTTCGGGCGAAAATGCAGTAGTCGGGCCACAAGTGTTTTTACAACGACAACCATTGAAGTTTGATGCGTCCGCTCTGGTGCTTCGGAGGAGTGCATGACGGAGGTCT
>CAYOWB010000143.1:2917-8815 GCA_964407515.1 uncultured Bacteriovoracaceae bacterium
TTGGATTACGTCCTCTTCGTGTCGGGATTGGCTTATCTGCTGCTCGCCTCGGCCTCGCTTCTGCTGTCTGATGAAGCGGATTTTGGAAGGAGCGGAGGGAAACAGGGAGTCCTTCCCCTGGATTGGTCCCCGCTGGTGGTCTTCGCCGCATGTAGCGGACTGACCGAGTGGTTGGATGCGCTGGCGGTGGGACTTGGAGACACCAAGCTCTTCTTTGCCGTGCGGGCGCTGAGTCAGGCCGCTGCGTATGTCCTGCTTTTCGAGTTCGCAAGGCGTAATTTGGCGTGGACGATGGCCAGGCCGCTGTGGAAGTCCTATCTTCTGCCGGTCGTAGTGGTCGGCTGCACCTTGGCGCTTATTCCAGATGTCCGTGGTCTTCGTGCCGCAGTGGGAGCGGGGTTTGGAGCTTTCGGCGCTTGGGCGACCGCTTGGATCTTCTGGCGCACGGATGTGCGTATGTGGTCTGCCGGAATGAGGCGTCATTTTCATGCGATCGCCTGGATTTGGGTGGCCTATGCGCTAGTCTACGGCGTCTGTTCGATCTCCTGGGAGCCGGTACTCTTTAAGATCTTGGGTGTGCCCGCGCCATTCGCTCGCATGATCGTGTCGGCACTCTTGGGGATGGGCATGCTGGGGCTCCTGGTTCCGGCCCGAGCGCTTTCTCGCGCCACTTCGTTCGCTTGGCTGGTGTCTTTCCTCGGGATTGCGATTCTCGGCGGGTTCGGTACCACCTTGGTGACGCGATTCGAAGAAAGTCAGATGCGGCGCTATCTCCAATCAGCGGCCAAGACAGTGAGCGCGATCAGTGCTGAAATGCATTCCGCCGGTTTCGAGATGACTGAAGACAGCCTGATGCGGGTCTTTCGAGGCGTTGCCGAAAGGGAGCCCGATGCGCCGACGGTATCGGTCCATGCCGGAGCGTTACCTCTGCTGACCGGCAAGGACTTAGTCGTGTCCGCGTTTCATCCGATCGTACTTCACGGCGTGTCGGAGCCGCGTTTCTTGCGGCTCGATGTGCCGCGAGCCAGGTGGGACCGGCAGATCCTCCTCGCCCGCAGTGCCGCGATCCTGCTGACGTTGATCGGTGGAGTCGGACTTGGAACGGCGTTTGTCCGAAACATCCGGGAAAGGCGCCAGCGCCGGGTCTTCGAGCAGACCGAAGCTCGGCTGCGCCTCATGGCACAGAACACCCGCGAAGTCGTGTGGCAGATGGATGCCAATCTGGTCTTCGAATACGTGAGCCCCTCGGACTTCGATATCCGAGGTTACTCGATGGATGAAATCATCGGGCGGTCGCTTTGGGATTTTCTGACTCCGCGGTGTCGGGAGCGGGTGGGGGCGGAAATCCGCCGCAGGCAGTCGTCGCTCGCGCCTGGCGAGCGGCTGGGGCCCGGGACTTTCGTGACTGAGCAACTGTGCAAGGATGGCAGCACGATCTGGACCGAGATCATCTCCAATCCGATCTATTCAAGTGACGGGGTGTTGCTCGGATTTCAGGGAGTCTCGCGTGACGTGACCGAACGGAAGCGGGCGGAGGAGGAGTTGCAGAAGAGCGAAGAGCGGTTCCGCCGTTACGTCATGAGTTCCCCGATGGCCTTCTTCATTTGTGACCGTCAGGGCCGGTATGTGTTCGTGAACGAAGCGGCCTGTCGGCTGACAGGGTTCAGTGAATCGGAACTCCTCACGATGTCGATCGCCGAACTCACGCATCCCGATGTGGTGGAACACGATATCTCCGCGTTCGCGGGGCTGATGCAGGCCGGCAAGATCCACACGGAGATCACGCTCCGTCACAAGAGTGGTCGCGCGATTTACGCCATTATCGATGCGGTGACGCACGACGATCAGTCCTTTCTCGGATACTGCACGGATATTACGGCGCGGAGGGAACAGGAGCGTGAACAGAAGCGCATGCAGACGCAGCTGTTTCACTCGGCGAAGCTTGCCTCGATCGGAACCATGGCGGCGGGCATCGCACATGAAATCAACAATCCGCTGGCGGTTCTGGCCGGGAGTGGCGCCATTCTCCGAAATACACTGGAGCAGGCGGATCTTTTGACGCCGGATGTGAGAGAGATGCTGGATCGGCAGGATGTGGCCGTTGATCGGATCACCCGGATTGTGAAGGGGCTGCGGATCTACTCCCGGTCGGACACTGACATGGTCGAGCAGATGGACCTGCACCGTCTCATTCCCGATACGACGACGCTGGTGCAGCCCATTCTGCGTAGGGCCCAGCTTGAGCTGGTGCTGGAGCTTGGGTGTTCAGATCCGGTGATTCAGTCGAACGCAGGCAAGCTGCAACAGGTTCTGATGAATCTCCTGATCAATGCCCGCGATGCGCTCGAGGGGCGAGAGAATCGGCGCGTGGTGATTTCCACATCAGACGACGGGGCCTTCGTGGAGATTCGGGTTCGGGATAATGGCCCGGGAATAGACGCGAAGCACCTGCCGCATCTGTTTGACCCCTTCTTCACGACTAAGCCCCCCGGCAAGGGCACAGGGCTTGGGCTTTCCATCAGTCATAGCATTATTGAGTCGCTGGGTGGGGTGATTAGCGCGGAGAACAGCCCGGAGGGTGGCGCTGTCTTCGTCATTCGTTTACCCAGGGCCGGGGTGGCCGCCACGAGTGTGGTCAAACCGGCTGAGAAAACCGCGGATGAAGGATTTCCGCAGTTGTCCGGCAGGGCGTTGGTGGTCGACGATGAGGCGCCCGTGCGCCAAGTCTTAGCGACGCTCCTCCGGCGTATGGGCGTGGACGTCTCCGAGTCCGAGGACGGTAAGGCGGCGCTCATTCTCCTCGAGAAGGATCGGTTCGATCTCCTCATCACCGATCTGAAAATGCCGGGGATGGGCGGAGAGTCTTTGATCCGTCGGGCTGCGCAGATTCCTTCCGCGTCCAACACTCGCTTCATCGCGGTAACGGGCGGGGCGGGCACGATCAACGAGCGGATGGTCGATGGGCTCTTGCTCAAGCCTTTTACTCCCGAGACGCTGGCCAGCGCTATTCGCGAGGCTTTAGAGCCCGGGGTGCCCCGCCGTGCACGAAGTTAATCAGCCCATTTTGCTGGCGCCGAGCATTCCGCTGAAGCGGTTGAAGAGCGAGTCGGTCATTCCGTTGACTTCGCGGAGCTCATCGACGCTCCTGAATCCTTTGTTCTCCTGGCGGTACTGCACGATGTTGCGCGACAACTGTTTCGGGAAGCCGAGCGCTTCGAAGTGTCGCGGCTCCATGCGATTGATGTCAGCGCGTTCTTCGACGACCCGTACGGACGGGATTCGCATTTGCCGCATGACGGTGCGCGTGACTTGTTCACGTGTCGTCACCTCGGCCTGGCTGGGCGTGGTCTGAGCCTGTCCGAACTGAGTTCCGGCATCCTGGGGGCGGGACTGCTGGGCTTCAGGGGCTTGTTGCTGTTCAGTCGGTTGCTGCTGCTCTCCGCTGGCACAGGCGCCGGCAACGGCGGTGAGGGAGCCCAGTATCAAAGCCAGGGCACGATTTCTTGCTGTCCGGTCCATGGTTGTTCCTTTCGGTAAGGGTTTACCGAGCAGAGTACAAACTCCGTACCGGGGCTCTTTAATCTCTGACGAGGGTGTTGAAGAACGGGTCTTCATCCACGAAGCGGGCCAGTCGATCGATCTCGCCGGGGCGCGATAGCACCGTGTAGTAATCCTTCTTCACGGTCGGGGCGGCGCGGACCGCGTCCAGGAAGTGCTTCTTACTCAGGGGCGTCTGCTGGACGTGAGCGAAGAACCCGGTTTCATCGAGCAGCGAGCGGATCACCTCATGCTTCCGGTTCTTCTGAAGCCAGCTCACCGCGTAGGTGGCTACGCCCACCTGTAAGCCGTGAAGCGCCGGCTGAGGGCAGAGTACGTCATAGGCATGGGAGATCAGATGCTCGCTCCCGCTCGCGGGACGGCTTGAGCCGCTGACTTCCATCGCGATGCCGCTCATGACCAGGCTGCCCGCCAGTAGATTCAGGAATTCCAGATCGTCCACGTTCCGGTTGCCGTGATTCACGAGGTTCTCCACCGACTGGTTGGAGATCAGCACGGCGAAGTCATTCACCGGGGTCCCGGTGTCGTGATAGGCGATCTTCCAGTCGTAGATGGCGGTATGCTTGGAAATCATGTCGCCGATTCCCGAGTACGTGAACTTCTTCGGAGACTGACGGACGACTTCGGTGTCGATCACGACGCCGTAAGGGATCTTGGCCCTGAGACTCTTGCGGGCGCCCTGGGATGTCAGCGATGCGGTGGGCGAAGCCATCCCGTCGTTGGAAATCGAGGTCGGAACCGTAATGACCGGCACCTGCCGGATGAAGGCGACGTACTTACAGTAGTCAATCACCTTGCCCCCGCCGATTGCCACGAGGACTTGGGCCTTTTCAGGGACGGAAAAGAGGTCACTGAACACGCCTTGAATGTCGTTGTCCGTGACGGTCTTTTCGTGAAGGACGCGGATTTCCGCGCTCTCGAGCGACGCACTCACTTTTTCGCCCAGGAGTTCCTTCATTCCTTCGCCGTAATAGACGGCGATCTGCCGGAATCCCCCGTTGCGAAGATACTTGCCGATTTTTCGGAGCGCGTGCGGTTTGATCCGGAGAAGGGTCGGAATGAGAATTTCCATTTCAGCGCTTTCCTTTAGAGTTTCTCGAGGTCGATTTCCCCGACGTGATTGAAAACGTAATCAGGACGGTAAGGGAAGCGGTCGATCGTCGCACGGTCGCTGACACCGGACAGGACCAGACAGGTGCGCATGCCTGCTTCCATGCCCGCGACGATGTCGGTGTCCATACGGTCGCCGACCATCACGGTCTCCTCGGGGTGCGCCCCCAGTTTCTTGAGTGCGATGGTCATCATCAAGGGGTTCGGTTTGCCCACCACATAGGGCTTTTGTCCGGTGGCTGTCTCGATCGGAGCGAGCAGGCTGCCGCACGCCGGTTCGATTCCGGCCTCGGTCGGATCGACTACATCGGGGTTCGTCGCGATGAACTTCGCTCCCTTGGAGATGAGGTTCACAGCCTTCCGGAGCATCTCATAGTTGTAAGTGGTCGTCTTCCCGACGACGACGTAGTCGCAGTTCTGTTCGGAGACCGAAAAGCCCGCCTTATAGATTTCGCTGATCAGGCCGCCGCCGCCCACGACATAGACGTTGCCGCCCTTTTTCTGGGATTCCAGGAAGGATGCGGTGACGATCGCGGAGGTGATGAAGTTCTCTTCCTCCACGCCCGTCAGGCCCATGGACTCCAGTTTGCGCTTGAGGTCGAGGGGGGTCTGTTCCGAGTTATTGGTCAGGAACAGGAACCGGATGCCTTTCTGATGCAGTTTTTCGATGAAGTCACGGGCGCCGGGGATCAGGGATTTGCCGCGGTAGATGACGCCGTCCATGTCCGAGACGAGATAGCGAACGGGAAGCTGTGCCATGTTTATCGACCTCTGTCTCACTTATACCGCAGGACCGCGGAAAGATTAAGCGGGGCGTTTTTGTTCGAGCGTAAAGTAAAAGGTCGCACCCTGTTCCGGCCTCGACTCAGCCCAGGTGTCTCCCCCGTGGCGATGGGCGATTCGTCGGACCGTGGCGAGCCCGATTCCGGTGCCGCTGAACTGGTCGACTCCGTGAAGTCTCTGAAAGGCTCCGAAGAGCTTATCGGCGTAAGCCATGTCGAAGCCAGCGCCGTCATCCCTGACGAAGTAGACGTTCGTACCCTGGGTGTTCCGCATTCCGAACTCGATCCGGGCGGTCGGATGCTTGGAGGTGTACTTCCAGGCGTTCTCGAGGAGGTTCTGGAGTGCGGCCCGGAGCAACCCGGAGTCGCCCTGGACGCGGATCCCTTCCTGGATGATCCACTCGACTCCCTTCCTGGATGATCCACTCGACCTTGCGTCCGGGGTCAC
>CAYOWB010000143.1:8825-9788 GCA_964407515.1 uncultured Bacteriovoracaceae bacterium
AAGATCCTGTGCGATCGAGCGTGCCGACTCGCTCAGATCCACTGCTTCGATCTTCATCTGTGCCCGCGTCAGGCGTGACAGGTTGAGAAGATCGTCGATGAGGTGGCCCATCTTCTGTGTCCCGAGGCGGATGCGGTTGAGGTAGTGGCGTCCTTCCTCGTCGAGCTTGTCGGAGTAGTCCTCGAGCAGTGCCTGGCTGAAACCGTCGATTCCACGGAGGGGGGCGCGCAGGTCATGAGAGACGGAGTAGGCGAACGCCTCCAGTTCCTTGTTCACCGCGGAGAGGGCGGCGGCGCTCCGTTCCAGCTCGGCCGCGCGGTCCTGAAGCTTCGCTTCGGCATTCAACCGCTTCAAGTCCGTCTTGTAGAGGGAGTCGGAAATCCAAAGAACGGTCGAGATGAGCAGGATGATGTTGATGATGGTGAAGAGCGCCAGGCCGAACTCGAGCGGGTAAAGCCCCTGTCGCTGCCCGAGGAGACGGAGCCAGCCGATCGCCAGGGGAAGTGCGATGGCGATGGGGAGTAGTCTGCGGGTGACACGGCCACTCGGGCCGTGGCTGGTGATCGCCGCCATGATGTCGCGCCCAGGACGGGCCAGCAGAATGCCGAGCGCGGCGGATGAGGCGACGATGCCCTTCGATCCCATACCGGCTTCGGTGAGGCCGAGATGGATTGCGTAATCGGAGCGCTGTGCCAGCACCTGATAGACTGCAATCAGATCCTGCACCGCGGACACCTTGGCCGAGAGCACGATGCGGTTCTTCGGCAGCCCCATTTCTACCGCGCGATCGGCCGAAAGCAGCGCCGACTGCACCATGGCTTCGCGCATCACCGCGCGTGCGTCCATGGGCTGCGCGGCTTTTGCGTTCTCGTCCATCAGATGCGTCAGCAATTCCTGATCGAGCGAGCCCCAGTTCGCCCCGATCCGCACCGGCTTGTTGTAGCGGATCGCGGTCTCGATGAT
>CAYOWB010000144.1:0-2980 GCA_964407515.1 uncultured Bacteriovoracaceae bacterium
AGAAGCCCGCGCAGAAGGCCGCTATTGTGAGCCAGAAGCCGGCTCAGAAGGCCGCCATCGTCGAGCAGAAGCCCGCGCAGAAGGCCGCTATTGTGAGCCAGAAGCCGGCTCAGAAGGCCGCTATCGTCGAGCAGAAGCCGGCTCAGAAGGCCGCTATTGTGAGCCAGAAGCCGGCTCAGAAGGCTGCTATCGTCGAGCAGAAGCCCGCCCAGAAGGCCGCCGTCGTGAGCCAGAAGCCGGCTCAGAAGGCTGCCCAGAAGAGCTTGCTCTAATTCGACTGACTCGGGCCGATTGCTGAAAGGCCTGTTTTACGGGAGGAAAGGTGATGGATACTCCATCCTTTTCCTCTCGTATTTTCTATTTCTCGATCTGCTCGTCCTTAGGTACTTTTCTCTAGCTGCCTGGATGCGATCTCCCTACAATGGTTTTGGAGGCGTCCATGGAAAGGACAGCGGAAGTTCACCACTTCTTGAAGTATCTTTTTCCTTCGTTGCGGCAGCCGCCCGCTTGGCTGGTGGAGGATTACTGGAGAGCGTGCCGCAAATTCGAAATGTCCGAGGAACTCAGTTCCCGTGATCCCATTCTTCGGCTTGCCTTGGGGTCATCCTTTTGGCTCGGATGCCTGGATGCGGGGTGTGCGCTTGCAAGTCCTCGTCATCCGTTGCGCCGAAAACTCTTCATTCTTACGGCTTTGGTCGAGATGATTCCCGATGCCAGCTGTCTATTCTTGCCGCGACAGTACGGGGTTTTGGGGCACATGTGGGTCATGTGGTCAGGGGGGATGGCGGTATTGAAGGCGTTTTTCGGCATCCCGTTGGTTCTCTTGATGCTCAGGAGTGCGTCCAGGAGTGAGACATGATCGACTGCATCGTCGTGGGCTCTGGCCCTTCCGGTTCTCAAGCGGCTGAGGCGCTCGTCGAAAAGGGCGTTCGTGTCCTGATGCTGGATGGGGGCATGACGGACAGCCGGGGATACGCAGGTCAGGTTCCTGATCGGCCCTTTCTGTCGGTGCGGACCACTGATCCGGACCAGCGCAAGTATTTCCTTGGGCTCGACTTCGAGGGCATTCCCGACGGACCCATTCGTTCTGGCTCGACCATGTCGGCTCCGCGTCAGTATGTAACGGCGGGTGTTGAGCGTTGGTCTCCCTCGACGGGGGAGGGGTTTCGGCAGCTCGAGAGCCTGGCGCTTGGAGGACTGGGAGCAGCGTGGGGACTTGGATGCTTCGTCATGTCCGATGCGGAACTGGATGCCATCGGTCTTGATCGGTCATCGATCTTCGCTTCTTATGAACGAGTGGCGCGCAGAGTCGGTGTTTCCGGTTCGGAGGATGACGGAAGCGCTCACTACCGAAGGGGGCTGAAGAATGTGCAGCCTCCTCTGGAACTTGACGAGAGCGCGGAGAAGCTGCTTGCCACGTATGAACGACGTCGTGCGAAGCTCAATGCAAGAGGGATTTATCTCGGACGCACCATGCTGGCGATGCTGTCGCGTGCACAGGACGGTCGTAGCGCAAATGCCTATCACGACATGGATTTCTGGTCGGATCATGGCGAATCGGCATATCGCCCCGCGATTACGGTCCGGAGGCTCTCCGGCAACAGTCTGTTCGAGTATCGTGGTCAGTCGTTGGTGACGCGATTCGAAGAGTCGGCGGATAGAGTGCGCGTCGAATACCTGGATATGACGGCGGGCGAGCGCCGCACGGCGGAAGCACGGCGACTGATTCTGGCGGCCGGTGTCTTCGGGACTTCCAGAATCGTTCTCAGAAGCGTGGCCCCGACGGCGTCCGTGCCGGTACTATCGAACCCTTACTTCTATGTCGTCTGCGTACGCCCCGGTCTACTGGGACGGGAGCTGCGTGACCGGCGCCATAGCATGGGGCAACTGGTGATGTTGCATGATGAAGGGCGCGATGGCTCTCATGTTCCGGTGGCTTCGTTGCTCAGCTATCGGTCATTCTTGTTGCACCGGCTCGTGCGCGAGGCGCCAGTCGCGGCGCCGCAGGCAAGGGTAATCATGCAGTATCTCCAGTCCGCTCTGACGGTCGCGGGCGTGTTTCACCCGGACTATCCCGGTGGACACAAGCGAATGACGCTGGAGGAGGACTCTGCCTCTCCGACAGGGGATCGGCTGAAGGTCGAGTACCGTTTGAGCGACGACCAGAGCCTCCGGGTGCGGCGAAACCATGCGGCCTTGCTTGGTGGGCTCCGTTCTCTCAATTGTATTCCGGTGCGATCCGTGGACCCCGGGCATGGCGCTAGTGTCCATTATGGGGGGGCGCTCCCGTTTGACCGGAGTCGCTCCAATGGCCTGAGCGCCGACCCTGCAAGCGGACGCTCGAATGGGACTCGCAACGTGCTCGTGGCGGACGGATCGCCGTTCCGAGTGGTGCCGGCCAAGGGTATCACGCTTACGTTGATGGCGTACGCGGACTGGGTTGCTTCGCGAGCCTGGGATTGAGAAGTCAGCAGTTTCTGCTACGCTTCTCAGTATATGACGATGCTCTGGAAAGACCGTGCCGTGCGTTGGCTCTTTGGACTGGGACTGGTTTACGCGCTGTTTTTTTCCCAGGGGGTGCCACTCTGGGATGACGACTTTACGAGTTGGTTCTGGAAGATCAAGGATCGCTCGCTTGGGCACTACTTCCTGGAGTGGATCTCGCCGGTCTCGACGCAGCCCCAGTTCTGGGGCTTCAATGAGCGGCCGCTTCAGTCGATCTTCTATAAGCTCTGCAATTTGATCAGTGGCTATGAGTCCTGGAGCTACTTCTTTTTCAAGAGCGTAGCCTACTCTGGAATCGGAGTCATGATTTACCTCTGGGGGAGACGGCTGACGGAGGGGATGCGCTACTCGATCCTGGCCTCCGTGCTCGCTGCCGGCTTCTTCCTGCTTACTCCTGGTCCGATGGCCGCCCACATCATGCTTCAGGATTTCGCGGTTGTCGCCGAGTTGATCTTCCTTGTTCTGACGTACGCCC
>CAYOWB010000144.1:2990-9582 GCA_964407515.1 uncultured Bacteriovoracaceae bacterium
AGTGGAAAATACTCCATCAGGTTGGAGCGGGCTTCCGTCATTGAAGAATGCCGAGCATCGAGCCTGGCTGTTGCGTTGGGCCGGCTTGGCCTTTCTGGTTTATCTCGGGTACAAGGCCAAGGCTGACCTAAAGATGATCCCGGTGATTCTCGCCGTCTACGTTGCCCTGATTCCGGAAAGGCGAAAACAATGGGCTTTTTTCGCGGTTCCCCTCGCGACGATGGTGTTGCTTGCGGTCCCGTGGGGCCCGGGAATCTTCTCGAAGTTGCCTCCCTTCATTCCGGGGTCGAGAGGAAGTGAAATCGGCTGGATGTGGCAACCTGCGAGTTTCGATCGCCTGCGTGAGTTCTTCTGGTCCTCGATTCCCTTCAGTATTTCAGGATTCCTCAGGACGCCGACTCTGTCTCTTGCCGCGATTCTCGGGCCGTTCCTGCTCATTCCGATGATTGCGTTCCTAGTCTGGCGAATGGAGGCCATAGATAAAGTGCCGTGGACGCGGATCGAGTCACGTAGTGATCGGTCGAGGCTCTTCTTGCTGGTCTGGCTGGTCGTCATCATCGCAGCAATCAGCGCTTTGCCTGGGATCAACTATGTCTTCCGTGTGCGCTACGGAATTATCCCAATGGTTCCCGTTGCGATTCTTCTGGCGTGGGTATTCGGCTTGTTCGGGGAGTCGCTCCATCGTTTTCCGAAGTGGTTTCCCGCCGCTGCCCTGGCTCTTCTCGCGATTCAGTCGGGTATCAATTTCAATCGATCGGCGGCATTCCGGCGTGACGTCGGAGGGGTGATGATCGCGACGGACCGGGTGTATGAGCATGTTCGGGAACATCTGCAGAGGCAGCAGTTGGTGCTCTTTCCTGACTTCCGTCCGTACGATTACCGTCCCAACGGAGGTGATGTGTTCCTGAAGAAGCAGCCGCTGTCGGATCCGGCGGAGCTCTCAAAGAAGTTCACTCCTTACTCGACCTACGCGATTTCTTGGAATCCGTCGTTCTGGGAGGAGCTGGAGCTGGTCGGGAAGTTCGAAGGATGTCGCACTCATGTGCTGTTTGATCTGCTGTTCTGCACGTCGAATATGGGCGCTCATCTCATGCGCTACATCGGACGTGATCCTCTTTATGTGAAGGGCGAGGAACTCCGTGCGAAGGGCGACGCCAAAGGCGCGCTCGCGGTTCACGAAGAGTTTCTGGCGAAGCATCCGCAGAGCCTGGCTGCGCAGTTCGTGATCGGGTTGCTTTCGTACCAGCTCCGGGATTTCCGGAGATCATCCGAGGCATACTCCGTTCTGGAGGAATACTTCCCTGATCATCTATCGGTGCTCTACAATCTCGGATTGGCGAGTGGGGAGTTGGGCGATTTTGAAGGTGCGATTAGACGTCTGAAAAAGGTGATTGCCTCCGACTTGAAGAACTACGGTGCTTGGATCAATCTCTATACTTTTGAGCAGAGGGCCGGGAGAGGGCGAGCGGCTTTGAAAACGGCCAGACAAATGAAGATGCTGTTTCCGTCGGACGCCCGAGTTCAGGCTCTTCCGAGCACGTAGATTCAGGGATGAATTGAAAAGTATTCCCGAATTTCTAGCTGGATGTGTTTGGAGCCGTATTTTCCGGGAAAATGTTGAGAAACTACCAAAAATGCAAAGCGGGGGGTTGGGTATTTTCCGGACTCCACCGATAATTTTCATGTATGGAGTCCAACCAGGAAAACGGAAAGCAGCTTGAGTTTTTTGTCTCTGAGAAATTGCCGTTCCTTGTCGTCTCCCTCAAGGGCGCGTTGACCAAAGGTAACGCGGAGAAGATCGACTCTTGCTTTGAAGCCGTTCGCACAACCAAAGCCAGAGCCGTGGTGCTCAGCCTTCATGACGTTCATGAGATGGATCTGGGCGGGATACCTCCGTTCACGCGTCTCCAGGCCGAGATCCGAAAGAAGGCAGAACTGCGGGTGTGCTTCATAAAAGCGAACCACTACGAAATGTTGACTTCAAAGGCCGCGATCCGGGAGTCTGAGGTCCATCCCGATCTGAGTGCCGCGCTAGCCAGTCTGGCACACGTCCGTCAGAAGTAGTAACGGATGCCGATCCCTCCCTGGATGAATCCGAACGTGCTCGGGACCAATCCGATGCCGGGCACCAGCTCTCCGAAGACGCCCACTGGGACGTCGCGAGGACGCCATTCAATGCCAAGCGGAACCCGAAAACCGAGTCCGACCGATCCGTCATCAGTGAAGTAGCGCTCGTCTTTGCGGTTGTCTTCGGTGGAAATCAAAAGGACGAGGCCGCCGCCGATGTAGGGGCGAAACTCGCGGTCACGCGATGTCCTGAGCGGAAGCTCGGACCAGTGAAAGAGGATATCGCCATAAATGAGTAGGAAGTCGTTGAACGACCAAGCGATCCCGAGATCGTAAGCGCTGCTGCCGTCTCTCCAGAATTTTCCGGTGAGTCCGGTCGGCTCGCCCAGAATCACTCCGATGCCAAGGGGGCCTGCGCCCGAGCCTTTGGCCGGTGGTTTCGCCTCCGCGTTTCCGCCGGTCAGGGACAGGACAAGCATCAGCAGTGAACTCGTGAACCACGAATGTCTTCCTAGCCTCGTGAGCGTCATGCGGTGATCTCCGTCGCCAGTGTCCGTGCGTTTCGTCAAAACGCGTTAAAGACACTATGCAAACCCTGTTCACGAAATGATCCTAGCGTGGGATTCCGGATTTTCGAGAGAGGGCAGGAAGTCTGCGCGGATATTGCACCTGCTTGCTTCGTTATGGAGCGCTCACGATGAAGACCTGGAAGGAAGGAGCAGGGGCGGTAGCCGGGCTCGCGATTTTCTGCGCCGCGCTTTATTTCATTCACCGGGAGCTCGCCGCGTATCATATCAGGGATATCCTCGATGAGTTGCGGCGCACCGCCGACGTGAAGATTCTCGCGGCGATCGCGCTCACGTTTCTCTGCTATTTCATCCTGACGTTCTATGACTGGCTGGCCGTCAAGTTCGCCGGGCATCGGCTTCGCCACGGCCAGGTCGCCTTCGTATCATTCCTGGCGCACGCGTTCAGTAACAACATCGGCCTGGCGAACCTCGCCGGGGGGACTGTGCGATACCGGTACTACTCGTATTGGGGGATCAGTGCCGGCGATATCGCTCGGATCGTCGCTACGCAGGTTTCCAGTACTTGGGTCGGCTTCTTCGCCGTTGCTGGCGCGGTCTTCACGATTGATCCTCCGCGGCTGGTCGCCGGCGTGGATCTTCCGTTTTCCACGGCACGGCCGATTGGATTGGTGCTGCTCGGCGCCGTACTTCTCTACGGCGTTCTGGTAGTGTCGCGGAAGAGGCCACTTCGGATCTGGCGTTGGCACTTGCCCGTTCCGTCTCCAGCGCTCTTTTCGCGGCAGTTGCTGATCTCGGGTTTAGACTGGTCTCTGACCGGAATCGCGCTTTACGTCCTTCTGCCCTCAGAACATGGTTTCTCGTACGCGTCCTTCCTGGGGGTTTATCTCCTGGCCCAAATGGCCGGGATCCTGAGCCATGTTCCCGGCGGACTTGGCGTCTTTGAAGGAACCATGCTGCTCTTTCTGGGAGGGCGTCTCCCTTCGAGTCGGATCCTCGGGGCGCTTCTTCTTTATCGGGCGATTTACTTCTTCCTGCCGCTCGCTCTGGCGGTTTTCGCGGCGGGCGGCTTTGAGGTTTGGGTGCGTAGGGAAAAGCTCCAGAGTCGAAGGTCGGCCTTTGAGCTCACGGTCACGGAGCTTTCGTCCAAGCTCGTGGCTGCTGGAATGCTCTTCGGTGGGGCGTGGATCTTGGTCTCGGGAAGCTATGCTCCGCTTCACGAGGGGATCTTGATCCTGCGCGGTTGCGTCGGAGCCGCCTTGCTCCTGCTGGCGCCGTTGGTCAGTCGTGGCAGTTCTCGTATCTGGAAAATGGCTATTGCCGCACTAGGTGCCGGGGTAGCGCTTGCCGTGGCGGCGGGGCCGAACCTCTGGGAGACCGCGTACTTGTTAATCCTTCTGGCGACCGTTCTGGTGACGCCTGCCGGTCAAGGGAGGGAGTTCCATCCGGTTGTGCCGGTGGGGGTGCTGCCCGGGGTATTCGGCGGCCTGGGAGTGATGATCCTGACGATCTGGATCAGCATCTTTGAGCATCGGCATCTGGGGGGCCTATCTGAGCTATGGGCCAGGGCTCGGGGATTTCGAGTGAGCCTGGTAGCGGCTGCGGCGTGGGTGTTCTTCGGAGCGTATGGAGCCTTTTCTCGTAAGACGGGAGCCGGGCACGCGAACTCGCCGGACCGGAATGCGTCGGCTTGATGCAGGGGGTTAGGCTAGGAAACGCTTTCGCTTCGGCATGACTGTGCTAGTCATGAAGTATGAAGCTCAATACAATCGACCTCCTGATTATCTGTGGCTATTTCCTTGCGGTCGTTCTCATCGGGTTGTGGGTGTCGCGCCGGGGCTCCAAGGACATGGACTCTTACTTTCTCGGAGGAAAGACCCTTCCTTGGTATATGCTCGGCGTTTCCGACGCATCGGGAATGTTCGATATCAGCGGCACGATGTGGATGGTTTATATCCTCTTTGTGTACGGTCTCAAGAGCATCTGGTTGCCGTTCCTGTGGCCGGTCTTCAATCAGATCTTCCTGATGATGTTCTTGAGCGCTTGGTTGAGGCGCTCGAACGTATTGACGGGCGCTGAGTGGATTCAGACTAGATTCGGAAAAGGGACCGGCGCGAACCTGGCGCATCTCAGCGTCGTGTTCTTCGCATTGATCAATGTGGTGGGAATGCTCGCCTACGCGTTCAAGGGGATCGGAAAGTTCGCGGTTGTGATGTTCCCTTGGGGCTTTTCGGAGAATGCTTACGCGATCGCGATTCTCTCGTTGACGTCGCTCTACGCCATCAAGGGCGGCATGATCAGCGTCGTGATCACCGAAGTGATGCAGTTCGTAATTCTCTCTATTACCTCGGTTACGATCGGCATCATCGCGATGGTGAAGGTTGCGCCAGGAGTCGTGAAGAGCGCGGTGCCCGCCGGATGGGAAAACCCGTTCTTCGGCTGGACGCTCGGGATCGACTGGACCGGAATCTTCGATAAAGTGAATGACGCGATTAAACAGGACGGGAACGAGTTCTTTATGATCGTTTTCGGGCTGATGTTCTTTAAGGGGGTACTGGCGAGTCTTGCCGGACCCGCGCCGAATTACGACATGCAACGCATTCTGGCTACGCGGAGTCCTAAGGAAGCCAGCATGATGAATGGCATGGTGAATGTCGTGCTGTACTTCCCGCGCTACATGATGATTACCGGGATCACGGTGCTCGCGCTTGCGTTCTGCATGACTGAGCTGAGGGGGATGGATAAGCCGGACTTCGAAAAGCTCCTTCCCATCGTGCTCACGCAGTACGTGCCCGTCGGCGTCGTGGGCTTCTTGCTGGCGGGATTGCTTGCGGCGTTCATGTCGAACTTCGCGGCGACTCTGAATGCGGCGCCCGCATACATCGTGAACGACATTTATAAACGTTTCTTGAATCCGGGGGTCACGCCGCAGAACCAGGTGCGCTTGGGACGTTTGTCTTCAGTCGCTGTTCTGATCGTAGGCATCCTGTTCGGAGTACTCACGCATCGGATCACCGACGTGATGATGTGGATCGTGGGCGCGCTGTACGGCGGCTATGTCGTGGCCAACGTTCTCAAGTGGTACTGGTGGCGCTTCAATTCCTATGGCTATTTCTGGGGAATGGCTGCCGGCATCTTGAGTGCGATGTTCATGCCCTCGCTTGCGAATCTTGTGATGGGGCATAGCGTGAATCCCCTCTATACGTTTCCGGTGATCTTTCTGATTTCCGTGATCGGGTCCATTGTCGGGACCCTGGCGACCAAGCCGGAGGAAGACGAGGTACTGATGCGGTTCTACAAGACCGTGCGGCCCTGGGGCTTCTGGGACCCGATTCGCGAGAAGGTCATGAAGGAGGATCCTCTGTTCGTGCCGAACCGGAATTTCGGACGCGATTCGACGAATGTCTTCGTCGGGATCGTGTGGCAGCTGTCATTGACCGCGCTTCCGATCTATCTGGTGCTCCAGAATTGGGTGGCCATGGGCGTGGTGACCGCGGTGCTGCTCGCGACCACTGTGTTCATCAAGTTCAATTGGTACGACCGGCTTGCCGACTAAGGCGTCACGAAAGGTCGCCGTCATCGGAAGCGGTCCGGCCGGACTCATGGCGGCCTTCGTGGTGGCCAAGGCCGGCCATCAGGTGCAGCTGTTCGAGAAAAAGCGCGGGGCAGCCCAGAAGCTTCTGTTGGCCGGAAGCTCGGGGTTGAATCTGAGTTACGATGCTCCGCTCGACGAGTTTCGGCGTTTCTATTCGGGGCCCGAAGAGCACTTTCGGCGGCTTTTCGATGCGTTTCCCCCTCAGCGGTGGCTTCAGCACGTTCAGGACCTTGGGATTCGGACGTTTCTCGGTTCCAGTCATCGGTACTTTGTCGAGGGCATGAAGGCGGGGCCCCTGGTGCGAGTATGGACCGCGCGGCTCGAGGCGGCTGGAGTGGAGATGCACTACGGTGCGGAGTGCACGGGATTCGAGGCCGGCCCGCGGGGGATTCTCCTGCGCTTC
>CAYOWB010000145.1:0-5235 GCA_964407515.1 uncultured Bacteriovoracaceae bacterium
CGCCGAGCACGGCAAAGCCGCCGAGCACGGCAAAGCCGCCGAGCACGGCAAAGCCCACGACAAGGCGAGTCCGCATGGCAAGGCATCCAGGCACGAAAAGAATTCCTCGCACCGCACTCCCGCGGCTCAAGAGAATCACGCCGCTCCAGTGCACGCTGGAACGTCAAGCGCCGCTCATCACGAAGAGGGCTTCTTCGCCCGGTTCGTGACCGCCGCCAAAAGCACTCACAGCAAAGCCGGCGAGCTACGTCGGGCCGAGACCGAGAACGAAATGCTCCGTCTCGAGAACGCGAACCTTCGTCTCAAGACCGAAAGTCTGCTCTTCGAATGTCAGACCAAGAGCGCCAAGGCGTTCACCGAGGAAGCCGGCCTCAAGCTGAGCAAGGAAACAGGCACGAAAGTCGGACGCACGCTCGCGTCCATCACGTACCGTCCGCCGCTCCATCTGCTGCCCCCGCAGCTCTTCACTCTCGCCGCCTCCTACTTCAAAGCGGGCGAGGACGAGAAGGCCGCCGTGATTCTCACTTTCCTCACGGGCCTCGAGGATAACCAAAGTTACAAGACCGCGCGCAACTACCTCATGACCGGCGTCGCCTGGTACCGCCTCGAGAACTGGTCGCTAGCGGATTACTACTTCGAACATGCGGTTCGCGCGCCCGGTGGCGCGGAGGCCTTACAGTATCAGGCCCAGGCGCGTCTCTGGCTCGCCGTCGTCGCGCAAAAGCAGGGCAAGCATGAAATCGCGCAGAAGGCGATGCGCGATCTGGTTGATCATCATCCTCACTCCACCGAGGCGGGTTGGGTGAATACGACGGAGGTCGGACGTGCGATCAGTTCGTCACACGCTGACTAGACGCTGGCCGATCGAAAGCTGGCTGGCCGCCGTTTCCATCGCGCTCGTCGCGTTGGCGCAGCTCACGCCGCTGCAGGCCTACGGAGTGGAGGTCGCTCCTCCGTCGACTGCGTCCGTGCCTTGCGCGATTCTCGATGATTTCGACGGACAGGTGGAGATTCTCGACCCCGCGCGTACGCATCTGTTGCCTTCGCAGTTGAAGAGCGGAATTCCGTGCCAAGGCTGGGTCTCCGTGGTGAGCGGCTGGGTGACCATTCGCCATCGCCAGGGTTACGCCATTCACGGCGCGAACGGAGCGTTTTTCCAGGTCGGCGAGGCGAGTCCTCATGTCGTCCTCTATCGCGGTGAAATCTTCGGAAACACGCAGGCCGGAAACGGCGAGCTTGCCATCCTGACGGCGAACGCGCAGGTGCGCATCCCGGACGGATCAGCGATCGTCGTCTACAGTCAGGCCGAGGAAAACACCCAGGTCATCGCTACTGAGAAGCTCGCTTATCTCGAAAACCGTTTTGAAGAAGAAGCGCGCATGACGGTGAAAGCCGGCGAGGCGTCTTCGTTGAACTTCAAGGCCATGAGAACCGTTCCGGATATTCCGCGTGCGGTGTCCCTTGCCGCCCTGAAGGAAAAGGCCGCGACGCTGAATCTCAAGTCAGGCACGGTGGAACTCGCTCTCGGACATGCGTCCCGTCGCGTGGATCGCAAACTCGCCTCCGACTTGACCAGTACGGAGCGCTCCATCGCATCGGAAGGAAAGGCGGCGCCCAAGCGCAAGCTTCCCAAAAAGCTCGCGCGCGCCTACATGCGCCATGCTCCGATGAAGGACGACGCCAAACTTCAAGAGCACCTGGTCAATCGCGTCGTTGCGGGCCAGGAGGCGGGTGAAAAGATTCTGTTCCCGGACCGCTTCTACGGACGTCCGCAGAAGGTCAAGGTCCTTGTCGAACAACATAGTTTCAAGGCCAGCAAGGAAGAGCTGGCTGAGAAGTCGCGACTGATCGAAGAACTGCAGCGGATCCGCATCCAGTAAGCAGCGCTTCGAGCGGTCGTACCACGGAAGGAGTCTATCATGTTGAAGCTGTCCAACGTTCATTGGTTTCATCTGGCCGCGGCCGCAACCGCCGCCGCGTTGCTCGTCGTCATCGTACCGCGGCAGTCTCTCGCGAAAGGCGGATACTTCGAGGTGTCGCTCGGCGGCTCCTACAGCCGCAGCAACTATTCCGATACCGACTATGAGTGGACCCGCCGGCTGAGTGCGTCGATCGGCTACCACTTCAACGACATCTCTGAAATCGAGATCTCGTACCAGGACACGATGAGTCGGACGCATATCCTGAACTACGCCGACACGACTTCCTTCGATAAGGTGTATAGTGCCAACTGGGTGCAAGCCTTCTCGGGAAGGAACTTTCCGCTGCAGCCGTATCTGAAGGTCGGCGTCGGACAGCTCAATCGCGAGGTGCAGTCCTCGTACTCCAGCAGTCCGGTGACGGGCGTGAAGATGGATTCGGTCACCGGCGTCGCGGGCGCCGGACTTCGGGTCTTCCTCGGAAAGAACTTCGCGATCCGCTCCGAGGTGACGAGTTACCTCGCCGGGGGCAGCATTCGGAACTGGAACAAGGACCTCGGGGTGACGGTTGGGTTATCGGCGTACTTCTGATGACGGGTTGAAGGATCGGACGGGGGAGAGGCTGCGGAGGCGGTTTCGGTCCCGTTTTGGTTTCGGTCTGGGTTTGCGCACGCTCGCTATGTCGGGGTATTTGTTGGCGTGCTTGTTGTTTTGCTTTTCCCTCACGGGCTGCGCGGGGCTGGGGTATCTGCTTCAGGCCGGAAAGGGGCAGCTTGAAATCTCCAACCGCGCCAAGCCGATTGACGAAGTCCTCAAGGACGAGCGTACGCCGCCTCGCCTGAAGGCGCTGCTGGCTCGCATTCCCGAGATCAAAAGCTTCGGTGAGCGTCACGGTCTCAAGGCTACCTCCAATTACACGGAGTACGTGGATCTTAAGCGGCCCGCCGCCGTGTGGGTGGTGAGTGCCTCGGAGCCTCTGAAGTTTGAACCGCGTCGCTGGAGCTTTCCGATCGTGGGAAGTTTCACGTATCTGGGCTGGTTTGACCGCAAGTCGGCCGAGGAGTTCGGCGAAGAGCTCAGGAAAGAAGGTCTCGATGTCTACGTCCGCGGTGCTTCGGCCTTTTCGACGCTGGGATGGTTCCGTGATCCCGTGTTGTCCACGATGATCGGATCGGGCGACACCGCACTCGGAGAGCTGGCTAACGTCGTGCTGCACGAGTCAGTGCACGCGACTTTCTATCTGAAGCATCAGTCGTACTTCAACGAAAGTCTGGCGAGCTTCGTCGCCGACCGCATGACACCCCAGTATCTGGCGAGCGCCCCTCTGGTAACCCGCGCGGAAGTCGACTCCTATGTCGAGGCCGAAGCGGCGGGCGCAAGCGTTCACGCGCGCTTACGAGAAGCTGAGTGCGCTTTACGCATCAGGGAAGACGGATGAACAGAAACGAGCCGAGAAGGCCGCGATCCTGTCGGATCTGAAGCGTGAAACAGGCATTACGCGCGAGATCAACAACGCGATGCTGATTCAGTACCGCACCTACGGGGTGGGGCAGAAGGAGTTCGGCCAGGTGCTGAATGGCTGCCGTGGCGACTGGACGTGCTTCTGGAAGACCATTCGTCACGCCGACGATGACCGCTTCGGTCGTTCGCAGCGCGAGGATATCGGGCCGGTGATCACGGGGCTTCCGCGATAGCGGGGTGTTTTTCCGTTGATTCAAATGTCCGCGAACAAGCCCAGGAAGACGAAGTCGGTTGTTGCCCGCTTGAACTGCAAGTACTTCAAGCGCGGGTCCATTCCGTTCCAATAGCCTAGCGCGAGACGCAAGGATGGCTCATGTACCGGGCGGGAGACGTTGCCGAATTGCACTCCAGCCTGGAGTTGCGTGGTCAGGACGTAGTGGTCGACCGCCATCTGTTCGAGTCCCAGTGAAACATACGGCTTGCCTTCATTGCGACGTTCGCCCCATCCGAACGGAAACCATTCGACGAACTGGTCCGCCGAAAAAACCTTCATGGGCGGATCAGATCCGATGATCGGCTTCAGGCTGGCTCCGATCCGGACGCCGTCCCAGCCCGAGTAGATGAAGCGCGCTCGAAGCACTTCCCATCCGAGGTTGGATCCGAATAGATCCATGTCGGGCAGATCGTCCGATACATGCCCCGACAGATGCGTCCAGCCCAACGATACGTGGTGTTTTGGCTTCGGTTCGAAGTTCAGCCACAAGCCCACCCGCGCATCGATTGTTTCCGTGTCGAGCCGGTGCTTTCCTCGGTCGAACTGGTAACCGACATTCGCCGAGCCGTGCGCGACGAGTTGGGGACTTCCGGGCCAGTCTGACGCCTCCGCCAGTGCCAGCGATCCTCTGAGCGCGCCCCAGGCGTATCCGGCGCTTCGGAGAAGCAATGACGAGTGCTCTTCCGTGAGAAAGGCGATCGACTTGTACTGCTGATGGCGTGATTCCGGCAGAAATAGAAACTCGCTAGCCGATGCCGGCCGGACGAACGAAACGCCCGCTCCGAGTCCGAGGCAAACCGAAAGAACTGTGAGTGTGAAGTGTTTCATCGTGATGCTCGACATGAACCATAACGGATAACCATGAAAGAGAACCCGATCCAAGCGGCGATGCCGTGATTGAGGGCGGTCCAGTCATGGCTCGCCCAAACATGAATACCCACTGCGACGGTCAGCGCCAGAAGCAGGAGACTGGAGCGTCTTGTCAGGAAGAGCAGTGCGCCGAGAGTGGAGAAAATCGCGAGCGAGAATCCCACGTCCTGTATCAAATGCCATTGTCCCGCAGGAGCGAGCTTGTACGCGAGAAGCAGGGTGATCGGGTTCGCAAGAAGCGCCCCCAGGGCTAGCGTCATGAAGGTAAGCATGCTTCCGGTCAGCCACTCAAGCAGGAGCGTGGCCATGACGAGCGTCAAGATGTTCGTCACCAGGTGCGTCGCGCTGGAGTGAAGGAACTGGGGCAACAGAAGCGTCTCCACAGGGGAGGAGAATAGGTGCTGCCAGGAAAAAGCCTGGTTTTGGAGCCATGCGGCCCTCGTTGCCGGATCGAAGGTGAGCTCCGTGGCGTACGCGATGATGATGGATGCTCCTGCTACGAGGGTGACCCGTGATGCCACGAGTGACTCCGTCAGGGTGCGCGGCAAGCGGCGCAGAACCATGTCTTTTCGGAGGAGCGTGGTGAACAGTCTGTCGAGGTCGATCTTCCGGAGCTTCCGCAAGAAGCCGGACCAAGCCACTTCCACGATGCCTCCGGGAATGAAGACGTGCAGGATTCCCAGGACGTGTTTCATACTGATTCCCCCCGGA
>CAYOWB010000145.1:5254-9268 GCA_964407515.1 uncultured Bacteriovoracaceae bacterium
TAGCGCATCGGGTAGGAGGTGGGGTGAAACTTGTCTTTGAAGCGAAACAGGGGCTCGAAGCGGTAGAGGAAGTTTCCTTTACGGAAAACGAGCCCGAGCATGCGGTATAGGGTGCGATGTTCCTCCGGGGGATCAAGGTCGATCCGGGAAAGGGGGGACACGCCCAGCGAGGCCCAGCGAGCCCCTTCCTTCTTGAGTAGTCGCATGGCTTCAGTGATCAGGAGTTCAGTGGTTCCTGGCGGTGAGGTCGCCGTTCTCAGGATGTCGACAAGGTACCAACCGCCGTCCGCTTCCACTGGTACGGCGGACAGGAAGCCGAGCAGCCGTTTTCCCTGAGACAGAAGAAAATAGCGTTTTCCCTCGGGTGCCTCCCACGGATTCACGCGATTGAGGAAACTGAGCGGTGACATCCAGCGAGTCGTCAGCCAATCGCGAAGAATCCTGTCGCAGTCGGCTCTTTGTTCGCCGGTGAGTTCCTCGTATCGATACATGGCCACTGTCGCTCCTCGGGCCTCCAGGTGCTTGGCCGAATGGAAGTCGGAGCAGTCGGGGATATAGCGATCGAATTGGAACATCGGTTCAGTCCCGATCCGGACCGCGTCGAATGACATGCGTTGAGCCGCCGTGGCGAAGTCCTCGCTCACGGGGAGAAGCAAGACAGCCTTGCCCCGCTGCCACGCGGCGTCTCGGAAGTCTTGCAGGAGTTCGAGAGCGTGTTCCGGTTGGCTGAGAGGCTCGGCCGCGCCGATCCATGCCTTTGGTGTGTCCATGTAGGCGATCACGCCTTCGATGTCTTTTCGTGGGCTGCGAAAATAGCGGAAGCCGCGGTAGCGCGTCAGATAGGAGTTTGTGTTGGTGCCGAACCGGACCACGAGTTCGCGCAGGGCTTTCTCCTCTTCAGGGGATAGAGGCGGGGCCGGCTCCGGTCGCGGATTTGCGTATTCCTTCTTCCAAAGCCACCAGGACAGGGCCGGAATTGCTATCGCCAAGGCGATGTGAGTCCGGAAAGGCATTTACGCCACTCCTCCGTGCTCCGTGAGCCTTCGGGCCGCTTGCAGGACTTCCGGCGAGCGCGGGCAGTAGGCCAGGGCCGCGCGCGAGATCGCTTCGCGCTGGATCTCCCGGGCCGGAAGACTCAAGGCCTGGACGTACGCTCCCGGCATGCACGGGTTCAGCTCCATGGCCCGCTTGAAATGCCTGTAGGCGATTTGAGGGGATGGTTGCTTGAACATTGTTCCGGCGAGGTGTTGTACGTCACAGCGGAACGGTGCAAAGGTCAAGAGCAGGCGTAGTAGAAATCTCGCGCGTTCCATCCTTCCGTTCTTCCGGGCGTGACGGATGGCGACGGTCATGAATTGCACTCCGAAATCGGAGCGCATGTGGCGAAAGACAAGCTGGAGCGACGCTCGCCAGGCCGCGCGAGAATCCACGTGCGGGACGAAGAGCTGACAGAGTTGTCGGACGGGTTGCACTGCCTCATGGCGCTTGTCGGCGCACACCAGGAGGGTTTGGGCGCCTTGATGAGTTTTTCGAAACCGTTTCAGCCAGCCGAGAACCGGGGTCGGCAAGTCGGTTGGGTCGATGACGATCGCGCCTAGTACGGGGGCCAGTAAAGGCAGCTTTTTCTCGATCTCTTCCACGGAATGCGCCAGCGTCACTTCGCTCCAGATGCCTCGGGAGGCGGCGATGAGGTGCTCTGGGATTCGTTGAGGCGAGCAAAGATAGAGTAGACGCCTGCGGTGTTCGGCGTCTTTGCGGACACCCCGAAGCAGCGATCGGATGAGTCGGTACTCATTGAACGGCCGCGTGAGGTGAAAGTGGTAGCCAGGCGGGTCCGCTGTTTTTCGGCCGCCGAAGCTCCCCCGGATCAAGCCTCTCGGGGTAAGTTCAAGTTCCGGATACTCGCGGATCACTGATGTCCATGATGTCGGATCCGCCTCATCCTGGTCCGCATCCTGAATGATCAGACGGATGCGCGTGCCCTGCTCTTGGATGTGATGACGGAACTCCGCCAAAGAGCGTGCTTCCAGAAAGGGGTAGTTGCCCCACTTATCGAACAAATGCCGAAGCGAGCACAGCAGGTGCCCGTTCCGGGAGGAGACCAGGATCGACATGGTTTAAATAATTCTCTATGATTCCGTTCTGAACGCAAGAAGGAGATGAGAGTGAGGCGAAATGTGAAGGCTCTTGTGGGCATGGGCATTGTTTGTGTCGGACTCTTGTCCTCCGTCTTCGTCAGTGCGGCCGACCTTCCGTGGGATGCTGATTTGGGTGGCAGGAAGAGCCGTTACTCCGAGGTCCTACGTGAGCTGGTTCGGGGCTGGCCGACCCCACGGGTCAAGGCGCTTCGAGAGCCGGCCGCGGGCGGCTTATCCCTGCGTTGCATCGAGACGCCCGAGGAGCCGCTGTACATCGGTCTCGAGCAGGTGCAGTGGATTTCGGCCCCGATTGAGCACGTCGCGGCGGCGGTCGAGAAGATCGACGAATACCGTGACATTTTCACCGGATTTGCCGATATCCGGGTCACCGCCCGTGAAGGGAATCGTTGGACTACGGCTTGGGAGCAGAAGGCGCCCGTCTTCTTCGTTCCGAACATCCGGTACGACGTTCACTATCTGATCTCGAAGCTGGGGGCTGAGCGTCGAGTTTATCGGTTTCAGTTGAAGGACAGTGAAACGCTGAAGTGGAGCGACGGTGTCATCATCCTGGATGCGGTTCCCGGTGCATCGGGCGCTCCGAAGACCCGTTACGTTGAGTACGACTTTTACGACGCTCACTGGGGCTTGGCGAAAGCCTTTGGTCAGGACCGGATTTGGCGGGATAGCGTTGAAGGCATCGCGCTATCCGATCTTGCGCTCCGCCTGCGTGCCGAAAATCCCGCTAAGAGTACGGAGTGGGTCCGTGACGCATCTGCTCGTCTGCTCAAGACTGCGGTAACGGGTCTGGACTGTCAGACACGCATCCGCTGGGATGGTCTTGACTCGATCGCGCGTTGAGCGCCCTTAGTACACCCCGCCGTTCGTCATGATCTCCAATCGACCGGCTACAATATGCGATTTCGTCGTGCTGTAGCTGTACACCGCGGTCATCTGGCAGCTGCTTGCGATTTTGTTACCCGAGGAGTCACAGTTGACGTACGGGTTCTTCAATGACTGATAGTATGGGTAGTACGGCAAGGTGGTTTGCTGATAGCACGGCTGATAGCACTTTTCGTCGTAGTAGGCGTTCTTCACCGTGATTACCGTGCCCTGGGTTCCCGGCGCGAGCCGTTCACTCAGGTCGATCACTGCGCTTTCCACCGCGTTCGGGCAGAAGGAGCTTCCACCGTTCACCTTGAGAACCGGCGTCGTGTAATCCTTTCCGTTGGCGCTGATGGTGAAGCGCGCGCACGAGAAGTTAGGAGTGTATCCCACGCCGAGTGCCTGAACGGGAGGAAGGGCCGAGATCCGAACCTTCAAGATGGTATCCGTCGGAATCGCCGGAGTCTGGAAGGTCGGGTAAGGACCCACTGCGCCGGACAAGTCAAAGTCATAGGGAACTGCCGGAATGAATCCGTCGTTGCCGGAGTCTCCTCCGCCGGGATTCGAGCCGCCGCCCGTGTTGCCGCCACCTGTGCTGCCCGAGCCCTGATTGCCGACCTCGCGGTAAGCTGAGCTTCCGCATCCGCTCAAAGATACTCCAAGCGTCAGGATCAGCGCTGCAAAAGCTGCTCTTTCAATTTTTCGCGTCCACATAATCATACCTCTCGCTCTATCGCCTGCCATTCCCTGGCGGGTGGGCCGGAGCCTTCTTCCTTCAGTCGTTGCAACGCAGGGGCCAAAGGGTGTCTTCTGCCAATTCTGCGAAGTCGCTTTGCTTTTTCTCTCTGTCGCTCTCTTCCGTGTGTCGCTCATGACACCGTCTCCTGACACCCGTCTAAGACTTCGACAGTTCAGATATCGTCCGTTTTTACGTACAAGGTGCCGTTCCACGGGTGCGTCTCATAGACGTGAGTCCAGGTTCCGCAGCCCATGC
>CAYOWB010000145.1:9299-9545 GCA_964407515.1 uncultured Bacteriovoracaceae bacterium
TGATCGTCACCGTGCGCACGCAGCCCGTGTCGTTCGCAGGACAGCGGCTGAACGCGGTTGAGAAGTCGTAGGCCGGGCTGATCTCCTGAGGGTACGCATAGCCGTTCGAGAGCAGAGGGGTTGCCTTCGCCGTCGATCCGACTTTGAGGTAAACCAGCATGCGCGAATACTGCGGGTAGAAGTCACCGGATTTTCCGCTTACGGGACGGTCCTGGACTCCAGGTGAAAACTGAATCTTCAGATTTC
>CAYOWB010000146.1:0-5782 GCA_964407515.1 uncultured Bacteriovoracaceae bacterium
GCTCCAAGGCCGTGCAGGCTTCGCCATGGCTGCCATCGCGAAGCTTGAAGCCGCACAGATGGCTACCCGCGTCTCGCTTGAAGCAATTCAGGTGATGGGGGGTTATGGCTACATGAAAGAGTATGCCGTCGAGCGCCACATGCGCGACGCGAAGCTGCTCGAGATCGGAGCAGGAACCAACGAGATTTTGCGCCTCATTATCGCTCGGCATTTACTCGGAGAAGCAGCGTCAGCCTGAGCCACGACGGAAGCGGATCCACCACTTCCGTTGACCATCGTTGACAGGGCAACCGCTTCCGAGGGATGATCAGCCCGACCTCAACCAGGAGATGAATTCATGACAGTCACAGCGACGAAAATCGGCCGTTCCCCATTGACCATTGATTGGTCCAATCTGGATCGCATTCCAGGCGTCGAAGGCCGCGTGAATGCAGACAAGGAAGGCTTCAGCGCCTCCTGGAACAAACTGCGCGCGCAGTTCGAACGACGCGAAGTCGCCTTCTACGACGCCCCAGTCGACAACACCCTCTCCCAGGCGGAAGAGTCGATCAGAATGGCGCAACAGATCCTGAACAAGGGCATCTTCACGGACGTCCTGTTTCTCGGAATCGGCGGAAGCTCACTGGGACCGTTGAGCCTACTCAAGGCACTTGAAGAGAAGCGCACCAACAAGCTCCGCTTCCACTTCATGGAAAATCCGGACCCGACCGAATGGAAGATGACCGTTTCCGGCCTGGAACCCGCGAAGACGCTCGTCGCGGTCGTCGCGAAGTCCGGCGTGACCTTTGAAACCATCGCTCAGTTCCTGATCTCGCTCGACTGGATCGGCCGCGATCGCATGCAGTCGCATGTCGTCGCCATCACCGACCCTGCCAAGGGCGACCTCAAGGCCTTCGTGACGGAACACGGCATTCCGACCCTGCACATCGCGCCCCCGATGGGTGGCCGCTTCAGCGTCTTCAGTCCCGTCGGCCTGTTCGCCTGCACCCTCGCGGGTCTCTCCACGGAGAACTTCCTGCAGGGCGCTCGCGACGTGCGCGACTACTGCGAAAAGACTCCGGTCGAAAAGAATCCGCTGATGATCCTGGGCCAGCACTTCATCGCCCACTACCCCAAGCGTCCGATCCACGTCTGCATGCCGTACTCCACTCAGCTGAAGACGGTCGGAAGCTGGTTCGTGCAGCTCTGGGGCGAGAGCCTCGGTAAGGACGGAAAGGGCTTCACGCCGCTCGGCGCGCTCGGCGCGACCGACCAGCACAGCATTCTCCAGCTGCTGCGCGACGGTCCGGATGACAAGATCACGATGTTCATCACGGTGGATCAGTCGCGCGATCCGGTGGCGATTCCGAAAACCCCCGCGGGTCTCGACGTCCGCAAGTACCCGGCGTTCGCGCTGCTGACCGGACACAGCCTGCAGGAACTCTTACAGACCGAGTACCGCGCGACTTCACTCGTGCTCACTCGCCAGAATCGTCCGAACCTGACCCTTCAGCTCGACAGCCTCGATGAACGCGCCATGGGTGCCCTGTACTTCGCGATGGCGGTCCTGACCGCCTTCACGGGCGTGCACTGGGGCGTGAACCCGTTCGATCAGCCGGGCGTGGAAGAAGGAAAAGTCTACACGCGTCAAGCCCTGAAGGAAGGAAGCATCCCGCAGGGTCCGGAACACGACGAACATTCTCCGGTGAATCGGCTCAGACGGAATCAGGATTGACGCCGGTCCAGACGGCGTTTTAATCTCTAGAAACCATGGCCAATTCAGACGAAGGAAGCGAAAAAACCACAGTCCTTCAGGGCGATCAGGAAACGTTGAAGCGCGAGCTTCAGAAGGCCAAAGAACAAGAGGCCTGCCTGATCATCATTCGTGGCACCCCTCAGGGGCACCGCTTCTTTTTGACGCAGCCAGAAATGACCATCGGTCGGGACCCCTCGGCCGATATCAGCATCGCGGACCAGAGCATTTCGCGTAAACACGCGAAGGTGACCAAGGCGGGCGACAAAGTCACGATCACGGACCTAGGCTCCTCCAATGGAACGTTCGTGAACGACAAAAAGGTCGCTCCGAATCAGTCCGTCGATCTGGCCAAGGAAGACATGGTGAAGCTCGGAAACTCGATCTTCAAATTCCTGCCCGCGGGCGAACTCGAGATCCTGTTCTACGGCAACATGGGCCTAGCCGCCCATACCGATCCCCTCACCCGGATCTACAACAAAGGCTACCTGCTGGAGGCTTTGGAGGCCGAGTTCAAGCGCGCCAAGGCCCTGCACACCGACTTCTCGCTCATCTTCTTCGATCTCGACCACTTCAAGAAGGTCAACGACACCTATGGTCACGACGCCGGCGATTACGTTCTCAAAGAACTGACCAGCCTGATTCGCGGGTCGCACCTGCGCCCCAAGGACATCTTCGCCCGCTACGGCGGCGAAGAGTTCGTCGTCCTGCTGGCCAATACCAACGCCAAGAACGCGGCCGAGATCGCCGAGCGCATCCGCTGTTCGGTCGAAGCGCATGCCTTCATCTATGAGGGTAAGCGCCTGCCCGTCACCACCAGCCTCGGCGTCGCCGAGCTGCGCGCCGGCCTTGAGTCCGCCCAGACGCTCCTCAAGGCAGCCGACAAGGCCCTGTACGAGGCCAAGTCCGGCGGCCGCAACCGCGTCGTCGTTTCGTCTTAAAAAAAGTATCGCTCACCTTTTTGATACTCACTGCGTCATCCCAAAGACAGCGGATACCCTGGTCTTGCCATTCCCCATGCGGCGTGATGCATTGGCGCGTCTATGGGAAAGATCCAGGTCCTAGAACGCCAAGTCGCCGAACGCATCGCCGCCGGAGAAGTCATCGAGCGGCCAGCCAATGTGGTCAAAGAACTCGTCGAGAACTCGCTCGACGCGGGCGCGACGGAAGTCGCAGTCATCCTTGAAGACGGCGGCAAGGGCCTCATCGAAGTCCTCGACAACGGCCACGGGATGGAAGCCGAAGACTTGGCCTTGTGCGTGCGGCGCCACGCGACGAGCAAGCTGCGCTCACTCGCCGACCTCGAATCGATTCACACCCTCGGCTTCCGCGGCGAAGCCCTCCCGAGCATCGGCGCCGTCGCCGACATGGACATCACCTCGCGTCCACGCGACGCGCGTGACTCTTCCACCGCCTACCAGATCACGGGCGAGAATCACGATCCCCAGCCCGTCACCTTCGGTCACTTCCTCGGCTCTTCCCACGGCACGCGCATCCGCGCGCGCGGCCTCTTCTCGCAAGTGCCCGCGCGACTGAAGTTCCTCAAAGCGAAAGCGTCCGAAGTCGGAGCCGTTCGCGAATGGCTCGAACGCCTGGCTCTCACGCATCCGGGCACCGGCTTCCGCCTCGTCAGCGACGATCGCACGGTCCTTGACCTGCGCCCCCAGGACGAAGTCCAGCGCGTCCGCGCCGTCCTGGCCGACGGCGACGACTATCCGGTTCAAACTGAAGCGATCGACGACGCTCTTCCTTGGCTTAAACTCCGGGCACACTGGCTTCAGGGACTCAGCTCCCCGCAAACGCGCAAGCTGATCCAGATCGTGAATCGCCGCGCCGTCCGCGACAAAATGCTTCAGCAGGCGATTCTGTCGCCTTTCGGCCAAGCGCTTCTTCCGGGACAGTTCCCCGCCGTGGCGCTTTTCGTGGAGGCGGATCCCGCCGTCCTCGACGTCAACGTGCATCCCACGAAGACCGAGCTGCGATTCCTTGAAAGCGGCAAAGTGTTCCGCGCCGTCCAAGATTTGATCGAGCGGATGATCGCGCGCACGGGCGTGACGGGATATGCCGCCGGACGCTCCCAGGGATTTTCTGGCGGATTCGCTTCGGCGCCGGAAGAAGGAAACTCAGCCATAGGTACGGTGACCGGCGTCACCGCCGCATCCGGCTCTTTCGGTTCCTCCGTCAGCGGAAGTGAACTTGCGGATCTTACTTCCAGCGCTGGAAGCGCGCCGACTGGCGATTTCCCCAGCGCTGGGGATTCCTCACCCAGCTGGGGTGGTTCGCCCCACTCCCACTCGTTTGGCAGATCCACCTACAGCTCTACCCCGGCATCGGGTTCCTACCGGCCCCAATGGTCCGCCGCGGAGAAGCCCGTCCAACAACGCTGGGATTTCAGCGGACCGCTCGCACAGTTCGATCCCACTCGCTACTGCGGCATCGCCTTCAACACTTACCTGCTCTACGACCTGGGCGAAGAACTCGGCCTCATCGACCAGCACGCCGCCCATGAGCGCGTGCGCTATGAGAAACTTCGCAAACGCCTGCTGTCCGCGGACGGCGCGGGCCTGCACCCCCAGCAGCTCCTCATCCCCGAGGCCGTGCACTTCCCCGCTGACCAGCGTTCGCACATCGAAACGCAAGTCGACCGACTGAATGCGATTGGATTTGAAACGGAGATCTTCGGCGACGAATCGCTTCTCTTCCGTGCGGTGCCGGCGGAATGGGGCTCGCAAAATCTTCGCGTCAGACTCAAGAGCCTCGTCGAAAAGCTCCTCGCGAGCGCCGACCCTGCGTCACAAGCGTCGGAGTCCGGAACGTCCCTGGCTTTTGACGAAGCCCTCTTCGAAGCCCTCGCCAGCGAAGCGTGTCACTCCGCCGTCCGCGCCGGAGACCGCATCACGCGCGAACAGGCCCTCACGCTAGTCGAAGAACTCTCTCAATGCGAACATCCCTGGAACTGCCCGCACGGCCGTCCGACCATCGCCCGCGTTCCGCGTGCGCGCTTCGAGGAGTGGTTCCATCGGCGTGTGTAGCCGCCTCAGTTCCCGTAACTCTGCGTATAAACCACTGTCGTCAGGTTCCGCGCCCCCATCTCCTCGAGAATGTAGGGCAACGCGACGCCCGTGCCCGGCCGCGGGTCATGGAAGAGCACGATGCCCTTCTTGAACTGGCGCAGCTGACTCTTCACGACGTTGTAAATACTGGTCGGATCCCCGTTCTTCCAGTCCAGGGAATCCAGATCCGTGAAGAACATCGGCATCTGATTTTCTTTCGCCAGGTGAACCAGCTTATCCGTCCAGCCGAAGCCCGGAAACCGGAAGAAGTGAACCGGACTCCCGAGCACCTCTTCGAGATCCGTTCGCCCGCCCAACAACTCCGCGGCCCCACGCTCCGGTGTCACACGCGAGAGAATCGGGTGTCCTTTGGAATGCGAGCCGATCACGTGCCCTCTCGCGGCGATCTCGCGCACGAGGTCCGCGTTGACCTTCGCATTGCGGCCCACCATGAAAAAGTTCGCGCGCACGCCTGCACTATCGAGAACATCCAGAACTCGCCGAGTCCGCTGACTGAACGGCCCGTCGTCGAAGGTCAGATTGAACTGCCCGTCCTCCAGCCCGCCCTGAGGGAGTCCGCCATACAGCGCGGCCTTCTGCTTGTTGAAGTACCAGCCCGGCGAATAGACAGCCGCCTGGGTGACATCGACCGGAATCTCGATACTGGGCAACGTCACGTCCGCTCTCTCGCGCGGAACGATCCCGCCCACACGCGCGTTGCGCCCGTCACGTTCACGCTCCATCTTCAATTCGAAGGCGAGCCGCTGTCCCGTGAAGAACACGCGCAGGCGCCCGAGCAGTTTTCCACGACATTCAAAGGCGGCGACATCCTTGGCATCCTCGATCTCCTGATCGAAGAGCGAAAGCTCCTCATCACCCGTTCTATCGAATTTCGCGCACAACTCCCGCCAATCACTGGCGGTCGCTTTTCCCCGCATGCTGGCAAACAACGAGGAAGGAGTCGCTTGGCTCTTCGACCAGTCTATGTAGGTCTTAG
>CAYOWB010000146.1:5792-6763 GCA_964407515.1 uncultured Bacteriovoracaceae bacterium
CTCTCGACGACACGATCCACCAGATCCGAAACCGACGCGGCGGAAGCAGGTGATGCTCCGGCCAGTAAGAACACGGCCGTCGCCGCGACAGTCATCATCGCCGTGGCCAAAGCGGTGGCCCCCCGACTGTGTGTCCCATTTCGATTGCCCAGCTGAGACACGTCGCCAGGAACCCAGATCATGATCGGAACACGCATTTCGTCACCTTCCCATTTCAGACCGGAATGCCCAGCGCCGCTCCGGTGTAATCTCCGACCGTCTTCTCCCGTGCGGAAAACCGGAGCAGGCGCTAGGAACGCTCAAAACGCTCCAGCCTTCTATCTTTTCTGACCTTTATTGTCAACTATTAATACTTGAAAATACTCCTGTCATTCCCTATGTTTGATGAATGACTTCGGGACCCCTGACCGTCATCCTCACTGGGCCTACCGCCAGCGGTAAGACCGGAATCGCCCTCGAGCTCGCGGAACGCCTCTGCGGCATGGAGATCGTGAACGCCGACAGCATGCTGGTTTACCGAGGGATGGACATCGGGACCGCCAAGCCTTCACGCGAGGAACTGGGGCGGATTCCCCATCACCTCATCGACCTCCGGGAGCCTGACCAGCCCTTCACGGCGGGCGACTTTCACGAGCTGGCGCACGAAGCGATCCGGGACATCCACTCTCGCGGAAAGCGCGCGCTCATCGTCGGGGGCACGGGCTTTTATCTCAAGGCGCTCCTCTACGGACTTTGGAAGGCCCCGAAGGCCGATCCCGCCCTGCGCGCGGAACTCGAGGAACTCACGAACGACACGCTCTATCAGGAGCTGAATGAACGCGACGAAGCCGCGGCCATCCGCATCGGCGTCAAGGACCGCTACCGCCTGGTCCGCGCAGTCGAGATCATGCGCCAATCCGGCAAGACGCCCACGGAACTTCAGGCCGAACAAACGCAAACAGCCTCCAACGAATTCACACTTTGGGTCATCG
>CAYOWB010000146.1:6773-7098 GCA_964407515.1 uncultured Bacteriovoracaceae bacterium
CCACCGCGGAGATCGCAGATCGAATCGAGAAGCGGACCCAAGCCATGCTCGAGGCCGGCTTCGTGGAAGAAACGCGCGCCCTTCGCGAACGCTATCCCGGCGCGCGGTCACTGAGCGCGGTCGGCTATCGCGAAGTGTGCGCTTACTTGGATGGCCGCAAGCCCGAGGGCCGAGGCGTCGCACCAGGGCTTCAAGGTCTTGCCGATGAAATCTCACTCGCCACACGCCAGCTCGTCAAAAGACAACGGACGTGGTTCCGCGGCCAGAAAGACGCGACCTGGTTCGTGCTCGAGGCGCGTCCGGGCTCCGGCTCCGGGCGCGCCTC
>CAYOWB010000146.1:7152-9456 GCA_964407515.1 uncultured Bacteriovoracaceae bacterium
AAAGCCCACGATCGTTCTCACCCATTGTATCCATGAAGAAGTCATCCGCAAGGAACTGAGGCCCAAGGCTCGGGTCGTCTTCGCGCCCGTGGGGCCTCGCCTCGACCGGGTGCTCAAAACCGCCGACGCCCTGATCACCGTGCTCTCCACACGCGTGGACGATGCGCTTCTCGCCAAGGCACCGAAGCTCAAAGTCGTCGCCAACTACGCCGTCGGTTACAACAACATCGACGTCGAGGCGTGCGCACGGCGCGGAGTCCGCGTCGTCAACACGCCCAAGGTCCTCACCCGCGCCACCGCGGAGCTCGCTCTGACTTTATTGCTGGCCGCCGCGCGCCGAGTGCCGGAGGGCGAGGCCATGTGCCGCGCCGGTGAGTTTCACGGCTGGGAACCGGATATGCTGCTCGGTTTGCGGCTTGAGGGGCGGAACGCCGTCATCTTCGGCGCGGGACGGATCGGAACGGAGACCGCGCGGCTCTTCGAAGCGATTGGAATGACCGTCGAGTTCATCAAACGCGATACGCCGCAACGGGAAGTCACCGCCAAGCTCAAGCGCGCCCAAGTTCTCTCACTCCATGCCCCTCTCACTCCGCAGACGCAGCACTGGCTCGACGCCAAGCGCATCGCGCTCCTGCCGCGGGATTCGATCATCATCAACACCGCGCGCGGCCCGGTAATCGACGAAGCAGCGTTGATCCGGGCTCTCAAAGCGCGCAAGATTTTCGCGGCCGGTCTTGACGTTTTCGAGCGCGAGCCGGAGATTCCCGCGGAGCTTCGCAAGCTGCCGAATGCGGTCTTACTGCCGCACTTGGGCAGCGCCACAGTGGAAACTCGCGCTGAAATGGCGAGCCTCGCGATTCAGGGCGTACTGCAAATCCTCCGAGGCGGAAATCCGTGGAACGAGATAAAGCACGCACCGCGCCATTAGACGAACTCATGCTTGACTTGGGGCATCGTCTCTGGAAATGATGCAGGGAAAAGTGGAGGGGTAACAGCTTATGAGTCGTGGTTCACACGTTTGGATTAACGGAAAAGTCGTTCCTGCTGAAGAGGCGAAGATCAGCATCTTCACCCATGCGCTTCACTACGGAACGGGCGCCTTCGAAGGCATTCGCGCTTACAAGCAGACCAAAGGCGGTGGCGCGATCTTCCGTCTCGAGGAACACCTCACCCGGCTCTTTGAGAGCTGCAAGATCATGGACCTCAAGATCCCCTACTCGATGGACGAGGTCATCAAAGGCACGCTCGAAGTGTGCAAAGCCAATCAGTTCGAGGAGTGCTACATCCGGCACATCGCCTACATCGGCGACGGCCCGCTCGGCGTGAATCCGGGCGCGAATCCCCCGGTGGAGCTCGCGATCCTCTGCTGGATCTGGGGAAGCTACCTGGGTGAAAAGGGCGTGAAAGAAGGCGCCCGTTTGAAAGTTTCGAGCTTCGTCCGTCCTCACGTCAACTCGGTCATGACCCGCGGCAAGATCACCGGGCAGTACATCACCGGCGTGCTGGCCAAGCGCGAGGCGATCGGCAATGGCTACGATGAAGCGCTGTTCCTCGACACCGACGGCTTCCTCGCCGAAGGCAGCGGAGAGAACCTGTTCATGATCAAGAACGGCGTGGTGTTCACGACTCCACTCACCGCGATCCTGAACGGAATCACACGTCAGACGATCATGCAGTATCTGCGGCACAAGGGAATCCAGGTCGTGGAGGCTCGCTTCACTCGCGACGATCTGTATTGCGCCGACGAAGTGTTCCTCACGGGAACGGCGGCGGAAATCACGCCGATCCGCGAGATCGACGGCCGCGCCATCGGCAAGGGCGATTACCTCGGCAAGCCGGGCCCGATCGGCTCGATGGTCCAGCGGGACTACAAGGCCATCACGCGCGGCGAACTGGTGCTCCCGGGCGCCGAAAAGTGGCTCACGGCCATTAAGTAAGCACGAGTGCTGATCGCCACTGGCAGGATCGTACTGGATTTCTACAATAACGATAACGTCGCGCTGAAGCGCCGGCAGCTCGAGGAGCTGTGCACGGGGTTGAGGCGGAAGTTTAACGTATCGGCTCTCGAGGTGGCGGAGTTCGATGACCCGGAGAAGTGTGTCATCGGCTTCGCCGCTGTCATTCCGGAGAACTGGAAGGCGTCGAGCGCGCAGTCGTTCATGGATAAGATCGCGAAGACGATTGATGAGACGGCGTTTGCTCGGGTCACGGTTGAAGACACTGACTTAATTAGTCACGGGGACTGAGGCCTGTTCTCTGTTCTCTGTTCTCTGTTCTCTGTTCTCTGTTCTCTGTTCTCTGTTC
>CAYOWB010000147.1:0-9355 GCA_964407515.1 uncultured Bacteriovoracaceae bacterium
CCGAGAAGACGATCTACCACTTCACCGACGAAAAGCAGCTCGAAGCCATCGTCGAGAAGCACTTCGTACAAAACACAGTAGCCACGGACCATCGCGTCCTGCTTGACCCCATCAACGAACGGTTCTTCAACCTCTACGGCGACGTGGCATTCTTTAACCGTCAGAGCCGCATCACCCTCCGGAACTGCGGCATCATCGACCCAGAAAGCCTCGAAGACTACATGAGCGTGAACGGCTTTGAAGCCCTCGCCAAAGTCCTCGACAAGGGCGATTCCCGCTTCGTCATCAACGAAGTCCTCGCCTCCGGCCTCCGTGGCCGCGGCGGGGGCGGCTTCCCCACCGGCCAGAAGTGGAAACTCGCGGCCGACTCCACAAATGACCCCATCAAGTACGTCGTCTGTAACGCCGACGAAGGCGACCCGGGCGCATTCATGGACCGCAGCGCCTTGGAAGGCGACCCCTTCGACATTCTCGAAGGCATGATCATCGGCGGTTACGCTATCGGCGCCCAGAAGGGTTACGCTTACATCCGCGCGGAGTACCCGCTCGCGATTCAGCGCTTCCAGATCGCCATAGATAAAGCCCGCGCCGCCGGCTTGCTCGGCAAGAACATCCTGGGATCGGGCTTCGACTTCGACATGGAAATCCGTCTCGGCGCCGGCGCCTTCGTGTGCGGCGAGGAAACGGCCCTCATGCTGTCGATCGAAGGCAAGCGCGGCCAGCCTCGCATTCGCCCACCCTACCCCACGACCTCGGGTCTCTGGGGACATCCGACGGTCATCAACAACGTCGAAACGTGGGCGAACGTTCCCGCGATCCTGCTCTACGGCGCCCAGTGGTTCTCAGCCATCGGCACCGAAAAGAGCAAGGGTACGAAGGTCTTCGCGCTCGCCGGAAAAGTCCAGAACACCGGCCTCGTCGAAGTCCCCATGGGCACCACGCTCCGCGAAGTCATCTTCGACATCGGCGGCGGCATCCCTGAAGGACGCAAGCTGAAAGCGATCCAGACCGGCGGTCCGTCCGGCGGCTGCATCCGCGAAGACAAGCTCGACACTCCGGTCGACTACGACGCGCTCATTCAGCTCGGCTCGATGATGGGCTCGGGCGGCATGATCGTGCTGGACGACTCGGACTGCATGGTCTCCACCGCGCGCTTCTTCCTGGAATTCACCCAGGACGAGTCCTGCGGCAAGTGCCTGCCGTGCCGTGAGGGCACGCTCCGCATGCTTGAGATCCTTGACCGGATCACGAGCGGCAAGGGCGAAGAGTCGGACATCGACAAGCTGGAGCGTCTCGCCGTGACGATCAAGAAGTCGTCGCTCTGCGGCCTCGGGCAGTCCGCGCCGAACCCGGTTCTGAGCACCATCAAGAACTTCCGCGAGGAATTCCTGGTGCACATCCGTGAAAAGCGCTGCCCCACGCAAAAGTGCCAGAAGCTCATTCAATACATGGTCAAACCGGACAAGTGCACCGGCTGCACGCTCTGCGCGCGCCGCTGCCCCGTCTCGTGCATCAAGGGCCAGCCCAAGAAGGTTCACGAGATCCTGCAGGATCGCTGCATCAAGTGCGGCGAGTGCTACAACTCCTGCAAGTTCGATGCGATCGAGAAACGCTAAAGGGTTTTAGGAGATTGAGATGAAAAACATCACTGTCACCATCGATGACAAAACCGTGACCGTTCCGGAAGGAACGACCATCATGCAGGCCGCGGACAAGGTGGGAACCCACATTCCGCGTCTCTGCTACCATCCTTTCCTCTCGACCGAGGGCGCTTGCCGCGTCTGTATCGTCGAGGTGGAGGGAATGCGCAATTACGCCGTTTCCTGCGCCACGCAAGCCAGCGCCGGAATGAAGATCAAGACGCATTCGAACCAGATGGTGCGATAGTGGGGAGAGTCGAGCCGGACACCGGCTGGCATCGGACAGTTCCGCCTGTCTGACCTGCGAACGCAACGGAAACTGCGAACTCCAGACCCTGGCCTACGAGCTGGGCGTCCGCGAGCGTCTCTTCGAAGGAAAGCGCAAGCGCTATCCCATCGAGGATTCCAGCCCGTCCGTGATCCGCGACGCCGAGAAGTGCATTCTCTGCCGCCGCTGCGTCCGCGTCTGCTCCGAGATCCAGGGTGTCCATAACCTGAGCCAGCTCGCTCGCGGCTTCCACACCGTGGTGGCTCCGGCCTTCGGCGCCAACATGGACGACTCGGTCTGCATCAAATGCGGCCAGTGCGTGAACGTCTGCCCCACCGCCGCGCTAGTCGAGAAGCGCTCGACCGACCCGGTCTGGGAAGCCATCAGCAACCCCAAGAAGCACGTAGTCGTCCAGATCGCTCCGTCGATCCGCGCCGCCATCGGCGAAGGATTCGGCATGCCGATCGGCACCAACTGCACCGGCAAGACGGTGACCGCGCTTCGCAAGCTCGGCTTCGACGCCGTGTTCGACACGAACTTCGGCGCCGACCTCACCATCATGGAAGAGTCGCACGAGTTCCTCGAGCGCGTGAAGACGGGCAAGAACCTGCCCATGCTGACGTCCTGCTCTCCCGGCTGGATCAAGTTCATGGAGCACTTCTACCCCGAGTTCATGCCAAACGCGTCGAGCTGCCGCTCCCCGATGAGCATGCTCTCCGCGCTCCTGAAGACGTATTACGCACAGAAGAAGGGCATCAAGCCCGAGGACATCTACGTCGTCGCGGTCATGCCGTGCACGGCGAAGAAGTTCGAAGCGCAGCGTCCGGAACATCGCGATGAGGAGGGCCGTCCTTACACGGACGCCTCCATCACGACTCGCGAATTGATTTGGATGATCAAGGCGGCGGGCGTCGACTTCGTGAACCTGCCCGACGAAGACTTCGACAATCCGCTCGGCTACTCCACCGGCGCGGCCGACATCTTCGGCTCCACGGGCGGCGTCATGGAAGCCGCTCTCCGCACGGCGGCCGAGAAGCTCACCGGTAAACCGCTCGACAAGCTCGAATTCACCGACGTTCGCGCGGTCGAAGGCCTGCGTGAAGCGACGATCGATATCGGCGGCACCCAGATCAACGTCGCGGTAGCCAACGGACTGAACAACGCCAAGACGATCCTCGAAAAGGTGAAGCGCGGCGAGAAGCAGTTCCACCTGATCGAGATCATGGCCTGCCCGGGCGGCTGCGTCGCCGGCGGCGGACAACCCCTGCCGACCGCGGCCAAGCACGTCTACCCGCTTGACAAGGACATGATCCGCAAGCGGGCCCAGGCGCTGTACTCGATCGACGAAGCGAAGACGATTCGCAAATCGCACGAGAACCCGTACATCAAGAAACTGTATGAAGAGTTCCTCGGAGAACCGGGAGGCCACAAGGCCCACGAACTCCTGCATACGCATTACACGGTTCGCAATCCCAGGGGGATCAAGTAATGAGTAACTGTCAAAATTGTCCGAAGACCACCCTCGATCAAGACGTCCTGAACTTCATTCAGGACTGCCTGAAGAAGGAAAACCCCGAGAGCTATCTCATCGCGGTTCTTCACAAGATCCAGGGCAAGTACGGCTACCTCTCGCAGATCCACATGGAAGAAGTGGCGCACCTTCTGGGTGTCCCCACCTCCTCGGTGAGCGGTGTGGCGACGTTCTACCACTACTTCCGGCTGCGTCCGCGCGGGAGGTTCTCGATCTCGGTCTGCCAAGGCACGGCGTGTTTCGTGAAGGGCGCTGACCAGGTGGTCGAGGCGTTCCAGAGCGAACTGGGGATCAAGATGGGCGAAACGACGACGGATGGCCTGTTCTCGCTTGAGAACACCCGATGCGTCGGCGTCTGCGCCATGGCCCCGGTCGTGATGGTCAACGAGGAAGTGTTCAGCGGCGTTTCGCCGAAGCAGGTCCCCGAGATCATCAATCGCGTGAAGAGCAGACAGGCGCTCGAGTCGAAGACGCTGAACGTGTGACGAACCGGGGTATCCCATTCTGTGCGGGCGAATTTCGAGCCAACGGTTCGAAAAGCACCGTCACAACGCGGCTGTGCCCCTAAAATCCGGACCAGTGGTTCGGAAATCACCCGCACAGGCCCGCACAGGCCCGCACAGGATAGAGTCGCTCCAGGAACGAAGCAGACCTCTAGGGTACTGCTGACCTCGTGATACTCAGATCGTTTCCTATTTCTCGCGCACGCGCGAAATAGCGGGAAAGCGAAATCGCTTCCGACTTCGGCCGCTGGCGATCCTCACCCGGCGTAACGATCCATCCCTTTCCGAAAGCCCGTTCGAGCACCTGAAAATCCCAGTCCGAAATCGTCCGCTGGTATTTGACTTCGACGGGAAAAAGAAGCTTCCTGCTTTTATCCACGATCAAGTAATCGAGTTCGTTCCCGCCGGAGCTTTTCCACGTAAAGACGCTCCGAGGGGCCGACAGCCCTTCAAAAAGGCGCACCTCATGTCGCCGAAGTAGCTCGGCACCTACGGCCCACTCCGCCCTCGAAGCCTCATCGGCTGGTCCGGACTGACGAAGCCACTGCCCTGTGAAGCCCAACGCCGGGTCGACCCAGACGAACTTCCGCTCTTTCTTGGGAGCCACGCGCCCCCGAGCCGTGTCGTAGGAGGAAAGCGTCGCGAGAAGAAAAGAGTCGCCCAACGCATCCAGGTACTTTCGTGCCGTATCCTTAGCGACCGTCAGCGGCTTGATGAACCCTTCGTAACTCGACGACGAGCACTGAATCGAAGCCAACCGTCCTAATACTTCAATCGCGATGGAGCGGTCGAGCTTCCGGCGAGCGAACTCATAGAAGATCACGTCATCGAACACCTGGAATGCCGCAAGGTCGTCCCGTTCTCCCGATAGAAAGCGATCCACCCGAAATGGAAAACCACCGATGCGGAGATAGTCCTGAACCGCATGCGTCTGGTCCGGGAGCTGGTCACGGAAATCCTCGAACGACATGGGAAGCAGAACGCGGTCGGGATGAGCGACGTCCCCACGACGCCCCGCCATTCGCTCGGCGCCAGCTTTGAGATCATGCGCGGAACTGCCTGTGAGGATCACGCACACCGACGCAAGCGTTCCGTCGTCCCGAAGCTTCTTGATCACTCGTTGCCAACCCGTCACGGTCGTTGCTTCATCGATCAGCAAAAGCTTAGGGGCATGCGTCCGCGCGATCTCGGACAGGTGACTTTCCATTTGCTGAAGGGTCCGCAAAGTGTCCAAAGCGGTCCAAGCGATGGAGCGAGGCAGCCAACCCTGATTCTCAATGAGGTCCGCGACCAAGAGTTTCAGCGCAACCGTCTTCCCCGCCCGGCGAGGGCCGCGAAGCGTCAGCACCCCCGGCTGCTCGCAGTCCCTGGCGGAAAAAGGCTTGGGAAAATATCGCAGTTTGGAGCTCCTGACCCGAATGAGGTCGGGATCGTCCCAAAGACCACCCTCATTCCACCAAGGATTCTGACCACTTAACGTCATACCCCAATTATAACCATGACCGTAGTCAAAATGCCAGGCATTATAGCTAGGGCCGGCGACCGGCTCTCCTTAGGTTACTCAATGCGTTAAAATGTAGGAGTTTTTCGCACCTTCGGGCACGACTACTGGCAGGAGATCAATCTTCCCAATCCGATTGGCGACATGCGGCGGGAACCTCCCCGCCGCAGCCGTCTCCACCGCGCCGCTCACTCGTCCGATACGCGAATGGGGCGCACTCATAGTACTTCGGTGCTGCCTGACGGCAGCCCGGACTCGTGATCACCGCGAACTGCGCCGGTGTCAGAAGACTTCCCGTTTCCCCCAGGGACATCCAGGTTGACCACTGGTCATGCATGATCGACCGGTCCCTTCCTACCGCACGACAGTCAAAGGCGACCTCGTCTGGCTCGACCCTGTTCGCCCACTTCCACTTTTTCGCCTTCGCATCGTAACGCATTCCCAGGACGGTCTCTTTATAGGTGTCCACCAACCCAAGGTGGTGCAAGGTCTCATGAAGGAGCGTCAGACAGTCCTGCCCCGTACTGAAAAGCTGAGAATGCGCACGAAACCACCCAAAAATCCTCTCCCAGAAAGTCTCCTGATGGAGTCCCACCCTCTCACCTGGAACATAGGCCACGTTCCGATCCACGAGCTGAAGAGTGATTTTCTGACCGCCGGGCCCTTTTAACCCAGGGGAAACCTTCTCGTAGCACCCTTGAACGTGTTTTCGCATCTCTGCCGCCATGCGCTTAGCCTTATTCGGCGGCAACGCCGGATCTTCCGGTGAAAAGTCGAAGTTCAACGCGATCACGAACTCCTTCTCTCCCTTCCTATGAAGCAGGTAATTCGCAGGCACGTCGGAAGACACGAATGCGTCGTTTTGAAAAACCCGCGACTCTCCCTTTTTCAACCGAGTGCAGGCAGCAAGTCTCTCCAGCTCACTGACGAACTCTCCGGGATCCACCGCCCCCGCAGCCATTCCGCGCACGCAATCAGCCATCTGGTTCAGGATCGTGGCTTCCATGCGGCTCTTCACCTTCGCCACGTCATCGGGATAAACCTTCCCCAGCAGTGACAAAAGCGAGGCGCTCCGCTCCTTCAAGACCTCGCACCCCTTGACGTCCGCCTGCGCGCAACCGGCCCTCAGCGTTTTGTCGACCCCGTTTATATACTCAGCCAGAATCTCACGCCGGCAACGCTCCGAACGGTTTCCCAGGATCTTCGGCAGCTGCTCCCGAACGAACGACTCCGTTCGGACCCAGTCCTCCGCCATCGGATCGTCCGCCGTGCGGATCACCGAACACGGATTCCGCATCGGGATCGCGGCCACCCGGCCTCCCATCCTCGCCACCCGTTCTCTCTGTTCCGCCGGGACCGGATCTCCAGGAAAAACAAACGGAAGCTTGCGCGCCACGCTCACTTCCCGGCCGATGAACGGGTCCATCCAGCCGGAGACCGTGTCGCAGTTCTTTGGCTCCTCGTCATAGCCGGGCGCTCCGTACGTTCGCAGGCAGACACTCAATACCTGCCGCTTCACGGCGTTCACGAAGTCCATGCCACAGCTAAAACCCCGTGCGGACGCCTCCTCGGCAATCCGCGCCCATTCCGCAGGAGCGCGCAAGGCTTCGGCGCCGATCGTTACGCTGACATCACCTCCCGGTGTCGGCGTCAGAACCAGCTCCAACTCGACTTCGGCCTCCTGAGGAATTCCCCGCAAAGCCGGCATCAGGCGCTCAGCCGTCGCGGTTCGCGGGCAACTCCACTTCACACGGGCCTTCTCGCGAACCACGCCGGGCCCGCCGGGCGCACTGGGCGCGGCCTGAACGGATCCGGCCATCATACCCATCATGATACCCATCATGATACCCATCATGCAAAATAGCGCAGCGAAGACGGGGCGATTCATGGGCGGACCTCCATTCTGACCGAACCGTATGGCGACACTTCACAACGCAGGATCCGGCCTGCTCCTGGAAGCGGCAAGTCCCGGCAATCCTTCCAGGGGATTTCGCGCGTCCCCTTCCGATCGACTGCGATAAAAGCGTTCTTCCCTGGCTGAGCCTTCACCGTCACCACGTCCGATTCCTTCCACGCCGGGCGCAGAGCCGCACTGAAGAGTTCATCCAATAGGACCTGATACGAAGAAGATCCCGGCGCGATGAGGGTGTCTCCCACCAAAAGCTGCATCCCATGGGGCTCCGGGGCGGTCTTCTCATCCGCGGGGTGAGTCACCGCGGCGCGAAGCGCCAGCTTCCGGAGAGTGAGAAGCGAGGCGTGTTTGGAGATCGTGAAAAGCCCGACCTTCGCATCCTTCGTAGGCCTCATCCGATTGGAATTGACCGAGAGAGTCGCGGAGCCATCCGTCGCAAGGACCATCTGAAGGTACTCCCTGCCCTCCGGCAGACTGCGCCGCGCTTCCAGCACCAAGGGCGCCTCCGCTGCGAAAGAGACCCCGGTCCAGATCCCGCCAAAAAGCAGCCCCATTCGGATCCAATGCACGACGTGTCGCATTTCATCCCCCTTCGCAAGTATACCACGGCTGCCCAGAATCCCCGCGAGCGTCCCTCTTGGAGAGCCTGCGGCTTTATGAAAGAATAGACGCACGCTCAAGGACGGGCGGTAACATGAAGAAGCCAATACTTCGCGCGACGCTAGCGGTTGTACTGCTTGTTCCCCTTCTTCTTTTCACGCAGAATGGATTGGCAACCAACTCCAAGGACCTACGGCCGATGGAACTTCGTGAATTCTCCGAACAGAAATCCCTTCTCCGCGCTTTATGGCTCGAACCTCGGGTCGTGGCGATTCATCACCACTTCGAAGGCGCCGAGTACTGGCTCCATGCGGGAAATGTCTACATGGAGAACGGTGTCGTCCGGTCCGACCGCGCCTTTCGGATGATGCCCTCAGGCCGTGTTTCTGACCGGCCTGACCTCAGTCGCCGCTTTCCGTATCTTCACGGCTACACCCGGCTCGAAAACGAAGCGCTCGCGCGCGAGCCTCTGGCCCTCCTCAAGAAGGACTTGCTGCTCGTGGTCCAGACTCCGGAGAAGCGCACGATTTTCGTCACGGGGGTTCAGCTCCACCCGATCATCGATCTTCTGACGGTCTACGCCGGCGATGATCTCGGCGTACGCTTCGGCGAGGACGGCCGCCCCACGATCAAGCTCTGGGCCCCGACCGCGCAGAGCGTGAAGCTCTATCTCTTTAAGAACGCCAAGGATGAAGACCCCTTCAAGGTCCTCAAAATGCATCCCGACACGAACGGCGTCTGGTCGAAGCAAGGAGATGCATCGTGGAAGGGGCTTTATTACCTCTACGAAGTACACGTGTTCGTACCGAAGACCGGCAAGTACGAGCAGAACGTGGTGACGGACCCGTACTCATTCGCGTTAGCGACGAACAGCACGAAGAGTCAGATCGTCGACATCAACGCCCCGGAGGCGAAGCCCGACGGCTGGGAGTCGATTCTCAAGCCGGCGCTTCCAAGCCCCACCGACATGTCGATCTATGAGCTTCACGTCCGTGACTTCAGCGCGATGGACCAGTCCGTCCCCGAGGAGCGCCGTGGAACGTTCCTCGCTTTCGCCGAGCCGGATTCCCACGGCGTGCGGCACCTGCGCGATCTCGCGCGGAGCGGACTCACGCACATCCATCTGCTGCCGGTCTTCGACTTCACCACCGTGAACGAGGACCGCTCGCAACGCAAGGAACCACAGATTCCGCAAGGACTTCCCGGTGACTCCCCGATCCCCCAGCAGCTGGTCTTCGAAACCCGCACACAGGACGGGTTCAACTGGGGCTACGATCCGTACCACTACTTCGCCCCGGAGGGCAGCTACGCCACGCAGCCCGACGGACTCCCTCGCATCCGGGAATTCCGTGAGATGGTGAAGGGCCTGCATCAGCTCGGACTGCGCGTCATCATGGACG
>CAYOWB010000148.1:0-5784 GCA_964407515.1 uncultured Bacteriovoracaceae bacterium
CGTCGCCCAGCTGATGAGCCAGAAGAACAAGCCCGCCGCGAACGTCAGTGCTCCGGCGACAATCTGGTTCTCCGTCAGGGACGAGAACAGAATGCCGAGTGCCAGAATACAGGACGTGAGCAGCGCCGTACCGATGTAGCTCGTGACGATCGGCCCGATATCCGGATTGCCGGTCGCGAAAAGAACGATCGGATAGACGACGGTCAAGCCCAGCATGACCAGGATCAGCAGAAGTGCTGAGAGGAACTTGCCCAGGATGATCTCGGTCAGGCTGACGGGAGCGGTGAAGAGCAGTGCGATGGATTGCGTCTTCTTCTCCTCGGCGAACAGCCGCATCGTGATGAACGGCACGAGGAACAGGAAGATCACGTTCATGTTGCCGTAGAGCGGCCGCACGATCCCGTCGGTGATGCTCACTCCCTTTCCCATGTTGAACTGCTGGTATTGCAGGTTCTGCATGCTGAAGTGATACAGATTGTAAAAGAACATCCATCCCATGATCGCCATGAAACCGGCGATGACGATGTAGGCGATCGGGGAGGTGAAGTAAGACTTGAAGTCCCTACGAGCGATAATCCAAGCGTTTTTCATGCTCTGGCTCCCTGTTGAGTAGAGAGTTTTTCCTCGGTCGTGAGTTGCAGGAAGACTTCTTCCAGGCTCACCTTCTCGGCGGCGAATTCGAGGACACCCATGCCGCTGCGGACCGCTGTCTCCACGATGGTGTCGCGGACTTCTGAGGTCCCGGGAGTGATCTCGATCGCAATGCGTCCGTTCGAGGCATTGACGCTCGCTACACCGCCGATCTTGCGGATGGCTTCGAGGCCGGCCTGCGCGGGGTTTTTGACGGCAAGGGTATAAAGAAGCCCCTTCTTCAGGCGCTTGGTGATCTGATCGAGCGTATCCTCCGCCACGATCTTGCCCTTGTTGATGACGATGATGCGCTGACAGGTCGCCGTCACTTCCGGAAGGATATGGGAGCTCAGAATGACGGTGTGGTCACCGGCCAGGCTCTTGATCAGTTCACGGATTTCGATGATCTGTTTCGGGTCGAGGCCCACGGTGGGTTCGTCCAGGACGAGCACCTGAGGGTTATGCACCAGGGCTTGGGCAAGGCCCACGCGCTGACGATAGCCTTTGGACAGATTGCCGATCAGCCGGTTCCGGACGTCGCCGAGTCCGGTTCGCCCGATGGCCGAGCTGACCGCAGCGGAGATCTTTCCGCGCGGTACTTGATGCAGGCGCGCAGCGAAGTCGATGTAGTCCTTCACCTGCATTTCCGAGTAAACGGGCGGGTTCTCAGGCAGATAACCCACATTCCGCTTCACCTCGATCGGCTTATCGAATACGTCATGGCCGGCGACCAAAGCGCGTCCGCCGGTGGCCGGCATGAAGCCGGTCAGAATTTTCATTGTCGTGGTTTTGCCTGCCCCGTTTGGGCCCAGGAAACCGACGATTTCCCCTTTTTGAATTTCGAAATTCAAGTCATCGATGGCTGTACGTGTGCCGTACACCTTTGACAGATGGGAAACCTGAATCATGGAAGACCCCCCGTCTAGTTGATTGGTTCTAGTAACTCGATCCAGAATTAAAGACGGATTTTATAGAAAAAGCAACGTCTTACGGTCGAGTATACAGGGAAAATGGGGGCATTTTTCCGCTTGTCAATAGGCAGGGCCGTAGTTAGCGCCAGCGCCGATCGTGAACACGAAATCGCGGTCCCGGTTCACTCGGTCCGGACTCGATTTGGCGATCACTTCATGCCGCGCTGTCTCCACCCAGCCGGACTCGGCGCGAGCCAGGTCCGCCACGTTATTCAAGCGGGGAATGAGACGGCCATTCACCTTCACGTCGAGGACGGGGTGATCACTGACCAGTTTAACGACGATGCGTCGGCTATAGGACGCACCCATGAAATCGCCGGTTGCAGCTCCGATGTTCACGTTAATCGACCCGTCGTTCTCCTTTTGGGTGATCTGTGTCAGACGAGTGGCGCCGGTCTGGTAGGCCGTCGTTTCGCCATCGTCTTCATAGAGCGTGAAGGAAGACTCTTCGGGGCTCGAGAAGACCCGGACCACGAGATCAGACTCGACATTTCCGTCCGTTTTGCGGCCTTGGATGTTCATCAGCTCCGGGGTCACTTCCATGAGCGGAAAGATCGCGCCTTTGCGCGCGAACAGCGGGAGGCGGAAAACGCCATTGCGGAACTCAGCGATCTGTCCAATCCATTGTCCACGGCTGATGTACTTCTTGAGATCGTAGTAATCGTACCAAACGCCTGCCGGCAGGTAGATGTCGCGTGCCGTTTCGCCATATCCGGCAACCATGCCGGCGAGCAGGTCCCTGCCGATCATCTTCTCGTGCGACATGCCCCGCAGGTTCACGTCGTTCTGGAAGTGGAATACCGGCGGAGGCATGACCGGATCCCCGTACAGGTAAGCGCGATGCGCCAACGAGTAGAGGTACGGCGCGAACTCGTAACGGAGGCGGGTGTTCGCCAGATTGCTCGGGACGTGACCGACCCGGTCCGGGGCGGTTTGATGGCAGGTCCAAGGCGATCTCGGATCACACTTGAAGTTATCCGTGTGAGGACGCACGGGGACTTCGAACAGCGAGCCGTAGGCGTACCACTGGGTGTAGAGGTCGTCGACGCCGCCTTCGAGCGTTTCACGGCGATAACCGCCGATATCGGAGCCGTAGTAATCGACGCCGGAGAACGACATATTCGCCTGATTGGTGAACTGCGCTACGAGGCTTCCCATGCGGCAAGCCGTGTCGCCGGACCACATCACCGCGCCGAAGCGCTGGATGCCCGCGGCTCCGGAGCGCGTCAGAATGAACGGACGCTGCTGGATGTGGTTCTGATAGTACGCGGTGTGAATTCCGCGGACCCATTCGAAGTTGTAAAGGTTGTGAATGTCGCTGTGATTGCCGCCAGCCGCGTAGCCGGCGCCCGGATTGTAGATCTCCGGTTCGCCAAGATCCAGCCAATGCCCCAGGACGCCGTCTTGAATGAGAGACTGGCGCTTCTGATTGTGGATGTAAGCGCTACACGCCTGATTGGTGTAGTCGATCATGCCGCCCTTACCCCACCAGGCGTTATCCTGGAGGTAAACTGGGTCGTTGCATCCCGGACAAGCTTTGACCAGGCAGCCGCGCGCCTGGAGCTCGGTGTGCTCCGGGAGGGCACGACCGATGTAGGGCTCCTCGATCAGCATGAAGCCGACGCCGTCTTGCTGCTTATACTGGCGAATGCGATTCGCCGGATCCTGGAATTTCGAGGTATCCCATGCGAGGGAGCCCATGCGGGTGTAGTCCGAATAGCCATTGATGCCGCCGAACCACATCGTGTCGAGCAGGAAGCCGTCGACGGGAAAGCGGTTTCTTCGGAGGGAGCGCAGCTTGTCTTCGATCTCGTTCCAGTTGTCGTAGTTGTATTCGGAAACCCACAGGCCGAAAGCTTTCTTGGGCGGAACGAGCGGGCGTCCCACGATATCGAGGTAGTCGCGACGGAGGTCCGGAAGGTCCGGTCCGGAGATCACGTAGAAGCGGATCTGGTCGCCGTACATCTCAGCTTGCCAGGAGGAGGGCTGGGTGAAGTCCCAGCGCTGTCTATAGACGTTGTCCAGGAAGAACGCGTAGTTTTCCTGGCCCGTTTCGCCGAGGACGTACAGGATCGGGATCTGTGTGTTGCTGTTCATCCCGCCGTTAAAATACTGCATCTGATTGCCGAAGGGACCGCCTTCGCGAACGCGTCCGTTCCAATCAAAGCTGCTGTCTCTCAACATCGAGTCCTGAAACTGCTGACCCAGGCCGTAGAAACTGGATACGCGCTTCCGAGTCGCGCGAATGCCCTTCCACCCTTTGGAGAGGTTGAAGGGGGCGATCTTCGTCAGGTTGAGGTTGCCGCGGGTCTTGTCGATGATGCTGATGGAGAGGTCCTGCGTCCCGACTTCCACGCGGAGGTCTTTCGATTCGCTGACTTCGCGGTTGGAGAGAGTCTGTCTGCGGTGAACGCTCGGGCCGTTGAAGTCACGGTCACAGATTCTGGACATCGCGAACGCCGGGTCGTTCGGATTGCAGACCATGCCTGTCGTCTTAATGGGACCCGTTTCTCGCTGGGCTCCCATGCCGTATTCGACATGAAGCAGATCGTCCCGTAGCCATTCCAGAATCACGTAGGCGCCATTGGCTTCGTACTTTACCCGCTGGGGTTCCGCAAAAGCTCCGGAAAGGGAAGCGGCCTGAACGACCAGGGCCAACATACCGAACCGGACAAGACTACCTACTGCGATTTTCATAAACGACCACCTTGGAAGCGACTTCGGGACGATCTGCTCCTATCAGGATTACTTCTTTTTGGCCAGCTGGCCTTCAGATCTCCGGAGTTGGAACATCTGAGCAAACCACACAGGCATATCGTCGAATTCGGCGAATTGCTCCAGGCTGTGCTTATGACGACGTTTCCAGTTCGGACGTTCTTTCCAGGTGCCAGGGACGTTCTGTGCTTTGGTCTCCAGCCACAGATCTTCCATGTTCACCTGCATGATTTGAGCAGGGCAGGCCGCGGTGAACAGCAGGATGGCCTTCAGGACTTCCTTGAGGTCCTTGGACTTCTTCTGTTCCAGCCAGCCTTCGCGAACGAGCCAGCCGGTGAGGGCTTCGATCTGCTCCTTGCGGGTCTGTTGCTTCTTTTTGAGGTCCTTGGGGCCGAAGTACTTGAGCTTCATCTTGTCGACGAGTTCGAGACCTTCCGCGAACGCCTTGAAGGGAGGCATGTCATGGGTGTTGAAGCTGCAGACGCAGTTCGGGAACACCTCAGGCAGGGGCTCCTTCTTGTCCGTCGTGAGACGGCGCTGCTGGACGTACATACGAAGCACGCCGTGAGCTTCCATCATCTCCCGGATCTGAGGCGGAACGGTGCCCAGGTCCTCGCCGATGACGGTGCAACGGTTGCGGTGCGACTCGAGGGTCAGCATCGCGAAGAACTCCTGCGTGTTGTAGTACACGTAGGCGCCGTCGCGGGCCGTCTTGCCGCGCGGTACCCAGAACAAGCGGTACAGGCACATCACGTGGTCGAGGCGCAGCAGTCCCGTGTAGCGCATGTGAGTTTCCATGCAGCGCCGGAAGTAGCTGTAGCCATCGAGGCGGCTCGTGCGCGGATTGAGAGGCAGAATGCCCCAATCCTGTCCGTGCACGTGGTTCGGATCGGGCGGGCAGCCCGAGGACGCTTCGTGCGTGAAGGCTTTCTTCTCGCGCCACACGTCGTATCCGCTGGCGTGCGCGCCGAGCGGGAAGTCGAGGTACAGACCGCGGCCACCGAGCGTGGCGTCGCGCGAGAGTTCGAGCAGCTGCTGGTGGACCAGCCACTGCGCATAGAGATGGTAGCGCTTGTCGGCCGGATCGAAATCACCTTTGCGGATGTCGCCATCGCGAAGACGCTCCGGCCACTTTTGCCATTCCGTGCCCAGCTTGTCGCAGACAGCGCGGAATTCAGCATAGTCTTCGGCGTTCTTGGCCTTCGCCCAGGCGCGGACCTCAGGATCCTTTTCCTTGCCCTTGGCAAAGAAGTGGTCAGCGAGTTTCTGCATCACTTTGCGCTTGAGGCGCGAGACGCCCAGCCATTCCACTTCCTTGAGCGACTCAAGGCGCGCCACTTCTTTCTTGAACGCGGCGGAATCGGCGATCTTACGGGCCGCTTCGCACTCCAGCCATTCCGGGGCGCGGCGCGGATCGACGTACAGTTCGTTCCAGAACAGGCGGCTGACCGGCGAGTACGGGCTCGGC
>CAYOWB010000148.1:5824-6117 GCA_964407515.1 uncultured Bacteriovoracaceae bacterium
CGACGAAGTCGCAACCCAGGCGGTAGGCGCGGTCCACGAGCTTGCGCAGATCGCTGAAATCGCCCATGCCCCAGCTGTTCTGAGTGCGGATCGCGTAGAGCGGTGCGAACAGGCCAAGAGACTTGGTGCCGGCTTCCTGCTTCGGGGGCTGATAGGCCAGCCACGGAGCGGAGATCGCGAGGACCTTGCGGGACTGCGGTCCAACCTTCACGGTCAGTTCATGATAGCCGAAGGGCAGTTCTTCGCTGATTTCGCGCGGAACTTCGAAGTGCTTTTCGACGAAGGTCTGATTG
>CAYOWB010000148.1:6160-6781 GCA_964407515.1 uncultured Bacteriovoracaceae bacterium
TTCCGCCTTCTTCGAGCTGGAACGTCAGGTCGATCTTCGCGGACTGGATCTTCTCCGGAACGCGGACGACGACTTTCGCCTTCTTGCCTTCCCAGAACACGACCACGGGCTCGGTGACGTTCGCCCAGTAATTGCTGACAGCGCGCTCGAGAGCGGCGTCGAGGTCGGAAAGGTCGTCTTTGATCTTGACGCCAAGAGCCTTCAGCACTTTCAGAAGGGCTTCTTCCGAGCTTGCGACCACAGTGCCGAAGGCGCTGTTGTAGGAAGTCTGAATGCCCTCGAGTTCGGCGAGGCGTTGCAGTTTCGAGAATTTCGTTTCGGCTGATGCGTTGGGTGATGCGTTCAAGGTTGTGCCTCCAGTAGTTCAAGAATTCCCGTCAGCGGCACCTTGACCCACTGCGGGCGGTTGTTGATCTCGTAGAGCAGCTCGTACAGAGCCTTCTCCAGAAGGTAGACATCGAGGAGCATTTTCACCGTGGCCTGCGACTCGGGCAGGAACGACGCCTTCGAGGCTTTCGAGAAGTAGCCCTCAAGGTAAGCGTCGCACACGCGCGAATGCCATTCTTTCAGCCAGGGTCCAAGCGTCGGGAAGTCCCCGAGCGCCACGGCCGATGCATAGTG
>CAYOWB010000148.1:6791-9130 GCA_964407515.1 uncultured Bacteriovoracaceae bacterium
CGAACGCAACATGCCTGCCACGTCGCGCAGCGGCGAGCGCTTGAGCTTGCGCTCACTGAGCGAGCGAGCCGGCTCGCCCTCGTAGTCGATGATGATGAAGTCGCCCTTGGAATAGAGGACTTGCCCCAGGTGATAGTCGCCATGGGTCCGGGTTCTGAGCGCGTTCACGCGCTGGCCGAGTAGCTGCTGGAAACGCTCATTGATGGTTTTTTCCAGAGCGAGCAGCCGATTCGCGCCGCCCTGAGTATCCTCGGGTAGCTTGTCGATCGTCTTGCGCAGGCAGTTCAAGGCGTGATCGACCTGTTTGCGCATCGATTGGTAAAGCTGGCGCTGGTAGAACAGATTGAACGGCTCGGGGCTGAACGCCGGGTCCGTCTCGTCCGAGGCCAGTGCCAGGTGCATTTCCATCGTCCGCACGCCGAGCTTCTCAGCCATGGCGAGGAACGTCTCGAATGAATGCTTTCCGCCCGGCTTCTTCTGGACTTCCTTACAACGCTTCTCGAGCTGGGTCATGAAGACCTTCCAGGCGTCGCCTTCGTTCGGGACGAACTGGAAGACGCTGGCGAGCGTGATGGGCTCGTGGTTCTTCCGGACATACTCGAGTGTACCGACCGAGGCCGGCGAGTTCTTGAAGTTAGTCCGTTCGGTGATGAACCGGCCGATCTCCACGTCGAGATTCACGCCTTCTTCAAGCCGACGGTAGAGCTTCAGCACATACTTGTCCTGGAAGTTGATGGACGTGTTGCTTTGCTCGCCCTTCAGAACATGGGACTCCAACGTTTTGACGGCGCCCGCCTTCTTCTTGAAGGCGCTCGTCAGCGAAGGAGCCAGACAGCCCGTCTCGCCGGAGAGATGCTGTTCCTGAAGGATCAGCTTCATGAACTGCGAGCAGAAGTCACGGTTGCTGGTCGCATCATAAACGATTCCGCCCTTTGCGGACTTGGCATCCTTGAAACGGAAGAAGATCGCTTTGGGATGGGCGGTCTCGATGCGGTCCGCCTCTCGGCCGTGCGCCAACATCATGGGCAGCGCGTACGTTTCTGGGAAGCCTTCCGTGTATTCGATCTGGACGAGAGCGAGGTACGTCTCGGCTTTCATTCCCGGGAACGGGATCTTCTCGATCAATGAGATTCCCTTGATGTAACGGGATTTGCCGCCGAACCAGCGGAATCTCGGCAGGATGCTCGGGAGGATCCGTTCCAGGTGGTTCCAGACCGGTTCGCCCGAAAGCTCGATCGATGAGGTTGTCGTTTCATCATCCGTCTCGAGCTTCGGCTTCGTCGATTCGAGGAGGAACCAGCAAAGCGCGTGCGGGCCCAGGGTGATGAGGTAAGGGAGACGGCCGATCTTCGGGAACGGCGTACCGCCGAACAGTTCGATCGGTGTTAGTCCCTGATAATCGTTCAAGTCGAGCTCGACGTATTGCGACTGGCTCGAGAGGTTGGCCACGACCAAGATCCGCTCGTCGCCGTACTCACGGACGTGCGCGAGGATCTTGCGGTTCTCGGGAGTCAGTAGGCGCATCGAACCGCGTGCGAACGCCGGATACTTCCGGTGCAACGCGATCAGACGCTTGGTCCACGCGAGCAGGGAGTGTGGATTATTCTGCTGCGCTTCGATGTTGACGTTCTCGTAGTGGTACTCCGGTGCGGTGATCACCGGCATGTACAGCATCTGCGAGTTTTCAGCGCGAGAGAAGCCCGCGTTGCGGCCCGAGCTCCACTGAAGCGGCGTACGGACGGCGTTACGGTCACTCAGATAGATATTGTCACCCATGCCGATTTCGTCGCCGTAGTAAATCACTGGCGATCCGGGCAGGGAGAACAGGATTCCGTTCATGAGCTCCATTTTGCGGCGGTTATTGCCCAGGAGGGGCGCAAGGCGCCGGCGGATTCCGAGGTTCACGCGCGAGCGGGGAGTCGGAGCGTAAGTGCGGTACATGAAGTCCCGCTCTTCCTCGGTCACCATTTCGAGCGAAAGATCGTCATGGTCGCGCAGGAAGTTGGCCCACTGGCAGCCCTTCGGAGTCGATCCGGTCTGACTGAGGACGTCCGTGATCGGGAAGCGGTCTTCCGCGCTCACCGCCATGAACATGCGAGGCATGAGCGGAAAGTTGAAGGCCATCTGGCACTCGTCGCCTTTGCCGAAGTAGGAGACGACATCTTCCGGCCACTGACGCGCTTCCGCGAGCAGAACGCGGTTCTTGTAATTGCGGTCGACGTACTTGCGAAGCTTCTTCAGGAATTCGTGCGTTTCCGGCAGATTTTCGCAGGTCGTGCCTTCCCGGTTGTAGAGGGACGGTGCGCCCTTGATGCGCATTCCGTCCACGCCCATCCCGC
>CAYOWB010000149.1:0-5679 GCA_964407515.1 uncultured Bacteriovoracaceae bacterium
CATTCGGGGGGCAAGGAATCTTTCCGAGAAAGAGATCGGTAGCCCAGATGAGGGGAATCCCCGCCCAAGAACCGTAACCGGATACCGGTTTCACCTTTTCGTCCTTCACCCGGATGAGGAACTGCTGACCGGAAATAGAAATCACTGCTTCCGTCCCGCCGAAAAGGTTCGTGACCTCGAGTTGCAGGGAGGAGGGGGCCTCAGCCGTGACGTTGGCGGGAAATTGACCGGACTGATCCTTCGTGGCGGCCTTCATCCACACGGATCCGTTCGCCGACTTCACCGTGGTACCGACCGAGCAGGCACTTTCGAGCAACAGCTGGGGTGGAAGGCCAGCGCCGACTGGTCGATGGTGAGCGCAGCCGCCCACGAAGACTGATAAGAAGGTCACACCCGTCAGAGCGAAGGCCAAGAGCTTCATGAACGAAGGTTCACATGCGTCCGTTCATTGAAGCAAGGGGTTTAGCGTTGTCCGGCCGGAAGCCGATCGGGAACCTGCTTGCCGTGCGTCCCCGCCAGCTCGCGGCGAAGGTTGTCGATCTTCTCGCGGAGCTTTCTCTTGTCGGTTTCGCTTTCGCTGCGGGCCAGTGCTTCCTCGTAGTGCTGCAGCGCCTTTTCACGCAGGTTGGACTTGGTATAGGCGTCTCCGAGGTGCTCCAGAATCGTGGCTTCGCCCGGCCGCAGGCGGGCTGCTTTTTCGAGCTCCACGATCGCTTCTTTAGTCCGACCCCGGACGAACAGGTGCCAGCCCCAGCTGTCTTGGATATAGCCGTTATCCGGGCGGATTCCGATCGCGCGGCGCAGAAGTTTTTCCGCGTCGCTGAGTCGCATGCCCTTCTGAGTCCAAGTGTAGCCGATATAGTTCAGTGCATCGGCGTTGTTCGGATTCACCGTCAGGATCTTCTCCATGTGCTGGAGGCTCCGATCTGTATCGCCCTTTCGGTCATACAGACTGCCCAGGTAGTAATGGATCTTCTCGTCTTCCGGGAAGAGCTGAACTGCTTTCTCCAGAACGCGGATGGCTTTGTCGATCTGCTGCGAATCCTCTTCGAGGGATGCTTGCAGCATGTAGAACTGCGGGTAGCGCGGCTGCTTCGAGATCGCGTCACGAATGAACTCGCGTGCTTCGTCCGTCCGGTTCTGCTGTTTCAGAAGGTAAGCGACATGAACCGCTGCGTCGCCGTAAAGTTTTGACGCAACCGGGATCGCCTTCAGCTCGGTAATCGCCTGGTCGAACTTCTTCTGTTCTTCGTACAGGCTCCCCAGGTAATAGTGGATGCGGTCAGACTCCGGGTTCTTCGACAGGATCGTCTTGAATATCGAAACCGCCCGCTCATAGTTCTTCAGCTCCATGTGAACGAGGCCCAGCTTGACGCGGACGTTCATGTCTTCAGAGTCCGCTGCCTCCACCGCTTCCAGGTACGGAACGGCATCCTTATACTTTTCTTCTTTGAGGTAGATCGTCGCGATGCGATTCGCGGCGACGGGGTCCTGTGTTCGCTCGTAGAGATCGCGGTAGGCGGAGATGGCTTCGCGGTTCATCTTCCGCTCTTCGAACAGATAGCCAAGCGCCAGGCCTGCCTGACTGAAGCTCGGCCTGACTTCGATCGCTTTCCGATAGGCATTTGCCGCAGCCTGAACATTCTGAGCCTTGTGTTGAGCGCGTCCCAGATAGAACCACGCCAGGGCGGACTCCGGCTGGCGTTTCAAGAAAGCGTTGAGCTGCCCAATCGCCTGTTGAACGCGGTCTTCCTCGATCAGAATTTGAGCCTTGTAGATGTGAGCTTCTTCGTGGTTGGGGTCTTGCTTGATGACGCGGTCATACTCAAGCAGTGCGGCATCCGTTTCGCGCATCGTCGAATAGAGACCCGCGAGCATGAGACGCGCGTCGATGTACTTCGCGTCACGTTGCAACGCTTCCTTGCATGTTTCCATTGCGGAAGTCAGCATTCCCTTTTTGACATACTCCGTCGCAAGGCGTGCGTAGACGATCGGTGAGTTCGGATCGAACATCAACGCCAGCTTATATTCTTCGATCGCCCGGTCCGGATTGCCGTCAGCCGAGTAAGCCTGCGCCATGCTGAAGTGATACTCAGCGTTGGCGCCTGTGTTCTTCCACGCCTGCTTGGTAACATCCTGCGCTGGCGACTGTGGCTGTACAGCCGCTTCAGAAGCGGCTTTTGAAGGATTCTCCGCATCAGACGGCGGCGTGCCGTTGATACGAGTCATGATGCTGCTGCAGCCCGCTAAGCTGGCGAGCAACAAAGTAGAGACTAGGGCTGACGTCCAGAAGCGCTGGTTCATTTGAACAGCTCCCTTCTAGGAACGGATCGACGCTTTTGGGGAGAAACTGAAACCCGATTTTTATGAAACTTGGTCCATGAAGTGCATTGCCCTGACGCCGTGGTTTTGACTTCTTGCATTTGGTCAAAAAGTAGTGTTGACTGCAGCGCGCCAAACGGCCGGAAAGGGCCAAAACAAGGCTTTTTTGCGGGCCTTGACATAAGCGCTGCAGGTTGTTATTTGGCTCTATAACCAGTTGTGACACGATGTGGCAGAAAAGGGGTGCCGCATGGGGTCACAACGGTGATCGAGTGTTGGGGGTCAGACTCGTTCTGACAGCTGTTAGATGGGGGTTGCGTCCGAAGCCGCTCTGCGATTGTCTGATTTGATCGCTCAGCTATCAGCTCTAAAGGTTGGACAAGTAAAGCAATTGATTCGTTAGGGGGAATCCATGAAAGAGACTAAGATCATTAAGCGCTATCAGAACCGTAAGCTCTATGACACCCATGAGTCCAGCTATGTGACTCTGGATGAAATCGCCAAGATGATTAAGGGTGGTGAAGACCTCCGCGTCATCGATAACAAGACCAAGAACGACATCACGGCCGCTACTCTCACCCAGCTCCTTTATGAGAGCGAGCGTAAGGCTAAGACTCAGCCCTCCGTGGATCTGTTGAAGGAAATCATCCGTCACGGCGACGGTTCCTTCTCCGGCTTCATTCAGGCTAAGTTGGGCATTGAAATCGCGGGCTTCGAGCAGGACGTCACCACGACCGCTCAGGCCAGCGTCGCTCCGACGATTAGTCAGTAATTGAATAGGTTAGTCGGAATTTGTGCGGCAGGTAGTTTGCCTCTCCGCGCAAAGATGATTACAATCTAAGAGGTGATTGGGCCGGACCTTCGTGTCCGGCCCAGTCTCGGTCAAACGGTCTCAATGCCAGGACGGTATTGAAAGGAACACCGAGAATGAGCCTCTTCTCTTCTTTCGCACTCAAATCCCATTACAAATTTTTGTCCCTAGCGTTGGCTGTCTTCGCCATCGGAGAGTCTGCTGCGTACGCTGCTAGTTGGACGCAGAACTCGTGGTCGTCCTCGCCGACGTATGCATCCAGCGATACAGCGGCTCCGAAAAGATCCGCTCCACGCGAGAATCCGACCTCGCCCTTCTCGCCTGGGTCGAACAACATTTCGCTCGATGTCGGCCAGGTTTTCCTCATGGGGGATCTGGGTGACAAATACTCCGACAGCATCGGCTCGCAGCTGCACTACACCTACGGGGTGAGTGAGATGTTCGGCTTCGATGCGAGCGCGGGTTACTCGAACCATGCCGATGGCGACTATTCGATGATGAATCTCTTGGCTGGATTGCGGACGAACCTGGCTTGGTATGACAAAGTCGTTCCGTATTTCAACGTCGGTCTCGGATTCTACAAGCCGAGCGAAAAGGTGACTTCGACGACGTCACTCTCGCCGATGCTCTTCGGCCTGCACATCGGTCCCGGAGTGGACCTCGAGCTGACGAAGACGTTCTTCTTCGGCGCCTCGCTCACGTTCCATGACATCTTCGGAACGACGAAGCAGACCGCGCTGGGCCCGAAGGAAATCGGCGGCACCTATACCTCGTTCTACTTGAGAGCGGGCGTGACGTTCTAAGGGTTACCAGATCGATTTCTGCTGACCTCCAAGTGGCCTTTGATTTGTTGTCTGAAAAGGATGAGCTTTGAGCCACTCATCTGTTTTCCTGACATACTTACGGATTCTGGCTGGCAGGAAGGCCGCAGTCGACGGCTGGCTCAGCAAAGAGAGTCCTTCCCTCAATTCTAGTTGGATCATAGAGAGGGGCCAAAAGCCGGTCACCCGCCTTGGCCTGGCATCGGCCACATCGCAGTTCTTTTGGATGTGCTCCGCCATGCGCTGAAGGGTCTTTTCTGCTAAGCCAGGAACCTCCGCCCGAAGAAGAGGTGCATTGCCTGACGATGGATTTCTTCAAGGTCTGGAAGTCGACCTCAATCCGAGAGCTTGCACGCCTTCTCAAAGGTGCTCGGCCGAACGACGTGAGAGACCCTGCTGGTCTTGGAACCCTTGTCATGAAGAAGATAAGGAAACAGGGGTAAGCCCGAGAGTGCTTTGAATTGAGCTGTCCGTGGGATGAATTTGAGATCGCGGTCTAACGAGCGAACATTCTCCGTTGCCTACTTCTTCGAGGTGACCCGGAATGAGAAGCGGGGAGGGCAGCGATGGCTGCCTTCCCCACTTCTAACTGCTGTCGGTGTTACTTTCCTGCAGGCAGCGGAAAGTTAAGAACCGCGTCTTTCATAAAGTCTGGGTCGATCTTGAACTCTGGAAAGGCACTGAATGCGCCTTTTGGAGCGGGGTAGCGCTGCGGGCGATATTGAGTGATGGCCGCTCGCATATACTTATCGAGTTGCTCAAAAGCTTCATCCGTCATGAGAGGTGAACCGGCCAAGGCTTCCCGATAGGATTCATAGGCGTCCCGCGCGGGAGTCGAGTCGGAGTAGTGATCGGGATTCCCGGGATACGGATTCCTCGAGAGCCAGTCCCTGATCGTCCGAACGACAGCTCGATCGCGGGCAGTAACGACCGACCGACCCTGCGATAGGATGAAGTCCAGTCCACGATTGAGTGTCGTCAGAAGCGGCGATTCGGCCGTCAGGGGTTTGTCTTCGATCGGGATCCCGGCGAACAGCGGTTCAGTCCAGCTGGTATCTTCACACCAGAGGAAAGGGAAATCCTTCGTATTGTTGTCGTCCCTGTTGCGCTCGCGGTCGCGATAGTAGGCTTCGACGCGATCGAGTATCTCTTTCGCCGAGCGACAGCGCTCCTTGAGCTGCTCTCCCCATTTCAGAGAGGTCTGTTGCCAACTCCCTGAGGATCCAGAACGAATCGATTCCACCATATGTTTGAGGACTGTTTCGAGATGCCCAGGGATAGAAGCGGGAACGAAGCCCAGGCCGTCTAAGGTCGCTCGAAACTCGGAATAGGGAGTCCCGTTCCAGTGGGTGATGAGCATTCCCACGAGCGTGCGCGTATTGCGGCTATTGGTCATTCCCTTTTCTCTAGCTGCTAGATAGACAAACTCGTGCAGGAACAGGATGGCCTGACTGAGTCGCGAGTGCATGGGATGGTTAAAAAGACGCTGGTCGATTTGCAGGAATGTGATTCCCCCGCTCTGATACTGGGCTGCCATGGTTGCAAGCGCACAGGAGTCGTTCGGTACCATCAGTTCAGCGGCATCATCCACTCGTCGAAGGGGTGCATTGAGGCGCAATATGTTGCCATTCTTGAACCGATTTTGCGATTTCAGTACTAGGTCGCTCAATTCGCTGACGACGAACCCGTATCTCATGGCGACGCGTCGGGTATATTCAGTCAACT
>CAYOWB010000149.1:5689-9010 GCA_964407515.1 uncultured Bacteriovoracaceae bacterium
CGGGTAGTAGACGAGCCTCGGCCTGGATCGGGCGAGACTCGCCGCCACCTCTCTCGCTTCCCGCATCTCCATGCGTGCCTCGAAGAGGTCGTACATTTCGATCGACTGAATGTGGCTCAGCATCGCATCCGTGACGATTCCGCCATTCTGGCGGACCTGAGTGGCGATCTCCGGCTGATCAAAGCAGACTAGGCCGTTCCCGCCACCGCTTGTGTTTCCGCCCTCGCCTGCGAAGGCGAGGGTGGAGCCCAGGAGGGCGAGAGGGAGGGTGAACTTCCAGAGTTTGGACAGGGGGCACTTCATATCGGACTCCTTGGTCCCGGAAAACTGAGGCCGGGGGTATCATAGTTGATCAAAATGATCAACGATTGCTTATCCGAGGTCGTAGGGATGGATCATCGCCCCATCTGAGCCTCGATACCGCATTATTGCGGCGCGTCAGGATTTATCGGTTTTAGGGGCGGGGGGGTAGCTGAATTTGATCAAAAAGAATGGATGAGTTTAACTGAAAGTATCGAAGTGACGATAAGATTAGGGAATGAAAGATCAAAGGTCGATCTTTGATTTTACAGACTACAAGCTCTACCTGAACGAACTGATCCGATCCCGACCGGGGCGGGGACGTGGGATGAAATCCGCCCTCGCGGAGGCCGCGAAGTGCCAGGTGGCGTACATCTCGCGGGTGTTGAACGGGCTCGCGCATCTTAGCCTCGAACAAGCGGATGCGGTGAGCACCTATCTCCATCACTCGGATGAGGAGAGGCACTTCTTCTTGCTGCAGCTCCAGTATGCCCGTGCGGGAAGCCAGTCGCTGGAAGGCTATTTTCAGAAACAGCTCGAAGCGGTTCAGAAAAAGCGGCTCAATCTCAAAGAGCGGTTCCAGGTGAAGAACGAACTGAGTGAGGCCGACCGCGCGGTTTACTATAGCTCGTGGCTCTATGCGGCCGTGCATATGTGCCTGACGGTCCCCGCGCTTCGGAGTTCTGACGCGATCGCACGGGAGTTAGGGGCGCCGCTTTCGAAGATCGTGCAGATTCTGGAGTTCTTCGAAAACAGCGGCATCGCCACGCGCGAGGGTGGGCGATATCGGGTGGGGACGACGCGTGTTCATCTCGGCAACGATTCGCCGCTCGTATCCAAACACCACATGAACTGGCGCGTGCAGGCGATGCGGTCGCTCGATCGGGAGGATCAGAGTGGGGCCAACGAAGATCTGCACTATTCTTCTGTGATCAGTGTTTCACGGGCGGATCGGCGCAAGTTGAAGGAGCTGCTCGTACGAGCGATTGACGAGTACAACGCCGTCGTCGCGCCCTCGCCCGAAGAAGAGGTGCATTGCCTGACGATGGACTTTTTCAAAGTATAGATTCCCAAGGCACGATTATTTACGGCACGCCGAGCGTCTCTTCGCGAAAATGACAGAATTTGAGTAGATGCGAGGCTACCAAGTTTTCGAAACGGAGCCCGGGAAGCGCGATCTCGATCCAACGGCTGACCGTGTTCGGCGAGACACCGAGGTCTTCCTGGATCCGACACGAGCGGGAAGCATGCTGATCAGCGGCTCGAAAAGGGAGATGTCCTTGAGGATCTGCTTTCTGCCGTGGGCCCCCTAAGAAGACCATTTTTTCTGCCAAATCGGTGGAAATTGCCTTCGCGAAGTAACGAGGAAGGGGCGTCGTGATCTTCATAGTACTGAGAATCACACCGGTGTGGAATTCAGTTAACTGAAGAAGGCGACTGCTCGCCTCGTTTGCAGATGTGACGGCTTCGTTCGACTTGGTGTTACTCGTAGCTCACCGGACCACAGAGAGGTCCGGCAGAGCAGTATTTCGGCGGTCGAGTCAACCTCGATTGGCGAGAATCGCCTTCAGCTTTTCGCCGCCGACGTGGTACTCCTTCGTGCAGAAGTCGCAGCGAAGTTTCGCCTCACCCTCTTCGTTCAGCATGGACTGGAGATCCTGGGTGCCGATCAGAGAGATGGCGCGTTCTACGCGTTCTTGGGAGCAGTTACAGAACGGAGTGAGAGGCTTTTCTTCGAGCATGAGGAAGGTCGCTCCGTCGAAGATGCGCGAGAGAAGTTCCATGGGGTTGGCGTTCCCGGAGAGCTTCTTGGCTGCTTCGTCGAGTGTATTGATGTTCGCCTCGATCATGCGGAGTTCGGCGTCAGATGCTCCGGGCATCGCTTGAACAAGAAAGGCCGCTGCGGACTTCACGTTTCCCGCTTCGGTTTCGACGACCAGTCCGACAGCGGAAGGAACTTGCTCGCTCTGGCTCCAGTAGTAGGTGAGATCTTTGGCGAGATGGCCGGTGACGAGCGGCACAGTGCCGATGTAGGGCTTGTTGCCATCGCTGCCCTTCGTGCGCAACACCGCGAGGACGCCTTCTCCCCATGGGCCCGTCTGGGACTTCTTAGGATCGTAATTCGAAGTGGAAGATTGAATCACGTAACCGCGAATCGTCCCTTCAGGGTGCGCGTCGACCAGGGCTTGCTTGTAGAGGCCGTTGCCCTGCGCATTGAGATTCACGCGCTCGCCCGGCTTGCAGTACGACGCGATGAGCAGGGCGCCCAAGACAGCTTCGCCTAAGCCTCTTGCGCCGACTTCATCCAGCTCATGCAGCTTGGCTAGGGACTGCACCAATTCTGTCGCTTGGATCGCGACTCCACGAATGCTGCCTTCCTTTGATACGCATTTGATCCACTGATTGGCTGGGCGACGGTCGTTCATTTGGATTGCCTCGGTGAGAAACTCTTTAACATACTCCAAGCGCGTATGGAGGGGATCATCGGCACGCGGCTGAAACAAAAAAGCCCCGAAAGCACGTGGCTTCCGGGGCCTTTGTGGAACGGTTAAACCGTTACCGGCTTACATGTCGTAGCCGCCCATTCCCGGGGCGCCGCCCATGGCAGGAGCCGGAGCGTCCTTCTTAGGCTTTTCAGCGATGAGGGTCTCGGTCGTCAGCATGAGGCTGGCGACAGACGCGGCGTTCTGGAGAGCGCAGCGAGTGACCTTCGCCGGATCGATGACGCCAGCAGCAATCAAGTCTTCGTACTTCTCGGTGAGAGCGTTGAAGCCCCACGAGTCGGAGTTGTTGCTCTGGATCTTGTCGACCACGATCGAGCCTTCGAAGCCGGCGTTGCCAGAGATCTGGCGAACCGGTTCTTCGAGAGAGCGACGGATGATGTTCACGCCGGCCTGCTGTTCGTTCGAGAGACCTTTGATGGAATCGAGAACGCGAGCAGCGCGGAGGAGGGCCGTGCCGCCGCCGGGAACGATGCCTTCTTCAACGGCAGCGCGAGTGGCGTTCAGTGCGTCTTCAACG
>CAYOWB010000150.1:0-2227 GCA_964407515.1 uncultured Bacteriovoracaceae bacterium
ATTTGTCCCCCAACCCTCGCCCCGACCGCTCGATTTCGACATTTTGTCAGACGCTCCGCATCACCCTCCCCCGACGCAATCCCGACACGCGCACGACCGAAAATCGGCCTACGAAAATGATTCAACTTTTCCGACATAGGCAACGCATCCACGTCAGGTATTATTTCGCCACACCCTGGCATCGCTCTTGCGTTGAAAGCAGCTGAGTCATGACGAACGAAAACGATCCGATCAGCCCTCCACCGAGAAACTGGAAGACCCAGCTTCGAGAACTCCTGAATAAAGTGAGAGGCGGACTCTCGCATTCGGGCGGTGGACTGAAGTCTCGCATGGAGAAATGGGGAATCTTCGACAAACTCCCCAAGAGCTTCCCAAAACACCTGGAGCCGATGGCGGTCGCAACTTGGGTCGGCGAGGCGATTCAAAGACGCGGGCTCGCGTTCTATGGCAAACTTTTGACAGTCTTTCTGTGCACGTACTTCCTGGCGGACATCACGGCGCTCATCGCGGGCCGATTCATTCCGGAACCGCCTCCCGCTCGTCCGCCGCGCACTGGCTATACGTCAGCTGAAAAGCGCCCTCCCTCAATGGAAGACTATCAGGGTATCTTTTCGAGAAACCTCTTCAATAGCCAGGGGCTGATCCCGGGCGACGACGTCACGATTGCAGGCGGTCCTTCCGACGCGGGCAACATCCCGGTGAGGACATCCCTGCCCTTCAACCTGGTAGGCACGCTCATTCTCCGGGACGAGCTCCGCTCCATCGCCACGATCGAAGACAAGTCGGCGCAGATGGTCTATCCGGTTCGAATCAACGACGAGATCCAGGCAAAGGCGAAAATCCTCAAGATCGAACCTCGCCGCGTCACCTTCATTAACACCTCGAATGGCCGTCGGGAATACGTGGAACTGCCCGAGGATCTAGCCACTTCAAACCCGCGCGTCAGCGTGGGGACTCGCCCCTCTCTGACCGGTGGCAAGACGATCCAACAAGTTTCACCAACCCAGTACAATATCGAACGCACGGAAATCGACAAGACGATGGCCGACCTGAACAACGTGCTCACTCAGGCGCGGTGTGTGCCGAGCTTCGAGAACGGTCTGCCGGTCGGCTACAAGTGCTTTCAGATCGTGCCGGGTAGCATCTACGACAAACTCGGACTTCAGAACGGCGACGTCGTGACGGCAATCAACGGCAAGAGCCTGAATGACCCAGGCAAGGCGATCGAGGAGCTAAGCAACCTCAAAGACGCCAAGCACGTCGAGATCACGATCAAGCGCAACGGAAGAGCGCAAACGAATAACTATGACATACGGTAACAAGCGAGGGGACTGCATGGAGAACCGGAATTTCGACCCGCCACAGGACATTTCGGTGAATCTCATCCGACTTCTTGCGGGCGCTACTTGCCTGATCGGAATCAGCGGACTGATTGCGCTCAACGCCCTGGCCGCGCCGCCTTCGCCTCTGCCAGCCGAATCGGGACGGGGATTCGATGCAGGAGAACGCAGCTTCTCGAATCCGTCGAACCCGTACGCCGGCGGCGCCAAAACACCGCCCCCCTTCTTCGATGACGAGGAAGAGGAGGAAGAATATGACTACGGCGACGACGTCTACACGCCCCCCGGCCGTCCCGGCGGGTACACGGGCGGAAGCTATCCAACCGGCGGAAATCCCGGAAGTAGCGCTGGATCAAACGTCGGTGGACGTCCTAGCACGCCGGGAGGAAACCCTCCGGGCGGGATCAGCATGGGCGGAACGGGAAGCCAGATCGTTTCCGGTAACCAGGTCGCACCTCTCCGCGTGGATACGGAAACCGGCGAAGGCAGCAAGGATGTCGTCACGGATTTCAATTTCCCCGATGCCGACATCATGGACATCGCCAAGACGCTCGGCAAGCTCACTGGCAAGAACTTCATTTTGGATAAGGACGTCAAGGGCCGGGTCACCATCATCTCCAACGGCCCCATCACGGTCAGCGATGCCTGGAAGGCATTTCTCACCGCCCTGGACATGAACGGCTTCGCGATCATCCCCTCGGGCAAGTACCTCCGCATCGCCCGCTCCCGCGACGCTCGCGACAAACAGATCAAGATCTACACCGGCGATTATTCGCCGGATACCGACGCACTCATCACGCGCGTATTCCCTCTGAAGTACCTCAGTGCGGAAGAAGTGGCACGCAACCTACGCAGCTTCACCTCGCCGAACTCCCGCGTGATCCCTT
>CAYOWB010000150.1:2278-2635 GCA_964407515.1 uncultured Bacteriovoracaceae bacterium
AGCTTATCGAACTGCTTGACGTCGAGGGCTACGACGCCGGCATCGAAGTCATTCCGGTGAAGTACGCTTCGGCCACGGAGCTCTCGAAGCTGATCGACACCCTCATCCCCGGCAGCCCGACGGGCGTCGGCGGCGGGCCACGGCCGGGACCGCCCTTCGGCGGCGGTGGCGGCGGACGCTTCAGCGCCCGGCGCACCAAGGAAGGCGGCGTGATCAATACGATTATCTCGGATGAACGCACGAACACACTCATCGTGCACGCCAACACCAAGGGCGCGGATGAAGTCCGCGCGCTGGTCGCCAAGCTGGATCAGAAGGTCCCGCACAACGTCGGCGGCAAAGTGCACGTCGTCTATC
>CAYOWB010000150.1:2657-8989 GCA_964407515.1 uncultured Bacteriovoracaceae bacterium
GGATGCCGAGCAAATCGCCAATACGTTGAATAATCTTTCCCAAGGGGGCGGAGGCGGTTTCCGCGGCGGCATGCCGATGGGCGGTGGCGGAACGGGCGTGAATCCGGTTCAATCGACGCTCTTCGAAGGCAACATCAAAGTCTCGCCTGACAAGGCGACCAACTCGCTGGTCATCATGGCCTCGCCGACCGACTTCGCGACGGTCCAGCGGGTCATCGAGCGCCTCGACCGCCAACGCGACGAAGTATATGTCGAAGCGGTCATCATGGAACTCGCCATGAACCGCGACTTCCAGTACTCGACGAACTTTGCCCGTCCGGATAAAGGCATCGCCTTCACTCCGAACAATGACCTCGCGAGCTTCCTGGCCAGCCCCCTGACCCAGAAGGGCTTGCTGCTGGGATTTAAAGAAGGCAATCAGGTCGAGGTCAACGTCGGCGGCACGACGCAGAAGGTCAGCAGCACGCTAGGCCTGATCAAGGCTCTGCAGACCAATAACCAGGCGAACGTGCTGGCGACTCCGCAGATCCTCACTCTCGACAACACCGCGGCGACGTTCGAAACGGCTGAGAAGATTCCGGTACCGACCTCCACCGCCGTGCAAGGCGCGGGTGTCTCGACCTCGATCTCGAAGGAAAGCATCGCACTCTCCCTCAAGATCAAGCCGCAGATCAACAAGGTCTCGAACTTCGTGAAACTCGATGTCACGGCGAAGCTGGAAGACATCAGCAACCGCGAAGTCCCGGCCCAGGTCGCCGGCCTGGCGGTGGCGACCAACTCCCGCTCCGTGCAGACGAGCATCGTCATCGCCGACTCCGACACCGTGGTGTTGGGCGGCCTGATGCGCGACAACCAGACGGAGTCGGTGTCGAAGATCCCGATCCTCGGAGACATCCCGCTCCTCGGCTGGCTGTTCCGGTCCAAGGGCTCATCGACCGTGAAGACCAACCTGCTCGTGTTCCTCACTCCGCACATCGTCCGTGAGTACGACAAGGTGCGGGCGATTCTGGACAAGAAACTCAAGCAGCGTGACGACTTCATCGAGCGTTCGGCTGGCGGCCAGGACCCGCAGCGGCCTTACCGCGATGAGATGATCCGCGACCTGCCCGAAATGGAGAAGATCAAGAACGCGCAGGTCAAGCGGACCTTCACCATCGAGGACGAAGAAACGCCTGCTCCTACGCAGAATCTCCAGCCGTTCTCAGGATCGAAGGCCGAACCTGAGAAACAGGCCCCCGCTCAGCAGGCGCCCACCGACGCTGCCGGACAAAAAACGTCGGGAGCTCTTGATCCGGGAGCCTCCACTCCTGTACCTAATCCGCAAGGTTAGAAACGGAAATGGCACCGGAGATGACAAACGACACGCAACATCAATCTGCTCGGCCCCACAAAGCCGCTCCGCGCATCGGCGAACTGCTGATCAAGCACACATCGCTGACCCCGGCGCAGCTCGACGAGGCGTTGCAGATCCAGAAGAGCGAGGGCGGCCTACTGGGTGAAATCCTGGTTCGCAAGAACATGATTCTCCCCCATGAGATCATGCGTGCCTTGTGCATCCAGATCGGGCTGACGTTTGTCGAAGACCTCAAGGCCAACGAGATCGATCCGAAGCTGATACAAAGCATCCCGATCAATTACGCCAAGAACAAGGAAGTGATCCCGGTCGGTCGCGAACAGACCTCACGGGGCAACGTCCTCATCGTAGCCGTGTCAGATCCCTTCAACGACACGCTGGTGGAAGACCTGCAGGTCCTCACGGGCGAGCCGGTCCGCATCGTGGTCAGCACGAGCATGCGCATTCAGGACGCGATCAATCGCGTTTACGAACGCAGCACCGCGAATCTCGTCGAGAAGATCGAAGGCGAGTTCGAGGAAACCTACGACCTCGAAGGGCCAAGCGACATTCTCGAGCCGACCGAGGACGACGCTCCGGTCATCAAGTTCGTCAACTCCCTGCTCTTCCGGGCCGTCAAAGAGAAGGCTTCCGATATTCACATCGAGCCGTTCGAAAAGGAATTCGTCGTCCGATACCGCATCGACGGCGTTCTTTACGACATCATCCGGCAGCCCAAGCGCGCGCACGCGGCGATCTCATCCCGTATCAAGGTCATGGGCTCGCTCGACATCGCCGAAAAACGACTGCCTCAAGACGGCCGTATCAAGATCAAGATCGCCGGCAAGGACATCGACATCCGTCTTTCGACGGTACCGACCATCTACGGCGAACGCATCGTCATGCGTATTCTGGAACAGACCGGAACGGTGCTCGGGCTCGAGCAGCTGGGCTTCTCCGAGCGCAGCCGCGGAATCATCGAAAAGCTGATCTTCCGCAAGCACGGCATCATCCTGGTCACCGGCCCTACCGGTAGCGGTAAATCGACTACCCTTTCCGCCTGCCTGGTCAAGCTCAACAGCCCGGAACGCAACATCCTCACGGTCGAAGATCCGATCGAATACCAGATTCCCGGCATCAACCAGGTGCAGGTGAACACGAAGATCGAGCTGACCTTCGCTCGCGCGCTTCGCGCCTTCCTTCGTCAGAACCCCGACATCATCATGGTCGGCGAAATCCGCGACAAGGAAACGGCGTCCATCGCGATCGATGCCTCGCTCACCGGTCACCTGGTGCTCTCGACGCTTCACACGAACGACGCCTCAGGCGCCGCGACCCGCTTGATCGACATGGGGGTCGAACCATTCCTGATCGCCAGCTCCCTACTCGGTGTCGTCGCTCAGCGACTCATTCGCCGCGTCTGCACGAAGTGCCGGATGCCGCACCAACTCACGGCCTTCGAGCTTCAGGAGCTCGGCCTGGCCGAAACGCCGAAGAACGCCGCGATCTACAAAGCCGTAGGCTGCCCCAGCTGCTCGAACAGCGGCTATGCCGGCCGTACCGTGATTCATGAGTTGCTCGTGATCGACGACAAGGTCCGTTCGCTGATCATCAATAACGCCGATGCTAACACCATCAAGAAGGCGGCAGTCGAAGGCGGCATGATCACTCTTCGCGAAGACGGCGTCAGCAAAGTGCTCCAGGGTCTCACTACCGTGGACGAGCTGATGCGCGCCACGCACGCGGAGGTGTGAGTTGGCCCCCATTTTCGACTACAAGGCACTGCAAGCTGACGGCAGGACGAACCGCGGGATGGTGGAAGCGGAGTCGCAGAAGGCCGCGCGCGTCAAACTGAAGAAGCAGGGGCTCATCGTCACGGAGATCCGTGAAAAGAATGTCAGGAAGGATTCTTCCCAGAGCAGCATCCCCTTCTTCGGCGGTCGCGTGAGCGTCAGAGATGCCGCATTGATGACACGCCAGCTGGCAAGCTTGATCAAGGCGAACATTCCCCTCGTCGAGGCACTCACCGCGCTTGTCGATCAGACGGATCACCCGGGCCTGAAAGTCATTCTTTCGCAAGTCCGCCAGGACGTGAACGAAGGCTCCAGCCTCGCCAAGGCGGTAGCCAAGCACCCCAGGGCGTTCGACAACATCTACGTCAACATGATCGAGGCGGGCGAAAGCTCCGGTACCCTCGGCCTGGTCCTCATCCGGCTTGCGGACCTCAAGGAAGCGCAAATGCGGCTTCGCACCAAAATCGTGAGCGCGATGACCTATCCCGCCTTGATGATGGTCGTAGGCATGGTCATCCTGGTCGTGATCTTCATCTTCGTCATCCCAAAGCTCACGCAGGTCTTCGAGTCGATGAAGAAGCAGATTCCACCGACCACGCGCGCCCTGATGTTCGTCAGTGATCTCGTGGTCAACTGGTGGTTCGTGATCTTCCCGGCGCTTCTGGTCCTCCTAGGCCTCATTCGCCGCTACATCTCGTCGCCCACCGGAAGACCGAAGTGGGACGCCTTCAAGCTGAAGCTCCCCATCTTCGGTCCCCTCACCCGGATGATCGCGGTCACGCGTTTCGCCAGCACGATGTCGACCTTGCTTGGCACCGGCGTCCCGATCTTGACCTCCATGAGTATCGCTAAGAACCTGGTCGACAACGCTCCAATCTCGAAAGCGATTGCGACGGCCCGAGAGAATATCACCGAGGGCCAATCCATCGCCGAACCCCTCCGGCGCAGTGGCGAGTTCCCGCCTCTCGTGATTCATATGATCGCGATCGGCGAGCGCACTGGCGAACTTCCCGACATGCTGCGCAACGTCGCGGAGACTTACGAAGAGCAAGTCAAAGCCCGCATCGAAGGCCTGACTTCGCTGCTCGAACCCCTGATGATCGTCGCTATGGCGGTGGTCGTCGGATTTATCGTGATTTCGATCATTATGCCTCTTATGGAAATGAGCAACATCACGAGGTAAAAGGAAACAGAGGAGAAAGAACAAACATGAAGAACCAATTCAAAAAGGCTTTTGCCCGCATCGCCAGCAATCAGGCGGGATTCACCCTGACCGAAATGCTGATCGTCATCGCGCTCATCGCGCTGGTCGGCTCGTTCGTCGGCGTGAACGTTATGAGCCGCTACAACCGCTCCAAGGTTGACTCCACGAAGATCCAACTGAAGCAGCTGGGAGTCATCCTGGACGACTTCCGGCGCGAATGCGGATTCTACCCCAGCACCGAACAGGGCCTCGACGCCCTCGTCAAGAAGCCCACCGGCGGTCGCGAGTGTAAGAACTACGACCCCGAAGGTTACATCAAGGGCGGACGTGTCCCGAAGGACGGCTGGGATAACGACTTCGGATATGAATCGGATGGCAGCAAGTATGTCATCATCTCTTACGGCGACGACCAGAAAGCTGGCGGCGACGGTCTGGCCAAGGACATCCGCTCTGACGAACTCGAGTAAGCTCAGCCGAGTTCAGGAGCTGATCACCGGGCACCAGACGAACCGAAACGCGGGTTTCACCTTGGTTGAACTCCTGGTCGTCATCGCCCTGATCGGCGTGATCTCCCTCTTCGCGCTGCCGAATGTGTCGAGCTACTTCAAAGTCTCGCTCAATTCGGCGGCGCGGGAGCTCGCCTCTGTCGTCCGTGACAGTTTCAATGCCTCCGCGATGACTGGTCGGGTCTATCGCATCGTCTACGATCTGGAGAACAGGAACTATTGGGTCGAAACAGCGACCGAAGCGAACGTGTTGCTCGATACCGAGCAGAGCCGCGAACGCGACCGCCGGCGCAAGATGTTCTCGCGCATCGGAAGCGAGAAGGAAGAGAAACCGCCCTTCAAGCTGGACCCTCTGGTCACGCGGCGCAAGGTGACCCTGCCCCGTGGCGTCACCTTTGCCGATATTCTGACGGAACAAAGCCCCGAGCCGATCACTTCCGGGATCGCTTACACGCACTTCTTCCCCCACGGCTTCACCGAGCAGACTTTGATTCACCTGAAAGACACCTCCGACCACCAGATCACTCTGTCGGTCACGCCCGTTCTCGGCCGCACGCGGCTGATCGAGCGCTACGTGACGAAGGAGGAGCTGTGAAGCGAGGATTTATAAGTGCAGGAGCTGTGAAGCGACTCGGGCGCGACGGTTTCACCCTTCTCGAGACCATGATCGCCATGGGCATCATGCTCGTCGCCTTTAGCTCCATCCTCATGGTCGAGTCCGCGAGCCTCCGCACCTCCGAAAAAGCCCGTCAAATGAACGTCGTGGCCATGCTCGCCAAGAACCTCATGGTCGAGGCCGAGAACACCTTCGAGGGCAAGCCCTTCAACGAAGTGAAAAAGGAAGAAAGCGGCCAATTCCCTGCCCCCTACGAGGACTTCCGCTGGAAGCGAACCATCAAGGAACTCGAGTTCCCCAACATGAGCTTCGGCGGCGGCGACAAGAAGGAAGGCGCCTCCAGCTCCAGCGACTCCGGCCAGGACCAGTTCACCGAGCTTCTCACCAAGTTAATGACGAGTTACTTTTCCAAGGCGATCCGGGAGGTGCAAGTCACCATCAGCTGGCAACGCGGCTCCGGCGAACAATCCTTCACAACCTCAACCTACTGGGTGGACCTGAACCATGAGTTCTCGCTCAGTCAGTAGACGCATCTCGCAGGCGGGGTTCACCCTCCTCGAACTTCTCATCGCGATCTCGCTTCTCACCGTGATCAGCTTCGCCATCTACCAGGCGACCACCGAGACTTACCGCGTGCGCGACATTCTTCTCAACGAGGGCGACTTCTACAACGGCATTCGCCTATCCATGGGCGTCATGGAACGCGATATCGCGGCCATCTACACGCCGCTCATGATGAAGCCCGACGAGAAGAAGTCGCCGCAGCAGCCCAATCTCCCGCCCCCCCCGCCCGACGCGAACGACATGAGTCAGATCATGAGCACGCAGCCGAGCGAGTTCCGGGGCACGGCCGTGGGCAGAACGCGCGTCCGCCCGTCGC
>CAYOWB010000151.1:0-1515 GCA_964407515.1 uncultured Bacteriovoracaceae bacterium
GTCGGCGTCTCTGGCCACGTGAACAAGCCCGGGCTCTATGAGATTCCGTCCGGCGGCGCGACGATCCGGCAGATCATCTACGACTACTGCGGTGGCGTGCTGGATGACAAGAGGCTCAAGGCAGTCATTCCCGGGGGCTCATCCGCCCCGGTCTTGACCGCGGACGAGATCGACGTCGTCTATGATGTCGACCCCCTGATGAAGATCGGATCAATGATGGGTTCGGCCAGCATCATCGTCGTGAGCGAGGACTACTGTGTCGTCCGCTTGATCCGCAGAATCACCCAGTTTTACGCCCATGAGTCCTGCGGCCAATGCACGCCCTGCCGCGAGGGCTGTCAGTGGATGGAGGAAATTCTGGATCGGATCGAAAGAGGCGAAGGGCGCGACCAGGATATCCCTCTTCTGCTTGATATCGCCGATAACGTCGCTGGCCGGTGCGCTCGGTGATGCGGCCGCTGGTCCAGTAATCAGCTTCGTGAAGAAATTCAGAGCCGACTTCGAGGCTCACATCCGAGGTGGACGATGCCCAAATGCATAATAGACGGACGTGAAGTAGAGTTCGCTCAGGGCGAGAACCTCGTTGAAGTCGCCAAGCGCATCGGGGTGAAGATCCCGGTCTTCTGCTACCATCCCGCCCTTCGTGTCGTGGGTCAGTGCCGGATCTGCGCGGTGGAAATCGAAAAGATGCCGAAGTTGCAGACCGCCTGTTCGACCGCTGCCACGGAAGGAATGGTTGTCAGGACGGATACTGACCGCGTGAAGCAGCACCGGAAGTCCGTCATGGAATTTCTATTGGTGAACCACCCCTTGGACTGTCCGATTTGCGACAAATCCGGCGAGTGTGACCTGCAAGACTTCGCTTACGCCTATGGGGATCAGTATCAGCGGTCGACGAAAGAGAGGCGCACGTACGTCGATCTGGACATGGGGCCGGTGATTCAGAAGAACATGAATCGATGCATTCACTGCACGCGTTGCCTTCGCTTTGGCGAGGAGGTCGCCGGAATTCATGAGATGATCGCCACCAAGCGCGGAAACAAGACGGAGATTTCTACGCTCGACGGGCGCCCGCTCGAGACGGAGTACGCCGGAAACTACGCTGATATCTGCCCGACGGGATCGTTGACGCTCAAGGACTTCCGCTTCTCAAAGCGCGCGTGGATGCTCAAGAAGACCGCGACCGTCTGCGAGGGGTGTTCAAGAGGTTGTAACATGGAGATCCATCATGAACGCGATGTGATCTACCGGTGCATCCCCAGGGAGAACCTCAGTATCAATAAGTATTGGCTATGTGACGAAGGCCGCTTCAACTTCCACTACGTGCACAGCCCGGAGCGTATCGTGGAGCCGACACAGGGAGGCTGGGAACCGGCAATTCAACAGGCGAAGACGGTGCTCAAGGGGCGCAAGAATGTCGTGGTACTTGTGGGCTCTGACCTAACCCAGGAGGAGGCCGCGCAGCTGCAGCGATTTGTTCCGGTCGCGATCCCTGGGGCGAAGCTCTATCACTTC
>CAYOWB010000151.1:1525-1835 GCA_964407515.1 uncultured Bacteriovoracaceae bacterium
ACCAGCACCCCCTTGCCGTTGCCAACCATGTCAATCACTTCGGAACGCCGGGCGTGCGTTACGCGCAAGACGACGCGGCGGCAGACCGCATACTGAAGCGCACCAGCAAGACGGCCAACCTCTACGGACTGGAGAAACTCGGGTACCACGCGTTTGATACCGTCCCGGCGGGCACGGATGCGATCGTCGTATTCCGCGGCGGCCGGGCGCGGCTGCCGGACTTCTCGCATGTGAAGGGAGTTAAGGCGGTCGGTGTCGGCGTCTTTACCCGCGCGGAAGCCGGGCACTTCGAGGTTGTACTGCCTGGATT
>CAYOWB010000151.1:1851-2090 GCA_964407515.1 uncultured Bacteriovoracaceae bacterium
CCGTGTTCAACTTTGAAGGCGTTGAACAACAGTTCGTTCGCGCAATACGAGGACCGGTGGGTTGCAAGTCGCTGTCCGAGATTGTCGAGATGTGGAAGGCGGAGGCATGACCATGGACACCTGGGATTGGCTCATCATGGGGGCGAAGATCGGCGTGGTGGTCGGCGCACTCTTCTCCGTGGTTCCGTTGATGGTTTGGGTGGAGCGGCGCGGTTCGGCCTTGATCACCTGGAGCGGAA
>CAYOWB010000151.1:2113-2362 GCA_964407515.1 uncultured Bacteriovoracaceae bacterium
CCATTAGGGCTGTTCCAGCTGATTGCGGACTCCGTGAAGTTCTTCTTCAAGGAGGATGGAATTCCGAATCACGTCGACAAGTTCTATTACTTCATAGCGCCCATTGCCGCGATGGTGCCGGCTCTGATGGGGTTTGCCGTCATTCCGTTCGGGAGCGAAATCACGATCTTTGGCAAGACGATCATGTTCCAGGTGGCGGACTTGAATGTCGGGTTCCTCTATATCTTCGCGATCGCCTCACTGGGAGTC
>CAYOWB010000151.1:2372-3694 GCA_964407515.1 uncultured Bacteriovoracaceae bacterium
TGGCGGGCTGGTCTTCTAACAGCAAGTACACGCTGCTTGGGGCCCTGCGAAGTTCGTCGCAGATGATCAGCTACGGCATCCCGATGGCCCTCGCGGTCGTCGGTATCGTCATGGTTTACTCGAGCGTTCATCTGATGGAGATCGTCCAGGCGCAGGGACAGGTGCTCTGGCGGATCGGTCCTGTGGAAATTCCGAAATGGGGCATCTTCGTCCAGCCGGTCGCCTTTCTGATCTTCCTGACCTCCGCTTACGCGGAGACGAATCGCCTGCCCTTTGACCTTCCCGAGGGTGAGTCGGAGATCATTGGCTATCACATCGAGTACGGGTCGATGAAGTTCGCGCTGTTCATGCTTGCCGAGTACGTGAACATGACAACGGCCTCGGCTCTTGTCGCGACGTTGTTCTTCGGCGGCTGGCAAATGCTCCCCGGAATGCCGCAACTCTTTGCGTGGCTTGCGCCCTTCCTCCCGGGGGTGGGCGCCGAGGTGCTGCGGGTCGGGCTGGAGATGACCTCCTTTGTCCTGAAGACCGGATTCTTCCTGTGGCTGTTTGTGTGGGTGCGGTGGACTCTCCCGAGGTTCCGCTACGACCAGCTCATGGATCTGGGGTGGACGGTCCTCTTGCCGCTCTCCTTGATTAATATTTTCGTGACGGGCCTGCTCGTCTATCGCGGGGTGATTTAACCATGTTGATCAAGTCAAGACCGGGAATGTTCAGTCGGTTGTATATCCTGGAGGTTGCCCGCGGGCTCGGGATCACGATCAAGAACTTCTTCTTCGCGCCGAAGGTCACGATCCAATATCCCGAAGAGCGACGGGATTACTCGAGTCGGTTTCGGGGGCAGCACTACATCAAGATGACCAACGGAGTGGAGAACTGCACGGCCTGCATGCTTTGTCCGACCGTTTGTCCATCGGAGTGCATCCACATTGTCGCGGGCGAGCGCCCCGATAAGGAGAAGTATCCGGTGAAGTTCGAGATTGATATTCTGCGGTGCTGCTTTTGCGGAATGTGCGAGGAAGCCTGCCCGAAGGATGCCATTAAGCTCAGCACGATCTACGAGATGAGTCAGTCGAAGCGTGAAGTCTACGAAAAGCAGTTCCTTCTGGAACAGCGCGGGCACAAATAGGAGCGACGAAATGGAAATTTCACCGATCGCATTCTACCTTTTCGCGGTTCCAGCGGTGGCGTTCTCATTGCTGGTTGTCCTGAAGAAGAGCCCCGTGGCGAGCGCGCTGAGTCTGGTGCTTGTCTTCTTCTCGTTTGCCGGACTCTATGCCGCCATGGGCGCCCATCTCCTGGCTGCGCTTCAGGTTCTCGTG
>CAYOWB010000151.1:3704-8987 GCA_964407515.1 uncultured Bacteriovoracaceae bacterium
ATGCCGGCGCCATCATGGTGCTGTTTGTTTTTGTCATCATGTTGCTGCATGCGGATGGCCCGAGCTTTGATCTCGGACGGACCGGGTGGCCCATGCGGGTCGGCGCCGGAGTCCTGGGGGCGGCGTTGCTCGCAGGCATTGTCTGGGTGTTGAAGGAGAGCCCTCAACACGCGCCGCGCGGAGAGTTCTCGGTTGAGCGGATTGCGGCGGCAGGAGGAAATACGCGGGTGATCGCGGAGGTGCTGTTCTCCGAGTACATCCTGCCGTTTGAACTGACCTCGGTCATACTCCTTTCGGCGGTGGCTGGAGCGGTCGCGCTGGCGAAGCGCAAGAACAAGGAAAGAGAGGCCGGCAGTGCACGTTGAACCCTGGTTGGTTCTATCGTTTTCCGCCATCATTTTCATGATCGGTCTTACTGGCGTGCTGATCCGGCGCAACGTGCTGGTGATTATGATGTGCATTGAGCTCATGCTGAACGCCGTCAACCTGACGTTTGTCACGTTCTCAAAGCAGCTGGACCATCTTGGCGGGCAGATGAACGTGTTTTTTGTCATGGCGGTGGCCGCCGCTGAGGCGGCCGTCGGCTTGGGAATCGTGATAGCGATGTTTCGGACCCTGCGAAGTGTCGATACCGACGACATTCGCATGTTGAAAGGATGAGCCGATGTTGGCGATGATTCTCGCGTTTCCGTTGGCCGGATTCCTTCTGAACGGACTCCTATTCTCGGTTTCCCGCCGCAACGGCGGAAAGGGACCTGGGGCGACGCTAAGTGGCTCGCTCGCCAGCGTCGCCATCGGAGCGTCATTCCTTGTTTCTCTGGTGGCGTTCATTCAGCTTCATGGTCTTCCCGCCGAGGCGCGCGTGATCGACCAGCATCTGTTCAGTTGGCTGAGTGTCGGCACCTTCGATGTCCGAATGGCGCTGCGTCTGGACAGCCTTTCCGGTCTTTATGCCCTGTTCATCACTGGTGTCGGAACGCTGATCCATGTCTATTCCATCGGGTACATGTCCCATGACGAGACGCCATCGCGCTTCTTCGCGTACTTGAACCTGTTCTGTTTGGCGATGCTGATTCTCGTGCTGGGGTCATCGCTGCCGGTGATGTTTCTCGGCTGGGAAGGCGTCGGCCTCTGCAGTTATTTGTTGATTGGATATTGGTATCAGGATGACGAAAAGGCATCGGCTGGAAAGAAGGCCTTCATCGTCAATCGTATCGGTGATCTTGGGTTTCTTCTCGGGATGTTCCTGATTTTTTCGACCTTCGGCACGCTCGAGTTCGCGGGAATTCAGGCCGCGGTGGCCCCTGGTGGCGTTCCTGCGCTGCCCGCCGGTGTGCCTGTCGGAACGGTCACCGCCATTTGTCTTCTTCTCTTTGTAGGGTGTGCCGGTAAATCGGCGCAGATTCCGCTCTACATCTGGCTGCCGGACGCCATGGCCGGCCCGACTCCCGTTTCAGCCCTGATCCACGCCGCGACGATGGTGACTTCCGGAATCTATCTGGTCGCTCGATTGAGCGCCCTTTTCACGCTGTCGCCGCAAGCGATGGAGGTCGTTGCTGTCATCGGGGCGGGAACGGCGTTTTTCGCCGCCACGATGGCGATCGCTCAGGACGATATCAAGAAGGTCCTGGCTTACTCGACCGTCTCGCAGCTTGGCTACATGTTCCTCGGCTGTGGAGTGGGCGCTTTCTCGGCTGGGGTGTTCCATGTCGTCACCCATGCCTTCTTCAAGGCGTTGATGTTCCTCGGCGCCGGGAGCGTCATTCATGCACTTCACGAGGAGCAGGACATTACCCGCATGGGAGGACTTCGGCAAAAGCTTCCCAAGACCTTTCTGGTGTTCGCGGCCGGCTGGCTGGCGATTTGCGGGATTCCGCCGTTCTCCGGCTTCTTCTCGAAGGATGAGATCCTGTGGCGCGCCTTCAGTTCTCCCCATGGTTCCGTCTGGCTTTGGGCTGTCGGCGCACTCACCGCGGTCATGACGGCGATTTACATGACGCGGCTCTTTGCATTGACCTTCCTGGGGTCGTATCGTGGAGACCGTAAGCATCCACATGAGTCGCCCACGGTGATGATTCTGCCGCTGCAGATTCTGGCGGTGCTGAGCGTAATCGGCGGATTCATCGGTATTCCGCACGCAAGCTGGATCGAGCACTGGCTACACCTGGGGGGCGAGGGTGCGCATGCTCTGCGCGATGGGGTTCAGGGCTCCCTGGAGTGGCTCCTCATGATTCTGAGCGCGGGGTTGGCGGCGGGCGCCATGTATTACACGATCCGCTTCTATGAGAAGAATGGCGCCGCGGAGGCGCTTCGCACACGGCTCGCGCCGCTCCATCGTGTTCTTGCGAACAAGTGGTATATCGATGAACTTTTCGGCGCGATCGTGGTCAGGCCCATCGTGCATCTGGCGATGGCTCTGTGGAAGTACGTCGATGTCGCTGTTGTTGACCGTTTGGTTCTCAGTTTCGGAAGAGTATCGCAGTCCAGCGGACAGGCCATCCGGGTGGTTCAGACGGGGTCGATCCAGGCCTATGGAATCTTGCTCCTCATCGGAGCGCTCGCGATTGTGGGGTACCTGATCTATGGAATGGCTTGATTCCCGTTTGCTGACTGTCGCCGCGTTCCTGCCGCTCGTCTGGGGCGTGATCGGGCTCGCTATTCCCACCGGCACTCCGGTTGGCCGATCGGCGCTGAGAGCGTGGACGCTCGCGGGAACGCTGGTTGTCCTCGTGCTCTCGATGCGCGCTTTTTCGTTGTATCAGGGGCAGGCCGGCGAGTTCCGCTTACTCGAATCGGCAGAGTGGTTTCCGGGACTTGGCGTGCGCTATCTCCTGGGCGCGGACGGGATCAGCTTGTGGCTGCTGCTCCTGACGGCGTTTCTGATGCCGCTTGCGGTGTTGGGTTCGTTCTCGGCGATTTCGGAACGGGTGCGTGAATACTATTTCCTGCTGCTCGCCCTTGAGACGGGGATGCTAGGTGCATTCGTGGCGCTCGACATCTTCCTTTTCTACGTGTTTTGGGAAGCGATGCTCGCGCCGATGTACTTCCTGATAGGAATTTGGGGTGGCAAAGATCGGATCTATGCCGCGATGAAGTTCTTTCTCTATACCGTGGTCGGATCGCTCTTGATGTTAGTTGCCATCTTTTATGTGGCGTATCAGCACAAAGTTCAGTTCGGCAGCTACTCTACCGCGGTCTTGGATCTCTATCGCGTGGTATTGCCTGGGGATGGGTACTTCTCGCCGCAGGGCCTCTTGTTCCTGGCCTTTGCGCTCGCCTTTGCCATCAAGGTTCCGCTCTTCCCTCTTCACACGTGGCTGCCCGACGCGCACGTTCAAGCTCCGACAGCCGGAAGCGTGATTCTGGCTGGCGTACTTCTGAAGATGGGCGGATACGGGTTCATCCGCTTCGCCTTTCCCTTGTTCCCGCAGGCAGTCTTTCTCTACCAGGTTCCATTCATGACGCTCGGGGCGGCGGCAATTCTTTATGGAGCCTGGGTTGCCATGGTCCAGCCGGACGTCAAGAAGTTGGTCGCTTACTCGTCCGTCAGTCACATGGGATATGTGGTTCTTGGGTTGTTTTCAATGAACCCGGTGGCGATCTCCGGATCGGTCTTCCAGATGTTGAGTCACGGGATATCGACCGGTGGACTGTTTCTCGTGGTCGGAATGATCTATGAGCGCCGGCACACACGCCAAATCGCGGACTTCGGCGGAATTTCGCGGACGATGCCGATTTTCGCGATTGCGTTCATGATTCTGACCCTTTCGTCGATTGGGCTGCCCGGCACGAACGGGTTTGTTGGGGAGTTCCTGGTCCTCTTGGGGGCTTGGGGCACGAGCCGCGTGTTAGCTGCGGTTTCCGCCGTCGGCGTGATCTTTGGTGCGGTGTACATGCTTTGGATGTTCCAACGCGTGATGTTCGGGCCCATCCGTCATCCGGAAAATGAGAAGCTCAAGGATCTATCGATCAGGGAATTCGTCGTTTTACTTCCGCTCATCGCGGCGGTCTTCATCATGGGCGTTTACCCGAAGGCGGTGTTTTCGGTAACGGACCCTGCGGTAGCGCAGCTGATCGCTCGCGTGCAGGCCAAAGGGGGGAGATAGGAAATGCAGAACCTCGTCACGATTCGTCCGGAGCTTCTTGCCTTCGGTCGGGAAACGATCGACTTGTTGCTTCCGTACTTCTGGGTGTGCGGTGTGGCCGTGTTGGCATTGTTTGCCGGACTGATCAGGGTTTTCAACCCGAGGAGCCTCGTTTTCGCCCTGTCGATGATTGGAGCGCTCGGAGGAATGGTCGTCGCCGGCCGGCTTTTCTGGGTGGAGCCGCAAGCCCTGTTCAACGGGATGCTTGCCGTTGACGCCTATTCGCAGTTTTTCGCGGTTCTCTTCCTTGCATCGGCGTCCGTGACGCTGCTTGCGTCGTTCCAGTACTTGGATCGCGAGAGCATGCAACACCCGGAGTATTACTTCCTCGTTCTGCTCTCGGCCGTTGGCATGATGCTGATGGCGGCGGCGCTGGACCTGGTGGTGCTGTTCATCGCCCTGGAAACAATGTCGATTTCCATCTATGTGCTGGTGACGTTCCGGCGGGCGGATCGCAAAGCAAACGAAGCGGCAATGAAGTACTTCATTCTCGGCTCGGTCGCCGCGGCGATCCTGCTCTATGGAGTCGCTCTGCTCTACGGAGCCACGTCGTCGACCAACATCCGGACGATCCTGGAGTTCGTCAAGGGCCACCCCGAACGGATGACGGCGCAATTCATGCTCGGCGCGGCCCTCGTCGTCGTGGGCTTTCTTTTCAAGGTTGCCGCGGTTCCCTTCCATGCCTGGATGCCCGATGTGTACGAGGGGGCGCCTGCGCCAGTGACTGGATTCATGACAAGCGGCCTGAAGGCAGCGGCCTTTGCGGCGTTTGTTCGCGTACTGAGCGGAACCGGATTTGTCGAAAACGGCCTTCCGATTCAGGCATCCCTTCATGACATTCTCTGGGCCTGCGCGGTGCTGACCATGGTGGTCGGGAATCTGGTGGCGTTGACCCAAACCAACCTGAAGCGGCTTCTCGCATATTCGTCCATAGCGCACACCGGGTACCTTCTCGTGGGAGTGCTGGCGGCCCCGAGGACAGCCGAGGGCTTTGGTCCGGTCGTCATGTATCTGGTCGCCTATGCCATCATGAACCTGGGAGCCTTCGCTGTGCTGACAGCGCTCTCGGCCCGCGAGGACTCAGCTCTTAATCTCCATGACTTCCGGGGGCTTTCGCGCCGGCACCCCTGGTTGGCGT
>CAYOWB010000152.1:0-8903 GCA_964407515.1 uncultured Bacteriovoracaceae bacterium
TTCCTGACGAAGCATCTTCTGGAGAAGAACCCCGTCGCCATCGTCGTGAGCTGGCCCATTCCTTCATCCATCCTCCACTCACTCCCTAGCCCCGTGCTTCATGAGCTGGAGGCCAACGAGAAGCTGATCTGGGTCACGCCTCAGTCCATTCGTTTCGACGAAGATGACGATGGAATCGTGCGACGCTCGGCCTTTCCTCCTGGAGACCGTTCTTCCATCGCGGGCATTCTCTCCGGTAAAGTCAGCGCGGATCCCCGCGCTCGCCGCGAGCTGATCAACTACAGCGGTCCTCCGGGCTCGGTCCCTCGCTGCCGTTTGCTGGATGCGCTCGAAGCAGAGCCATCACTTAAGCCTTGCCCCGATCTCACGGGCAAGACCATCATCCTCGCCCACGACGGCGACTCCGTTCGCACCCCCTTCGGGCACATGCCGGCGGCTGAAGTCATCGCGAACGAGATCCAGACCGCGCTCTCGGAAAAACCGGTGCGGATCGCCTCCTTCCCGACTCGCGCACTGGTCCTTCTCGGACTTGTGATTCTAGGTGCCTGCTATGTGATCTTCTACCCCGTGCTGATCAGCTTCATCGCGCTCTTCGGGACTGGCTTCGCGATCATCATCGTGCTCTTCCAGATCATCTTCCAACTTGCGGGCCTCTACCTTCCCGCCACCAACGCGACTCTGGCGCTTCTCGCGACCTATATCGTGTTCACGGGCTATCGCCTCGCAGTGCAGGAGAACCTCCACTGGCGCTGGCTGGAACAGACTCAGTACCTAAAGGAGCTGGACAAGATGAAGACGAACGTCTTGTCGCTTCTGAGTCATGATCTCAAAACGCCTCTCGCCAAGATCCAGGCGGTCGTCGAACGGTTCCGCCGCGAGGTGAACGAATGCGGCAATCATCCGGACTGGCTGAAGCTTCTCGACTCCATCGAAAACAGCAACAACGAGCTGAAGCACTACATTACGAGCATCTTGAACCTCTCGAAAGTGGAGTCGCAGAAGGTCATCCTCAACAAGAAGTCGAATGACATCAATCAACTCATCCAGAAAACCATCCGCCGTCTGCGCCGTCTCTGGCAGGGCCGGAACATCACGATCGAGCAATCGCTCGATCCGCTGTTCTCCGTGGAGTGCGATGAGGACTTGATGGCGCAAGTCCTGACGAACCTGATCGACAACGCCATCAAATACAGTCCCGAAGGCGGGAAAGTGATTGTCCGGTCACGCGAAGAGGAAGGTTCGATTCGCGTGGAAGTGGAAGACTTCGGCCCCGGCATCCCGAAGGACAAGCTCCCCCTGATGTTCCGGCGCTTCAGCCGATTCTTGCGACCGATTGACGAGAAGGTCAAAGGCACGGGACTCGGCCTCTATCTGTCGAAGTATTTTATCGAACTGCACGGCGGGAAGATTCAGGTCCGCAGCGTCGAAGGCGAAGGCACGACCTTCACGTTCACGCTGCCGCTCCACACGGAGCCGGCTCAGCGCTCTTCGCCGTCCTGATCGACGGGTCCGTATTCAGCGGGGTTGATCCCATACTTGCGCATCTTGCGAAGCAGAGTGTTCTTCGGAATTCCCGCATGCGCGACGGTCTGATTGATCCGTCCGTTGAAGCGCGTGAGCGCCTTGATGATGAATTCGCGCTCGAACTGCTCCTTCTGGTTGTGAAAATCGATCGCGTGCGTGGCCACCGCGCCATCCAACACGGCTCCCGCGACGGTCCCCGACTTGCCACGCTCACCACGCGGCTGAAGGTATTCGGGAAGTGACGTCAGCGTGATGTAATGCGAGTTCTCGAGCACGAAGGCGCGTTCGATCACGTTCTCCAGTTCGCGGATATTTCCTGGCCAAACGTAATTGCGAAGCGCATTGAGCGCGTCCTGACGGATGCCGCGGATTTCGTTTCCACTGCCGCTCCGGCCATGCAGATTATTGAACGTCTCGATGAAATGCTCGACGAGATACGGAATATCCGACGTGCGCTCGCGCAGAGGCGGCAGCTCAATCGGCATGACATTGAGACGATAGAAGAGGTCCTGACGGAACTCGTTCTTCTTGATCATCTCTTCGAGATTCCGATTCGTCGCCGCGATGATGCGGACGTCGCAACGGATCTCGCGATTGGAGCCGATGGGGCTGAACTTGCGCTCCTGAAGCACGCGCAGCAACTTCACCTGCATCGCAGGAGAGATATCGCCGATTTCATCCAGGAACAGCGTGCCGCCCTCGGCATACTGGAACTTGCCGATCTGACGCTGATCCGCCCCCGTGAAGGCGCCCTTTTCGTGTCCGTTGAGTTCGCTCTCGGTCAGGTTCTCCGGAATCGCGCCGCAGTTCACAGCTACGAACGGCTTATCTTTACGGGAGGAATTGAAGTGGATGGCGCGCGCGACGAGCTCCTTGCCGGTTCCGCTTTCGCCGCGGATCAGGACGCTGGTGGTCACCTGCCCGAGCTTCGCGATCACGCCGAAGACTTCGCGCATCTTCTGGGAGTCGCCGATGAATTGCTCGCCGTTGTCGAGGGTGATCTTCGGCGACGCAAGCCCCATCTCGTGGGCGAGCACGTGGGCGTCGCCGGCCATCTTCACGACGTCTTCGATGTCCGATTCCTGAATGGGCTTTTCGAAATAGTTGTAAGCGCCCTCGCGCATCGCTTCGACGGCATCGCGGATGTTGCCGTAAGCCGTAATGATGAGCACGATGATGGAAGGATCGAAGTGCCGAATTTCCTTCAACGTCTCGAGCCCGTTCATCTTGGGCATGTTCATGTCCAGGAGAACCATGTGGATGGACGCCGGCGTATCCGTCCCCCGCTCACGAATAATGCGCAGAGCCTCCTCGCCGTCTTCGGCCTGGAGGACGTTGTGGTTCATCGAGGTGAGCTTCTGCGAGATGGACTCGCGCAGCTCGCGCTCGTCGTCGACGACCACAATGTTCAATGCTCTATGGGGATTAGGTACGCTGACTGCCATAGAAAAACCGATCACCACTCCTACACCATCGCCCCTTAAATGCAAGGCAGCATTCCGACGGGGCCAAAAGGTGTCCGACACCTTTTGAAGTGTGCCTGGGTAAATCCATGTGTCGCGCCGCGCAATCCTTTAGAACTCCTAAAAAAATACCGTGAAGAGACCTAGAGGGTATGAATGCGCCTTGAACGACGCACTGCATCATCCCTGATCTTCCTCCTGGCGATGGCCGTAACGGCGATCTGCAGTGGAGAGGCTTGGGCCGGATCCGGCCTCAGCGTGGGCGTGCGCGTTCATGAAGAGTTCAACGTGAGCAGGACCCCGGAAGTCCGTCAGGTCCAGACGTGCTTCACAACGGACGTCAACGGGATGATGACCATGGGCCTCTGCAGCCAGCCGGCCGAAGCTGAGCGCCCATCATTCGGCACACCGGGGAACACACCGGGAGCGCCAGCTCGTCTCCCCGCTCAAGCCGTCCCGAATCCTACGAAGGGAACTTCGCCCTAAGCCTCAGCAGTGGCGGAGGACTTCCGAAGCCGGTCAAACAGCTCGTAGGCGCACGGCACGACAAACAACGTCAGCACCGTCGAGACGATCACCCCGCCGATCACGGCAAGGGCCATCGGGATACGGCTCTCCGCCCCCGGACCAATCGCCAGCGCGGGCGGGATCGCGCCCGCTACCGTCGAAACCGAGGTCATGATGATCGGACGCAGACGGATCGGGCACGCCTCAATCAGAGCCTCACGCGTCGCCAGACCCCTCTCCCTCATGTGATTCGTGAACTCGACAAGCAGGATGGAGTTTTTCTTCACGATGCCCATGAGCAGGATCAACCCGATCATGCTGTAAACGTTGAGCGTCTGGCCCCCGAGAAACAGGGCGATTAAAGCACCCGACACACTGAACGGCAACGCGATCAATATAGTGATCGGATGGACGAAGCTATTGAACTGCGAGGCAAGAACCATGTACGAGACCACGATCCCGAGCAGCAGCGCGAAGATCAGGCCAGTGAAAGACTCTTGAAAGGTCTTCGAACTGCCGCCAATCACCGCACGGTATCCCTCGGGCAAGAGCTCCTTCGCGAGCCGCTCAACCGTCTGAATCGCTTCCTTCTGAGAACTCTTGGACGACACGTTCGCGAACATACTGATCGCACGCTGACGATCCTCGCGCGAAATCGACTGAAGACTCGGGCGTTCGCGCAACGTCACCACATCGGCCAACGGAATCAGCTCACCTCGATTGTTCCGTACCTGCAGCCGCTGAATCGTCTTCGGCGAAGCACGATCCTCTGCCGGCAGACCGACGCGTACATCATACCTGCGGCCACCCTGCGAGTACTTCCCCGCCACCGCCCCCGCCATCATCACATTCACCGTCTGAGTAATCTCCGAGATATCCACGCCACGTTCCCGCGCCTTCACGCGATCGGGGATCACCTGAATCTCCGGCATGCCGGACTGGTAGTTGGTATCCACGTCCGTCATAGCCCCGGACTTCTCCATCGCCTCTCCCATGCGTTCACTGAGTTCAACCAGCTTCTGCCAGTCGGGCCCCCGGATCGTGAACTCGACAGGAAATCCACGCTTCGCCGCAAAACCGGCGAGCGACGGATCCTGGATGGTAATACGCCCTTCACGGATCATCTTCTTCAGCTCTTGGCGATAGACTGCCGCAAGCTGCTGGGTGCTCTGTCTGCGCTCACGGGGAGGTTTTAGATTCAGGAACACCATCCCGGAATTCACCGTTCCGCCACCGAAACCGCCGACCGACGAAAAATAGCTCTCCACCTCCGGCCGACTCGTGAAATAGGATTCCAACTGTTTCAGCTTCTCGTCCGTAAAGGCGAGCGAGGAGCCCACGGGCGTCTGCATCCGAACCATCAGACGACTCTGATCCTGCGCCGGGACGAACTCCTGCTTGATGAACTTCCCGACGGCAAGAGTCCCCACGAAGAACAGCGTGGCGCACGCAATCGTTTTCCAAGGATGTCTGAGGGTCACTGGGATCACACGGCGATAGAATTCCGCGCAACGCGCGAACCCCATTTCCACGCCACGGCCAATCCAGGTCGTCCGCGGCTTGATCGTCAGGAAGCGCGAGCACCGCATGGGCGTCAACGTCAACGCCTCGACCAATGACAACGCGACCGCCACCGACAGCGTGACACCGAACTGAAGAAAGTACTTGCCGATGATCCCCTGCATGAAAGCGACCGGAAGGAAGATCGCGATGATCGCAGCGGTGGCCGCCAAAGCGGCGAAGGAGATCTCCCTTGCACCAATCAGCGCCGCGCTCATGCGGTCCTTCTTTGCCTCTAGATGCCGAACGATGTTCTCGAGCACCATGATGGCATCGTCAACGACGATACCGATCGCCAGAGACAGGCCGAGCAATGTGAAGGCATTCAGCGTGAATCCAAGAGCGTAAAGCACCATGAAGCTACCGACGATCGACGTCGGAATAGCAAGGATGACATTGACGGTCGCGCTCCAAGATCCCAAAAAGAGCCAGCAAACCAGAGCCGTCAAGATCGCCGAGAGTACGAGCGTGAAGTTCAACTCGCCGATCGCCTCTTCGATGAACTGCGTGGTGTCGAAGCGAACACCGATATCCACGCCCGGAGGAAGCTGCGCCGACACCTCCTTCAACCGGTCCTTCACCAGATGCGCCACGCGCACGGCGTTTGAGCCAGGCTGCTTACGAATTCCAAGGCCCACTCCCGGTTTTCCCATGGAACGACTGACACTCCGAACGTCAGCAGTCCCCTCTTCCACCTTCGCGACATCCTTCAAGGGGATTGGACGATAATTTGGGGCCCCGCCCCTGCGACTGATGGTGATGTTCTCGAAGTCCTTTGCCGTGAGCGCTTCGCCCAAGGTTCGGATGTTGAATTCCTTGCGCTCCGTCTCGACGCGGCCACCAGGCGCCTCGGAATGCTCCCGTTGAATCGTGTTCACTACGTCCGAGGCGGTCAGCTGGTACTGCGTCAACTTTTCCTGCGACAGCCACACCCGCAATGCGGGGTCGACGTATCCACCGAGCGTGACATCGCCCACGCCAGGAACCGTAGTAAACCGGTCCTGAACCTGATCACGCACAAGCGTCATCAGTTCCTTTTGCGACAGACGATCCGAAGTGACACTCAGGAACATGATCGGCTGGTCTTCCGGATTCGACTTACGAACGGAGGGCAAGTCGATCTCCTTGGGCAGACGCCGCTGAACGCGGCTGATCGCGGTCTGAACCTCCTGAACCGCGACGTCGATGTCCTTTTCGAGATCGAATTCCACTGTGATGTTCGCACTACCGGTACGCGACGACGAGGAGATGCTTTTCACTCCCTGCACCGAGGTCAACGCTCCCTCGATAGGATCCACCACATCGAGCTCCATGACCTCGGGAGCTGCGCCCTCCAAGCCCACGCTGATGTTCACCATCGGGAAGTCGACATCGGGCAACTGACTCACGCCCATCCGATCGAAGGCGATACCACCGAACAGCAGCATCGCCGCCATGAGCATCCAGGTGAAGACGTGGTTTCGAATCGCGATCGTGCTGATATTCATTGATGCGTCTCCGCGGGGTGCGTCGCCGTGGGATGCACCTCTGTGGGGCGGGCGCGCGATAGGCGATCCTGCGCAGGCTGCGCCTTGAGCCCGGGCACCATTGCCACTGCGGCCTTCAGATCCGCCCAGGCGGCAAAGGCAAGATATCGGGCGCGATCGAATGCACGCCGAGTATCCTGAAACGAGTTCAGGGCCTGCAACACATCGAGATTCGTAACCAGGCTGAAGCGGTAATCGCGGACTTGCTCGTGGTAATTGCGCTCCGTGATTTTGAGCGCATCCTCGAGCGTCTTCACCTGATCCATGGCCGCCTGAACAGAATGATAGGCAGCACGAATCTCCGTATCGGCCGTCCGTCGCTGCTGGACTAGTAGAAGCTCGATCTCATTCTCCCGAGCCGTCGCCTCTCGGACGCGTCCCCGCACGATCCCACCCTCGAACAGCGGGATCGTGAGCCCCACGCCCAGGTCCCAGCTCACATCCTTCAGCGTGCCAGTGCGAGAAGGATAGTAGTTCCCCGTGAAGCTCGCCGTGGGAAGATGCCCCGACCAAGCGACGCGTACATTCTGCTCCGCCGAGCGAACGCTGGCGGCCAGCGACCGAACATCAGGCCGACTCTCTCGCCGATCCAGGTAGCTCTCAAGAGACTCCAGCGCTTTGGGAAGTTGATCAGGCTCAGCGAGCGCCGTCTCACGAGGGATCCCGGTGGCATCGGAGAACCGGTCCCGCGCGATCGTTAAATCGCCACGTGCTGCCTCAAGCTGCGCTTGAAGCAGTGAAAGCTGCGCCTGCGCCGTAAGGACTTCACCAGGACGAGAACGACCGATCGCCGTTCGCTTGGATAGTTCGTCGATTCTGTTTTTCATCAGAGAGATGGACTCCCCGAGATTACTGACTTCTTTCAGGGTGGATTGAACCTGGAAGAAGCGGCGAGCGACCAGTGAGTAGACGCTCACGCGCCGAGCATCCACGTCGAGCAGGGATGCCTGCCTGTCCGCTTGGGCCGCGGCGAGCCCGAACGCATAACGCCCCCCCTGAAACAGAGGCTGCGATACTGAGATTCGCGTGGATTTCGACTCGGACGAAGGGCCGATGGAATCCTGGCGAGCGTAACTCGCTCCTGCGGATATCGTCGGAAGGAAGCGGCCAATCGACTGTCCCACCCGCGCGTCGGCCTGCTCGAGACGCGACTCACCGATCGGCACGACTTCCGTCTTCGCGACCGCCGACTCATACGCTTCATCAAGCGTCATGACGTGAGATGGATTCAAAGAAGAGGAACCGCCCAATGCCACCTGGCCGCTCACTGCGCTGACCAAGAGAACGGAAAGACTCCGGACCCAGAGCTTGAAGGGTAGGTGATGCCCCATTCAACGAATTATACCGATTCGAAGGCTCGAACTGAATCAAAAGAGTAGTGAGCGGGCGCTCGCCACCCGGAAGATTTTGCCTACGTATCGCCGCGTAGACTTGAGCGACCTCGTCTGGTGGCGTGCTTGGTGGCTGCACTGGGCGGCCTGCTTCGTGGCCACACTCTCAGGCAAACCATCGGCGTTGCCCGGACAGTGTCTTGCTGGCGCGCCATCAACCATCTGCCACTTCCCATTTCTGTGCTACTACGCTCTCGTTAGCACCCACTTCTGGGTTACTGCACACTCGCCAACCCTGCACACTCGCCAACCCTGCACACTCGCCAACCCTGCACTCTCCCTAACCCTGCACTCTCCCTAACCCTGCACCAACTCGCACGCCGGCAGGCTCTGACTGCTCTCCGCAAGTTTGCGAGCAAGGAAGACCCTCACTAACTCCCGTCTCCACGCCAATGTGTTTTCAGTATTCCCACTTAGGCACTACTACGATTCCCTCACTGAGACTTCCACGTCATTAGGCTTTCAGTAACCCCTGCCTCCCCGCCATCAACGAGTTATGTTCTTTGCACAATACACGGAGATTCGACGAATCATGACTTCCTCCATGTGCGAAGGGCTTAATATGTTCCAACTGAAGTCCGTAGGTCGAGCTACAACGCTTTCCAGTTTTTGGGTCCTTGTAGGTGCACGCACCGTCTCTCTGAAAAATGTCACGCCTGGTTTTCATCGGGATGTATCGGGAGTACGGAATATCGGACTCCGGCGGGACTTCGGGAAGCGGGCCTCCCGAGAAGGCCGGCATGGCGAGCGGGGTGAACTCCATCTGCCTGGCACCCGGTGTACCGGCACGCACCTTCACGGGCGCGGTCGCCACGACTTGCCTCTCACCCGCCTTCGCTGGCGAAGTGCGTTCTTCCCGTTCTTCTCGTTCTTCTCGTTCTTCTCGTCCTTCTCGTTCTTCTCGTTCTTCTCGTCCTTCTCGCTCCTCTCGT
>CAYOWB010000153.1:0-8759 GCA_964407515.1 uncultured Bacteriovoracaceae bacterium
TTCCTGTCGGCGGTGGTGAGTTTCGCGGCGTCCTTGCCGTTGCTTCCTCAGGTGTCTTGGCAGCTTTCCGCGGCAGCCTGGGGCGTGATCTTTCTGAAGTCGTTCCTGCAGGCCTTGTCGTACTTCCTCATCATGAAGGGGATTCAGCGACTGGAGATCAGTGGGGCGCTTCCTCTGATGGTGGTGACGCCCGCGCTGGTTCTCGGGCTTGAGGTGGTCTTTAGGGATCAGAGCGTGACGGCGCCACAGTGGCTTGGGCTTGTTCTGATCCTGGGCGGGACATATCTGCTTCAGCTGCGGGTCGGAGAAGGAGTGCTTGCGCCGCTTGGAGTGCTTCTTCGGTCGCGTGGACACCACTTCATGCTCGCGGCGATCGGGGTAGTGACGTTGCAGAGTTACCTCGACAAGGTCGTGCTGAGTGGCTACCGCGTTCCGCCGCAGTCGTTTCTGGTGTTCCAGCAGGCGTTCCTGGTGATCTTGTTCGCGCTGCCGTTGCCGTGGGTTTCAGGGCTGCGCGGAAAGCTCGCGTGTACCTGGCGCGAGAGCAGGCACTGGCTCCTGCTGCTCGGTGGACTGACCGTCGGTCAACGGCTTTTGCATCTCATGGCTGTGAAGAGCGCGCCTGCCGGCCTGGTGCTTGCGATCAAGCGTGTTTCGGTTTTCTTCGCCGCTGTCGGAGGCGGTACGCTCTTCCGCGAACACGCGTTGTTGCGGAAGAGCATTGCCGCCGCCGTGATGGTAACTGGCGCAATTCTCATCGCGATCTAACGGCGATCACTCTCTTACTGAGTCTGCGTGAACAGGCCGTTGCCCGTGACGAAGAAGCTCTTTGAGATGACCATGGAGTTCAGTTTGCCCTGAATTCTCGTGATGATCGTGATCGGAATTCCGGCAACGGGTGTTTCGCCCACCTTGCCGATGTTCTGAGGAGTGTCGAAGAGTACTTCGGACGTGACGTTCACGGTCGGCATCACGTTGATCTCGGGAGTTACGCGAATGTTGGCGAGGTAACGCCCGTTACCTTGAACGCTTCCGCCGTACTGATAGGTGAGGCGGTACTTCAGATCGACCATCGTCCACGGGTAAAACGGAATGCTGTTCGTGATCTTGATCGCCACTTCTTTGGTCTGGATTGGCGACCATCCGGCCATGGTGTCCCACGTTCCAGGATTATTCGGGAGGACGCTGATGACCTTGGAGTCGACGTTGACGACAGGTCTGTTGGCTTCAATGATCTTCCAGATCTTCTCCCCGATCGCGATGACCTTATCGACGACGAGGATGATCTGGTCGAGTCCGCTCACTACTTCCCCGAGTCCCGAACCGGCGTCCATGGGCTGGTAGAATTGTGGGGCCTCCGCCGTGAGGTCGCGAACGGTTACCTGGACCGAAGCCAGCTCGTCTGCCGGTGAGACTGCTTGAGTGCCGGTATCAGCCGCAGCGACGGTGGAGAGCGCGAGCAATGCGAAAGAGAGAGACAGACCGCAAATCCGAGTTCTCATGTGTACCTCCTACACCTTGTGCTTCAGTTCTAATTCAGAGGTGGGGAAAACGAGAAAGGCCTGCACCGGAATCTCTTCTCGTGAGATGCGATGCAGGCCTTGTGATGGCTCGGTGCGTCTAAGTTAGAAGTGCAGACGCAGCGGGATCGTGAAGTTGAAGATGTTGTAGGTCTTCGGATCGCCGGGAATGAGTGTCCAGGCGATTTCCGCGCCAATCGAGAGCTCGGGCGTGATCATGTAGTCGTAACCCGCCTTCGCGCCGAAGCCGAATTCCGTCTCTGAGAAGCCCAGAACCGATTCGAAAACCGGACCGAGGTGGGCGCCGACTCGCAATCCCTGGAGGGAGGGAACGAAGTAGTTCACGCCGAAGAGCAGCTGGGTGACGTCGGCGCTGAGGCTGGAATAATCCGTGCCGAACTTCGTGTACATCAAGGTCAGGTCGCCCGCGACTTGCGGAATAAAGCGGTAGCCGAAGGAGCCACCGACGCTGAATCCGGGATTCATGGCGCTCATTCCGGTGGGAACGCCCAGACCGAAGGCCGGGCCGACGTAGCCTTTGCGGGCCTCCGCGCCGTAAGAGAGTGCGCTGGAGAGGGTAGCGATCGCGCAGATCGCCGCCAATAGAGTCGTTTTCTTCATAGTGTTCTCCTTGGTCAGTAGAGTATCCGAGCGCGTTTGAAGGGATCAATGAGTTTGCCTTGCGGCTCGGTGTGAACCCCTAGCGCTGACGGAACTGTGACCACGGAAAGGAAAGGGACAAGGGGCACCCAGTTACTTCCAGCGCTGGAAATAAAAAAGCCGGACCCCCATCGGAAGTCCGGCTTTCGGATCGTTTTGACGCACCGCTAGACCAAAAGGTGGGGGCCACCTTTTTACGCGCGGTCGAAGCCGGCGTTTACGGCTTTGACGTTGATGTCGTAGGTTTCCTTCTTCTTAAGCGACGTCTTCAGCGTGTCGTGCATGCGCTCCTTCGCGAAGAGCTTCTCATGCTTGAGGACGGCGCCGACGGCGACCATGTTGGCCACGGCCTTGAGGCCGAGCTCGGTCGCGATCTCCGTGAGCGGCACATAGACCGCGCGGACGTCGGTGCGTCGGACCTTACGCGTGACGATCGACGAGTTGACGATGATCAAGCCGCCTTTGGTGACGTCGTCTTCGAATGCATCGAGCGACGGACCGTTCATCGCGACGAGCACGTCGGGATTCACGATCAGAGGCGAGGCGACGCGTTTGTCCGAGACGATGACGGAGCAGTTTGCCGTTCCGCCGCGCATTTCGGGGCCGTACGAGGGCAGCCACGAAACGTGGAGGCCGTCATGCATGCCCGCCGTTGCCAACGCGACACCGGCCGTCAGCGCGCCTTGGCCGCCGAAGCCGGCGATCTTGATCTTGCGCTCGCCGATGCCCTTGCCCTGGGCGCTCGGAGTCTTGCCGCGCTCGAGGCCGAGGATCTTGATGATCTCATCAGCGCTCTCGACCATTTCCGGCTTGGGCAGAGGCTGCGCTTCGCCGGTCTTGTCTTTGTAGACGCCTGGCTTGAAGTACGGCTCCATCACTTCCTGCATCCACTTGATCGAATCGACCGGATTTTTCTTCCAGCCGGTGGGGCAGGCGCTCAGGATTTCGACGAACGAGAAGCCTTTGCGGTCAGCCTGAAGCTGTAACGCTTTGCGGATCGCCTTACGGGTCTTCATGATGTTCTTGAAGTCCGTGCAGGTGACGCGCTCGACGTAGACGGGAGCTTCGAGCGTGGCGATGAGTTCCGCCATGCGGATCGGATAGCCTTCGTTCGCCACCGTGCGACCGCGCGGCGTCGTCAACGTTTTCTGACCGATCATCGTCGTCGGAGCCATCTGGCCGCCGGTCATGCCGTAGATCGCGTTGTTTACGAAGATCACGGTCATGTTCTCGCCGCGGTTGGCGGCGTGAATGACTTCGGCCGTTCCGATCGCGCCGAGGTCGCCGTCGCCCTGATAGCTCAGGACAATGCTGTCCGGGTTGGACCGAATCAGGCCGGTGGCCACCGCCGGAGCGCGACCGTGTGCCGCCTGAACGTTGCCCATCTTCATGTAGTAGTAACCGAAGACCGAGCAGCCTACAGGCGAGACGAAGATCGAACGATCACCGAGTTTGAGATCGGAGACCGCTTCGGCGATGAGCTTGTGGATGCGGCCGTGACCGCAACCCGGACAATAGTGCGTGGTGACCTTGTCCTTGCTCTCCTTGCGATCGAACGATTCGAAGAATGCGTCTGGTTTGCCTTTAATGATTTTTTCCATGGTCGAACTCCCCCTCTACCCGACCCGACGCCGATAGGTTTCGGCGATGACTTTTTTCATCTCGTCGATCGACGGAATCTTTCCGCCGAACGTCCCGTAGAAGTCCACGGGGCGCTTGTGCTCGATCGAGAGCTTCACGTCGTCGACCATCTGGCCGTTTGACATCTCAGCCACCAGGAACGCCTTGGCGGTCTTGGTGAGATCCATGAACTGCTTTTTCGGGAACGGGAAGAGCGTCTTCGGGCGCAGCATGCCGATCTTCATTCCTTCGGCACGGAGTTCCTCGACGGCCTTCTCCATGATGCGGCTTATGACGCCGTAGCCGGAAACGACCAGGTCGGCACCATCGGTCATGAACGCTTCGTACATCACTTCCTTCGCTTCAATCTCGGCGTACTTGGCTTGCAACTCTTCGTTGCGGCGGCGCAGGTCTTCAGGACTCATGAAGATCGACGTGACGAGATTCTCGCGGGTAGCGGCGGTTCCCTGAACAGCCCAGTCCTTGCGGACGGGACGCTTCACTTCTTCGGGGAACTCGACCGGCTCCATTGTCTGGCCGACGCTGCCGTCGGTCAGGACGAACACCACGCAGCGGTACTTATCGGCGAGTTCAAACGCCTGGAGCGTGAAGTCGCACATTTCCTGCGCGGAGTTCGGAGCGAGCACGATGTTCTTGTAGTTGCCGTGGCCCCCGCCCTTGACGATCTGGTTGTAGTCCGACTGCTCGGGGAAGATGTTCCCGAGACCCGGGCCAGCGCGCATCACGTCGACGATGACGGCGGGAAGGTCGGCGCCAGCGAGATAGCTGATGCCTTCCATCTTGAGACTCATGCCGGGACCGCTCGAAGCGGTCATGCATCGAACGCCCGCGGCCGAAGCTCCATAGACCATGTTGATGGCGGAGACTTCGCTCTCGGCTTGCACGAACGTGCGGCCCAGAAGCGGGTAGAAGTAGGCGGCGGCTTGAGCGACTTCACTCGCGGGAGTGATCGGATAGCCGAAGTAATGCGTGCAGCCGGCGAGGATAGACGCCTTGACGATCGCTTCGTTTCCTTTGATGAGTTCCTTTTTCATGACGACCTCTGTTTCTTTTCCTTGATCACGGTGACGGCACCGGGCTCAGGGCAGGAATAGAAGCAGGACTCACATCCCGTGCAGCCGTCCTTTTTCAACTCGGCGTACTGATAGCCGAGATTGTTGAACGACACGGAGAATCCCAAGACTTCGGTCGGGCAGTTTTCGATACAAAGCCCGCAACCTTTGCATTGATTGATAGCGATTTCTACGGTGGGCAGTTTCCTGTCCATGAACCCCTCCTCATTGAACAGCTGAACTGGCTGGTATTCCTTTGAGCTAGCATGCACTGTCCCGAAAGACAACACACCGCAGGGGGCTAAATCGGCATGTCGCATGCGGGTATAGCGGGCGCCGAAATGTGCTAAAAACGCGGGAAAAAGGCACAGACAATGCAAATATTCGGCGTCCGAGTTTGACATCAGCTGGCCGGTTGTCATCTCTCTTCTACAAGGAGAACCCCCTATGGCTTTCAAGCTTCCTGAACTTCCCTATTCGAAAGACGCTCTCTCGCCCCATATCTCTCCAGAGACCATGGAATATCATTACGGAAAGCACCATCAGGCTTACGTTGATAATCTGAATAAGCTCATCGCTGGCACCGAGTACGAGAAGATGAGCCTCGAAGACATCATCAAGAAGGCCGAGGGCCCGATCTTCAATAACGCGGCGCAGGTTTATAACCACACCTTCTTCTGGAAGTGCTTGGCGCCCCGCGCTGGTGGCGAGCCGCAGGGCTCGTTGCGTAAAGCGATTGAAAAGGACTTCAAGTCCTTCGACGCCTTCAAGGAACAGTTCACTCAGGCGGGCGTTTCGCTGTTCGGATCGGGTTGGGCTTGGCTCGTGAAGAACGCCGACGGCTCGCTCTCGATTGAGAAGCTGAGCAATGCGGGCACTCCGATCACGACGCCCGGCAAGACTCCGATCCTCACGCTCGACGTGTGGGAGCACGCCTATTACATCGATTATCGCAACGCACGGCCGAAGTTCATCGAAGCCTACTGGAAGCTCGTGAACTGGGACTTCGCTCAGAAGAACTACGGCGGTTAAACGGCTCAGGCCATTAGCCAGCGCTATCGCTCAAACCGAAGAGGGGAGGCCGGTTGATCCTGGTCTCCCCTCAATCGCGTCGGTACCGTTTACGGAGCGAGCGCGTACTCCACGACGAGCGTCGTCGTATAGGTGCCGGCGCCCGCATTCGTGAAGTCCACTTGCACGCCGTACTTCGGGTTGGTGAAGTCACTCAGCTTCAAGACGTGTTTGTTTTTGGGAATGGTGATCTGGTGCACGACGGCCGCTCCGCTCGCGTTCAGGCCTACTGTGCTCCCTGCCGCGTTCCCTGCCTGGCCTGCCGTGATGGGCGCGCCATACTCGCCACTGGCGTTCCATAGGCCGCTTCCGGCTGTTCCGGTCGTATAAATCCGGATCATCGCGGTGCCACACTTTTTACCGCCGCAGGCGTCGAGTTTGTTGTCCTTGAGATCCGCGATCTGGAGAAACCCGAAGTCGTTCACCTCAAAGGGCACTGGAGAGCTGGGTACCGTGAACAGTGATGTGTTGATCGCGAAACTGGTCGACGCCGCCAACACCGTCGAGATCGGCTCAAGTGCCGAAGCCGCGATGGCGGACGAGATCAGGAGTCGGCTCAACGCAAGGGGCTGACTGCCTGTGGAGAGCTGATAGACGGTGCGTCCCTTGATGACGACGCCATCAGCGCCGGAAGAATCGCCGACGTCGGGGAGTTGCTTGTTCAGCTGCGAGGGATCGAGTCCGCATCCTGTCGTTCCGCCGGCTATTCCGATGATGAGAGTGAAAGTAGAGAGAAGGACTGCGAGGGTCTTCATAGGACACTTCCTTTCCAAATCCATTTGGCCGAGTCCCTGAGGTTAAGAGGCAAACAGCGCCTCTCTCTAATAGGATAGATGGGAAGGGTGCATCTCGGTCAATCGGTTTCGCGCTGTCATTCGGATGACGGTGGGAGGGGAAAGGCCGCTCGCAATTCTCGAGAAGGGAGGTGAAATCCCCTCTCGAGAATTGCAGGGCATGATTTGATTCGGAAATTAGCGGGCCTTGGCTTCTGAGAGAAGCTCGGGATTTCGGTCAAGAATCCCGTTGATCTCGGCGACGCACTTGCGCATCAAGCGGGCTGCCGCCTCGATCGCGTCGGGCTTCGTCAGATCGACTCCCGCTTCCTTCAGCAAGGTGAGAGGAGCCTTGGAGGCGCCGCCCCTGAGCATCGTCAGGTATGCGTCGCGCTCCTTTTCACCGCCCTTCTGGATCTTCTCCGCGAGCGCGATACCCGACGACAGACCCGTCGCGTACGAGAAGACGTAGTACTTGTAGTAGAAGTGCGGGATGTACGACCACTCGACTTCATCGTTCGGGCCCATCTTGTAACCTGGTCCGTAGTAAGTGCGGACGAGCTTGCCGTACAAGCTGTTCAGGAAGTCAGCCGTCAGCGGCGTACCTTTCTCGGCGGCGGTGTGCGCTTCGAGCTCGAAGTTCGCGAACAGCGTCTGCCGATAGATTGTCGAGCGGATCGTTTCCATCAGCTCGGACAGGATCGAAAGGCGTTCCGCATCCGTCCTGGCGTGTTGGAGAAGGTAATCCGAAAGGAGCTTCTCGTTCAGGGTCGATGCGATCTCTGCCACGAAGGGCTTGTAGTTGAAGGTGATGTAAGGCTGATGCTTCATCGAGAGATGCGAGTGGAGCGCATGGCCGTACTCGTGTGCCAGCGTCGAGAGGTCATCCATGGCGTCGTAGTAGTTCATCTTCACGAACGGATGAACGCCATAAACGCTGGATGAGAACGCGCCACTCTTCTTGTTCTTGTGCGGGTAGACGTCAATCCAGCCGTTGGCCGGGTCGAGGCCTTGTGTCAGCGTCGTGACGTACTCCTTGCCCAGCGGAGCAAGAGCGAGCGGCAGGATCTCGCGGGCCTTCTCGTAGGAGTAGGTGACATCGGCGCTAGGAATCATCGGGGGATACAGGTCATAGAGGCGTACTTCCTTGAGGCCCATGATCTTGCGGCGAAGTTCGACATACTCGTGCAGCGGTTTGATGTTTGCCCGAACCGTCTTGATGAGGTTGTGATAAACGGCCGGATCGATCTCGTCCTTGTCGAGGTAGGCTTCGAGCGCGGTTTGGTAACCGCGGGCGCGGGCGAAGAAGATGTTCAGGTTCAGCTGTCCTGCGAGCGTGGAGGCGGAGACGTGCTGGTACTGTCGCAGGGTCGCGAAAAACTTTTCCACGGTCTCTTCGCGTATCCGGCGGTCCTTCGAGGCGCGGTAGCGGCTGTAGTTCGAGAGCGTGAGTTGCACGGGCTTCCCGTTTTCGTCAGCGATCACTGGCAGCGGAAGGTCCGACATCAGCGACTGAAACGTCTTTTCGTGGTCCGAAGGCAGCTCGTTCAGATCGATCTCGGCCCAGAGATTGTCTCCGGCTAGTGCAAGAACGCGCTCCGCTTCAGGCGTCAGGACGTGGGCTTTCCGGCGGCGGAATTCATGGATATAGGGCTGGTACTCCTTGAGTCCTGGCTCCTGCTGGTAGGCAGCGGCCAGGGCCGAATCGGGCAGCGCAAGAACTTCATCGCGGATGAAGGTGGTTGCGGACATGAAGGAAGACAGCGCCTTCAGTGCTTTGTCATCCATCTCCTGGAAGGTCGCGGACTTCGTGTCGGTGTCGTACCGGTGGCTTGCGTAGAGAGTCAGCTTGTTGATGGCGAGGCGAGTGTCGAAGTAGAGGGCAAAGCAGGTCTTGAGTTGTTGGGGCTTGGCCAGGGTGCCCTTGCCCTTGGCCTGCGCGCCGATCTGGTGAGCACCAGCATCGCCGCGCTGGTCGGCTTCATCGGCTGGATCGTGCTGCGCTACAGCCGCACCTATCTCGATGGCGAGGCGCGCGAGGG
>CAYOWB010000154.1:0-8745 GCA_964407515.1 uncultured Bacteriovoracaceae bacterium
CCAGGAGCTGATCCGTTTCGCGCCTCGAGCATCCTTGAAGCTTGTGGATCAGGTCTGTCTTTTCCTCGGGCGTGTACTGCTTTCCGTTTTCACGCTTCTCTTGAGTGAAGAAGTTCTGAAGCTGGCTCATCGTCGTGACGGATAGTCGCCCGTCCCGAAGAGCCTTATTAACTGATTTTGACTCATCTTCTTTGAGGCCCTTAAGAAGTCTCATCGCGGAGATCCTTCTCCACGCGGCCGCTTCACTATAATGAAGGGCCTCGGTGACGTACGCAAAGAGGGACGGATACCCCATCTCGGCGAAGAGCTTCCGGCGATCCACTTCATATAGATGTTCCAAGATCTCAGACGTGATCCGCCGTTCTTCTCTGACGAGCGTCACCGTCCGCTCATGAAGGCTCTCATTCGATAGGCTTTTCAATACTTCCATAAAGGCTCCTGACTTCTTTGTAATAAGGACCCTGTATCATGGGAGTTCTGAGAGCCATTTTTCGCGCAGAATTGACTTATAGGGCTCGAAAACCTGGAAAATGAGAAAATGAAGTCGGAATGCGTTTCGTTCGTATAAAGCCAAATGCAAGCGGCTGATACGATTTTTCCTATACCATACAGCCACTCGGGCTATCCTGTTTTTAAAACGAGTCAAGAACTATTTTCGACTTTTTTATTTTTCTATTATGTAACCGCGCCTCCGCTGGCGAAGTCCGATCTCACACCTCCGCTGGCGAAGTCCGATCTCACACCTCCGCTGGCGAAGTCCGATCTCACACCTCCGCTGGCGAAGTCCGATCTCACACCTCCGCTGGCGAAGTCCGATCTCACACCTCCGCTGGCGAAGTCCGATCTCACACCTCCGCTGGCGAAGTCCGATCTCACACCTCCGCTGGCGAAGTCCGATCTCACACCTCCGCTGGCGAAGTTCGATCTCACACCTCCGCTGGCGAAGTCCGAGCTGACCTCCGCTGGCGAAGCCCGCCCCGATCACCGACTCAAACAATGCATTTCTACGATTTGAAATGGCGCACCCGGAGAGACTCGAACTCCCGACCAACTGGTTCGAAGCCAGCTACTCTATCCAACTGAGCTACGGGTGCGCATCCAGAAAGGACTTAGAAAACGTAGCACTCCCCGAACGGCCAATCAACGCAGAACCTCAGCCTTCGCCATGGCAGTCGAAGCAACGGTCGCCACTGAACTCGTCCGGATGCTCGATCTGCAAAGTGGTATGAACGATGGAGTACTTCCGAGAAAGCATTCGATTCGCAGCGGCAAGGACCCCCTGAGGATTCCGCGAAAGCAGATGCGCACTGAGTGCCAGCCGGCCGCTAGACAGTGTCCACACGTGAAGGTCGTGAACACCGTCCACACCCTCCAGCCCCTTGAGGTCCTCACGGACCTCCAAAGGATCCACCCCTCTGGGAGCGGACTCCATGAGAATTCCGACCGACTCCTTCACGAGCTCCCAAGAACTGATAAGCATGAGTACGGCCGACAGAAACGTGATAATCAAGTCGATGGGGCGCCATCCGGTCAACCACAACACCAAGCCAGCGACAATGGCCCCGATACTCCCGAGCATGTCGGCCACGACATGAAGATACACCGCCCGAACGTTCAAACTGTGATGCTTCTCCGAATGCAGAAACCGCATGCTCGCCAGGTTGGCCAATAGGCCGATGGACGCGACTACGAAAACAATGTGCCCCTGAACCTCCGGGGGCGAACTCAAACGACGAATCGCCTCATAAACCAACATTCCCGCGATCAGCCAGATGGTCAGGCCGTTCGTCAGAGCCCCTAGAATCTCCGCCCGATGGTAGCCGTAGCTCATCTTGGGAGTGTAAGGCCGTCTCGAAATCCAGAGCGCGACGATTCCAAGGATCATGGCTCCGGCGTCAGTCAGCATATGAGCCGCATCGGAGAGCAAGGCCAAGCTGTTTGCCAGGTACCCACCGATGGCCTCAAGCACCATGAATGACAGGGTAATGGCCAGCGCGTACTTCATCGCCTTCGGGCTAGCCCCATGAGCATGACTGTGCCCCGAGCCGTGCTGGTGACCACCGCCGGCAACTTCCGTGCGCGCCTGTCCGTCGCCACCATTTTCATGATCATGAGCACAACAACCAGTCTCTTCACCGTGCGAAGGATGGTCCGAAACGCGTTTCATAAGACCGAGTCTCCTCTTTTATCGACTGGGGCTCCGATGAGCCAATGCAACCACCCAGTCCTGTGAGCGAAGCGCCTGAAATGAAAACTCCTGATGATCCGCTCCCCTAGCCCGCCCTGGAGCAATGCAGCGATAGGCCCAAGCCACCTTCCCTGAATTGTCGGGGTCCGCTTTGAAGCACGCCTCTTTGATCGCCCAGAAGTCGAGCGCGCCATAGTGCGGAAACATTCGCCGCTCCTGGTCGTCTGTAATCCTACGATAGACCGAATCGGACACCTGCCGGGTCACGCTCTCAAGATCCACGCCCACTGAGCCGACGGACCTCGGGACTGCGACCGCGAGCACCCAGAGCCTCCCCTCCCAACGAGTGTGCGAGAGACTGACGCTCACTCCTTCTGTCGCCGAAAAGCCTTTCATCGAAAGGAGTTGCCGCGCCTCAAAGAGCGCCTTTCGCCCCGCGATCCATTCCTCGCGTCGGGATGGTTTGTCCGAAAGCGACAGAGCGAAATGCTTTTCATCCTCCGTCAGCAAACCTTCCGGGATGACGATCTCACTCCCCTCGACCGAATTCCTGAGCACTGCGGCCGAACAAGTCCCCACTTGTTTCGCCCAAAGCTCACGGATCAAACTCTCGAAGTCACTTGAATCGCTCGACATTCCCTGCCTCAGGGTTAAACACTCCTCGCGATTGCGTCAAGCAGCTTCGCGCCATGTGGACTTCAATTCGCATCATTGACGTTGCAACATTGAGAGATGCCACGCAGGCACTTCAGGAAGTCGCTACCCAATTCCGCCGAAAAGCGGCGCACAAACGGACGGGACACGAACACTCACTCGCGCTCGCGAAAAAAAATTTTCATTGTCAGGGGTGACACAGTTGTCCTGCCTGCGTAGCTCTGCGTACAATAAAGATAGGTGCAAGTTCGACAGGAAGGGACGGTACCTTGAAAAACCGCGTTTCTCACAAAGAACGTCGCCCAAGACGGTTCCCCCAGGAAGGGAAGGACCCGGGCGAATATACTGATTCCCGCAAAGCTCAAATCATCTGGACCCTCTGCGTGGGGACGACCGTCCTCGTCGCAGCCATCTACCAACTCAGCGGTTCCGGAAGCCTCTTCGCGCTGCACACGACGCCCGAAGCCGTGCGTACTGGCGCACCGGTGACTCAGGACGGATCGCGAGCACTCCCCGCGTTACCCTGGATGGACACCGGGATCAACCGGGTGCCCTCTTCCCACTAAGAGCGTCTCACCACTCGGCCCATTGATTGCATTAGGAAAATCCTGTGGAACAGGTGTTCCACACCGTGGCCCGGAGGTTTAACCAGGTTCGCCCTTCGGGCCACACCTTTCTCTCTTCGCTTACTTCCCCGTACTTCCAAAACCACCCGCACCGCGCTTCGTCGCGTCCAGCTCGTTGACTTCCTTCACGGCAGGAGTGGCAATCGGAATCGCCAGGAGCTGCGCGATGCGCTCACCCCGGTTCAAAGTCACCGCTTCACGTGAGATGTTCCAGAGAACAATCATCACCTCACCGCGATACCCGGCGTCAATGATGCCGCCCGCGGTCTTGAGCCCCTTGCGAGCGAGACTGGAACGGTCAGCGACCATTCCGACATACCCTTGCGGGACCGCCATCGCGACGCCGGTCTTGACCATGCGCCCCTCGCCAGGCTGCAGCGACACGTCCTCGGCACCATAGAGGTCCAGGCCCGCATCGTCCGCGTGCGCACGCGTGGGCAGGATCGCCCCATCCATCAACCGCTTGATCTCAATCGTTTCCGGATGGGCACTCATCGTCCGATCTCCGCGCGAATATGAGCCGCTACTTCCGTGATCGGAATCACCTTCTGCTCACCCTTGGACAAGTCCTTCACGACCACTTTGCCTTCAGCAAGCTCTGACTCGCCCAACAACACCGCGTACCGCGCGCCGTGCTTGGTCGCGAGCTTCAGATGTGCCCCAAAGCCTCCCGCATCCAGAGGGGTCATGACCCGAAGCCCGGCTTCGCGAAGAGGGCGCGCGACCTGCTCCGAGGTATTCCACAGTTCCGTTTTGGGAAGCCCGACGAACACGTCCACGAACGACTCGAACTTCGGCATGAGACCGTGGATCTCCAGGAAGTTCCGAAGAGTGACGTCACCCAGCCCCAGGCCGACACCCGAGAGCTTGTAGTTTCCGAACAAGGCCACCAAGTTGTCGTAACGCCCACCGCCGAACATGGCGCGACGGTTCTCGGGCGAGATGTCGTACATCTCGAACACGGTGCCCGTATAATAGTCCAAGCCGCGCAACACGGTCGGGTCGAAAACCAGCGGCACGTCCTTGAGCATTTCGAACAGGCGGAGCAATTCGTCAGTTCCCTGACAGGGAACATCCCGGACAATGTCTTCAAGCTTGGACTGGAAGAAACGCTCCATCTTCTCCTGCTTTTCACTGTCCACGCCCAGCTCGCCAAGCCATTTGACGTAGGCTTCTTCACCGATCTTTGCGCGGGCATCGATCGCCTTCGTTACCTTGAGCGCGTTTTCCGCCGAAAGTCCCAGCGTCTGAGTGAAGAAGTGATCCATGAGGCGACGGTTATTCACCTTGATCGAAGTGTGTTTCTCGCCTCCGAAGGCCTTCATGATGTCATACGCGAGCAAGAGGATCTCCGCGTCCCCTAGGAGCGGATCTCCCCCGAGCACGTCGACGTTCAACTGCCAGAACTCACGCAGGCGGCCGCGCTGTGGACGCTCGTAACGCCAGCAGTTGGGAATGGAATACCAACGGATCGGCCGGGGCAACTCATGGAACTTGCCGGCCACCATGCGGGCCAAGGTGGGCGTCATCTCGGGACGCAACGCCAGCTTGCGCTCACCGCGGTCCACGAGCCAGTAAAGCTGCTGATTGACAATCTCCTCGCCGGTCTTCGCGGCAAACAACTCGAACGGCTCCAGCAGGGGCCCGTCGTACTCGAGGTACGAATAACGCTCCAGGACTTCACGGATCCGCTGGAACATCCAGCGCTGGATCCGCATGTCTTCAGGATAGAAATCACGGGTACCTTTATAGGGCTGAGTCGGAAGTGCGCACATAGTAGACCCCTTAACAGAAAACCCGGGAACTCTCTACCCTGGCGAGCGGCGTCTATGGCAGACTAGGGCCATGAAACACCTCCTTCGAGTCGCCGCGGTTCAGATGAACTCCACCCCCGACAAAGCCCGGAATCTCGCGCAAGCGCGCCGCTTTCTCCTGGACGCCGTGAAGGACAAGGCGATGTTCATCGCCTTTCCGGAAAACTTCACGCTGTTCGCCCGCACGACGGCCGAGTTCCTTGATGGCGCCGAAACACTCCACGACATCACGGTCGGAACACTTCAGGAATGGGCCGCCGAGTACGGCGTGTGGATTCTTGCCGGAAGCCTTCCTCTCAAAATCAACCGCGAGAAGAAGCGGGTCACGAACACCAGTCTCCTCCTGGCTCCCAACGGCGACATTGCTGCTCGTTATGACAAGATTCATCTGTTTGACGCCTGCCTGCCGGGCGAAAAGGCCTATCGGGAGTCGGACTATGTTCGCCCCGGAAGACGCCCCGTGGTCGCACGTACGCCCTTTGGCGGTGTCGGCCTTTCGATCTGCTACGACGTCCGCTTCCCGGAACTCTACCGCCAGATGACCCGCAAAGGCGCGAATGACGTCCATCTCATCACGGTTCCCGCAGCCTTCACCGCTCAAACCGGAAAGGCGCATTGGGATGTCCTGACCCGCGCGCGCGCCATCGAGAACCAGGCGTTCTTGATCGCCCCGGCGCAGGTGGGCTCGCCCTTCCCCGGGCGCGAAACGTATGGCCACACCCGGATCGTGGACCCGTGGGGTCAGGTGCTGGCCGAGAAGAAGACCGGCACGGGCGTAATCCTGGCCGAACTCGACCCCGCCACCCTGTGCCAGGCCAGACAGAAAGTCCCAGCTCTGGCAAATCGCCGTCTCTAGAGAGCGCTCCGGCTCCGCATAAGCCTGATTCCGCCGGTAAAGTTCTCGTTGACTCACACGGTCACCCCCACTAGAAAGGGGGGAATTGTGAAGCTAAAAGCCTTGTTGCGCGCCCTTGTAGGACTTTCCGTAGGTGCCGCCATCATCTACCTGGTCATGCATTTGTCGGGAACCTCACTCGAGGATCTGATCGCGCGCTTGCGCTCGCTGCCCTGGTGGGCGTTCGCAGTCGCCTCTCTCGGATGGCTCGTCCTGAATGTGTTCCAGGCCATCCGCTGGTACATCGTCCTGATGCCTGTCCATACGGTGAAGCTGTGGACCCTCTACCGGTCGATCCTGGTCGGCTTCGCGGTCAACTCATTTCTTCCCGCACGTCTAGGCGACTTCGCACGAATCGAATACGTATCCCGCCGTTCCGGCGCAAGCCGCGCTAAGATTCTCGCCACGGGACTCGTCGATATGTGGAGCGACAAGCTGGGCTTCCTCGTCGCGGTGCCGTTCATTCTTCTTTTCGGCCAACCGCCGGCCTGGATGGCGCGAGCCGCGCTTCTCATGGGAGTGGCGGTCCTGGTTGTCGGCGCGATCTTCGTGCTTCTCGGCAGGCGTCATCAGCACGTCGGCACGGACCCCTCGGCTCAGCCGGGAAAGTTCGCTACATTCATCCAGAACTTCCGCGCCGGACTGGGCGGTCAGAACTGGAAACGGCAAATGGCCCTGCTGGGGATGGCATCCCCGCTGGCCTGGATCTGGGAAGCCCTGGTCCTCATGGCCCTCGCCCCGGCGTTCGGTTTTTCCTTGAACCTGATGCAGGCATTCGCCGTCCTCACTGCCTTCAATCTGGCGATGGTCATCCCCGCCCCTGGTAACGCAGGCACCTTCGAGGCAGGAGCCTCGCTTGCCCTCATCGCGTTCGGGGTCCCGAAAGACAGCGCCATCGCTTTCAGTTTCATCTATCACCTCTGTCAGCTCGTCACCGGCGTGCTGACCGGCATGTTCGTCCTGGCGCAGGACGGCCAGTCGCTGTTTCCGCGACTGACTCAAGACCGAAGAAAGACCGAACCGACGACCGGAGGATCTCTGTCAAGAACGAAAAACTCCCGCTTTCCGCCCGTCAAGAATGGGACACCTACGTGGAACGAAATCCGGACGCGACCTGCTACCACCAGAGCGCCTGGCACGCCATCGGGGCAGAGTCCTTCGGAATCGACAGCTTCATCTTCGTGTCCCGTGAAAATGCCAGTGCCCCGATCCGCGGCGGCCTCCAGGTCTTCATGACGAAGCGCCCCTTCGCTCATTGCATCACGACCGGCATCTTCGGCTCGTACGGCCCGATCCTAGCGGACTGCGATGAGGCTCAGAACGAGCTTCTCGACGCTGCCGTGGCTTTCACCCGAGACTCGGGCGCGACCCATCTCCACATCAAGACGCTTCGAACCAGCGACCAGTCTCGCTTCGAACTCTCCCACCCACAGCTGGTCCGAAAAGAAGTGTGGCTCACTGCCCTGCTCCCGCTCGGCTGCGCCCCCCAGCAGCTCTGGGCTGACCTGCCCGGCCAGATGCGCTCCAAAGTACGTAAGGCAGAGAAGTCCGGCCTGACCGTGCGTTTCGGCCGCACCGAAGAGGATCTCAAGAATTTTTACGACGTCCTGGCCGACAACATGCACCGCAAGGGGGCGCCGATCTACGGGCTGCCCTTCATGCGCTCGATGATGAAGCACTTCGGAGATCAGATCGAGGTCTGCACCCTCTGGAAGGACGGTAAGTGCACCTCCGGCGCCCTGGTCCTCACGCACAAGGGCGTGATCTATGTCCCGTTCGTTTCATCACGCGCGGTCTACTTCCCGCTTCGTCCGAACAATCTGATGTACTGGGAAATCATGAAGCGCGGGTGCGAAGGCGGCGCTCGTCTTCTGGACTTCGGCACGTCCCTGAAAGGCGCCACCACGTTCGCATTCAAGCTCAGCTGGGGCGCCCAGGAGCAGCCGCTCTATTCCTATGTCTTTAGCCCCAAGGGAGAGGACGTCCGGCTGGATCCGGGATCAGCAGCGCTGCAAGCGGGAGTGAAACTCTGGCAGACACTGCCACGCCCCGTGGCGGACATGCTCGGGCCGAAGCTCATTCGCTTCATGACCTGAACCGAAGGCCAGGACCGCACCAAAACGGATTCTGAAACTGAAACCGAAACAGGAACCGGTCAATCAGTACATCCAATAATACCCGCGCGGAAAATAGGGAGCGCGCTTCCACGCGTCACTGGCCGTGCTGCCACTCACATCGACCGGAGAGCCCTTCGGAGCTGGCACCAGTTTCCACTGAGCCGAACGCGACTGCGGCGAGACGGAGGCCGGCTTCCGTTGCCATTCCGGCTTCTGCATCACCAGATTCTTCATGTCGGGCGTCACGAGGGCTGCCTTCGATTTCTTGTCGTTCTTGTAGAAAGCCTCATCGTCGATCGCAAAGATTCCCGCTGACCAGAGCAGTGCCATCCCCACGACCGCGAACCCGCCGATCATCCGACCGATAAACTGTTTCATGTGGTTCCCCTCCCGATCTAGTCCTACGTCTTAATATTGGACCATTTAAGTCCAGTATTAAACCAGAAAAGAG
>CAYOWB010000155.1:0-2445 GCA_964407515.1 uncultured Bacteriovoracaceae bacterium
CGGTTACCGCCGTGAAAGGGCGATGTCCTAGGCCTCTAGACGATGGGGACGCTGACGACCTTGTTTTGTCGTGGAGTTGACTGTCTACCCGTGGCTCAATCTGATTTCAACCCTTTTTTCTGAGGGCCGGAACTTTTCTGATCGTCATACGAAACAGACGCGGAAATCGACGCGAAGGAGGCCCGGTGCCTCTGGTCCCCAGCGCTGGGAGTTCCTGCAAGCGCGAAGGATTACGCTGATTTCTTCAAAGACTCGAGGCCGTCCTGTCCATCGAGTTCGGACAGTTCGGTGAAGCCGCCGATGCAGCGGTCGCCGTGATAGATCTGAGGTAGCGTCTTCATCCCCGATCGGGCGTAGAGTTCATCCCAAAGGGCGTCGTTGCCCTCGTCGACCATGATTTCGCGAAACTCAACTCCCCGCTCGGTGAGCAGCCGTTTGGCGCGCTGGCAGTAGGGACAATACTCCATGCAATAGATCGTGATTTCAGTAGCCATGGGGCCTCCTGAGAAAGAAGCTAACCGAGCGCAACATCGATGCCAACAGTTTCCCGGACGTGCTTTCGGACGAATGAGAGCAGTTCGATTCCTTGCCCCTTGTCGTCGAGCCATTGTCCCGCCGATGTGCCGGTAGGTTCAAACGAGAAGTGGTAAGCGATTCCCCGGGATGCGACGGCGAGCCAGATCTGGCGCAGCGCGGGCTGCGTGCTCAGGATACAGTTCGGCCGGCCTTTCAGAGAAAGCGTCATGGCTCCCGCGGCCTGCTCGCATTCGGCGATGTCGGGATCGACCGATTCAAATGCGGCGGCGATCCGCGAGAAGGTGTGATGCACCTGCTTCCGGAACTCGGCTTCGTCCAGCATGGTAGGATTCCTCTGCGGCATAGGACGAGATTTTTAACTGAAGCTCGGTTAAGATGCCAGCATGACCGAAAAGAATCTGTGTCCTTGTGGCTCTCAAAAAACTTTAGCTCAGTGCTGCCTCCCCCTGATTCAGGGCAAGAAAAAGGCGACTACCGCGGAGGCACTCCTTCGTGCCCGCTACACCGCGTTCACGCGCGGTGACGTCGATTTCATTCTCGAGACGCATCATTCGCGCACTCGCGACGAGGTGAAGCGCGAGGAAATCGAAGACTGGTCCAAGAACTCCGAATGGCTAGGGCTTGAGATCGTGAAAACGGCTGCCGGCGGCGAGAAAGACGAGCAAGGCGCCATTATCTTCAACGCCCGTTACAAGAACGAAGGTAAAGTGACGGATCACGTCGAGAACAGTTTGTTCGAACGGGAAAACGGCGAATGGCGCTTCCTCGATGCGCAGGGAGTAAAGCCTGAGCCGATGCGCCGTACCGAGCCAAAGGTCGGTCGCAACGATCCGTGCCCCTGCGGCAGTGGCAAAAAGTACAAAAAGTGCTGCGCGGGCGAATAGCTCTGCCTGTGTTCCCGGCACTGTCTCTGCAGAATGCCGGGCATGCGATATCGCGCGAGTTGGCTAGGTGTTTCTCTTGCCCTGGGTTTGGCGCTGGTTCCTGGGCTGAGCCGCCCGGCATGGGCCGTAGAAGAAGCTGAACCGCTGAATCGGATGTCTGAGTCCTTCAACAAAGTGGCGAAGTCCGCCACTCCAGCGGTGGTGAGCGTCAGCGCGGTTCGCAATGCGCCCGCCGAGGAAGAAGCGCTCGGCTTTCCCTTCGACATGGATCCGTTCGGTGGTGGACCCCCGGGGGGGCCGGGCGGTGAAGGTCCTGGAGATCCGCGCAGCTTCGGTGTGGGATCGGGCGTGATCATCCGCGCTGACGGTATTGTCGTGACGAACAACCATGTGGTCGACTCGGCCGAAAAACTCACCGTGAGTCTCGATGAGAAGACGAACCTCTCGGCAAAGATCCTGGGATCCGACGCGAAGACAGATCTCGCAGTCCTTAAGATCGACAACCCGCCGCCCAACCTGCCGACGATCAATCTCGGGGACTCCTCGAAGGTTCAGGTCGGTGACATGGTGCTGGCGATCGGGAGCCCCTTCGGTCTCAGCCACTCCGTGACCTCCGGAATCGTGAGCGCCGTGGGACGAGGGCAGATGGGTGTCTATGACATCGAAGACTTCATTCAGACGGACGCGGCGATTAATCCGGGGAACTCAGGTGGCCCTCTGCTGAACATGCGCGGTGAGATGGTCGGCGTGAACGCGGTGATCTTCTCGCAGACCGGCGGGTTCATGGGGATCGGGTTCTCCATTCCGTCAAACCTGGCCAAGCAGGTCGTCGAGGAAATCATTGCCCATGGCCGCGTGGTCCGTGGCTGGATCGGGATCGCGGCCCAGGATATCGACAAAGACCTGGGTGAGTATTTCTCGGTGCCCGATTCCAAGGGCGCGCTTGTGAGTTCCGTTTCACCAGATAGCCCCGCGGCAAAATCGGGAATGGAAGTCGGAGACGTCGTCGTGAAGATCGGCGATA
>CAYOWB010000155.1:2455-3576 GCA_964407515.1 uncultured Bacteriovoracaceae bacterium
GAATCGGTGGGTCGAGCGACCTGCGTGCCGCCGTGACGAATCAGAAGGCTGGCACGGCACTTCCGGTCGAGGTCGTGCGCAAGGGCAAGACGAAGTCGTTGAAACTCGTCGTGCGGGAACAGCCGCAGCCGAAGGCGCCCGAGGCGCAGAGGGCTGGCGTGGCGGGCGACGAAAAGAAGAAGGACAAGCCTTCACTCGGTCTGACGTTGCAGGACATTCCAGGGGACTTCGGAAAGGTCCTGGGGCTGAAGCCGGATGCCGGCGCCCTGATCACGGGGGTGAGGCCGGGGAGTCCCGCGTTTGACGCCGGACTGGTTCCTGGTGACGTCGTGGTTGAGGCGAATCAGAAGCGGATTCGCAATTCGAAGGAGTTTGCCAAATTCGTCGAGAAGCTCAAAGAGAACGAGCTGGCGGTGCTGTACGTGCAGCGTGGGCCGGAGAAGACCATCTTCGTACCGGTGCGTCCGTCGGCGTAGTTATTCCTCCGGGGGCGGGAATGCCGCCACGGTAGCGATGATCTCGGCAGGCGAAGTGAGGCGTCGAATGGCGTCGAACCACGGGACGGGAGGTTTCCCGCTTGCCGCGAAACGGGCCCACTGCTTCAGTCGGGCCGTAAGAAACACTTCCGCAGAGTCTTCCCGGTTCCAGGTCGCGCGCACTTCTTGAGTGAGCTGCGTGAATAGCGCTGCCCAGTGGGCGGTGGAAGGCGATGAGGCCGTGGGAGTGGCGGTTGAAAGACCCAGCTCCTTTGCTACGGACAGCGAAAGAAGCGGGTTCGCCAAGGCGCCCCGCGCCAGCATGAAGTGCTCGCAGCCGCTTTCTTCCCGGCATCGGCGGAAATCGTCGATGTTCCAGAGGTCTCCGTTCGCCACGATGGGAATCGAGATTCTCTCTCTGAGCTTGGCCAGGGCTTTCCAGTCGGCACCGGGTGCGTATCCCTGGGCGCGCGTGCGGGCATGGATGACGAGCCAGTCCGCGCCGCCGGCCACGGCGCTCTCAGCGATGTGTGCCGCTTCACTGGGGTCCGACCAGCCCAGCCGGATTTTCGCCGATACCGGAATCTCGCGAGGAACCGCGTTTCGAACCGCGGTCACGATGGCGCGAATCGTTTCCGGGTCACG
>CAYOWB010000155.1:3632-8009 GCA_964407515.1 uncultured Bacteriovoracaceae bacterium
ATTGAGCGCCTTCTTGTACGGCGATCACCGCCGACCGCCCCATCAGCTCAGGATCACCGCCAAGCAGCTGGACTTGCACCGGGGGTATCGGACTGTCCGGCGGTTGGCCGCCCTTGCGCAGTTCGGGCACTTTGCGGTGCAACGCACGAGGAGAGAGGGGTTCCTGGCTGACTCGCAGGAACTCCGACACGCAGAAGCTGTAGAGGCCGGCGGACGACAACACCGAACGCAAGGGAGCGTCCAGCACGCCCTCCATGGGCGCGAGAAGAAGGGCCGGTTGCCCGGCGAGCACGCGTGTGGCGTTTCGAGGAGCCATCCGGCAGAAATGCATGAATCTTGTATCTTTGTAAACCAGCTAAACTGGGTAAACCGGGAATCATCTTTATGCAGACGCCACTACAAATCGGCTTTCACCAAATAGGTCACTCGGATGCCATTGAGTCGCTTGTCCGCGAGAAGGTCGCCAAGCTGGAGAAATTCTACGGCAGAATCACCTCCTGTCATGTCGCGATTGAGATGAAGACGCTCAGTCACCAGACGGGCAACCGCTTTCACATTCGGATCTACATGCTCTTGCCGGGCAAGGAGATCGCCGTGAATTGCGCGCCCGACGATAAGCCGGAGTATGCGGATATCTACGTCGCTATCAATGACGCCTTCGATAGTGCACGCCGCGAGATCGAAGACTACACGACATCACAGTTCCGGCGCCGGCCACGCCACCGTGAAGGACCGCCCCATGGACGCGTGGTAAGGATCTTCCCGGCGGACGACTGCGGGTTCATTGAGAGCGAGGAGGGCCACGACGTGTACTTCCATCGAAACAGCGTCGTGGACGGCTTCGATCGACTGTCAGTCGGCTGCGAAGTCTGGTTCGCCGAGGAGATGGGCGACAAGGGTCCGCAGGCCTCGACGGTTCATCTGGCCCGGCGATCGAAGTCCCTCTTGCGGAGATAGTTCTTGAATCGGCCCGCGTAGGCCGGTCCGAAGAATAAAAGGTAATTCGAGTAGATCGCGAGCAGGTAACCACGGTCCAGCCATGTCCCTCGAAGAAGCTCGAGCGCCAGAAAGCCTAGCGTGAGCCAGGCGAGCCAGCGCATTTTCACTGGCAACACGAAGAACAAGTTCACTTGGAATTCCGGGAACAGGGCTGCTGCCGCCAGGAAGAGCGTCGATTGGAAATGGGTCACGTTCGTGACGGGGTAGTTGAAGGCAAAGGAATACGCGATCGTGATCAGGATCGACACCAGGACGTAGAAGGTCGTCTTGAAGGCGCCCCACTGATCCTCGATCAGATTCACGATGAAATAGAGAAACCACAGAACGAAGAGGACGAAGATCGGGCTGAGGGACAGTGGGAGTGACAGGAAGGTCACCAGTCGCCACGGCTCCCCCTGCAGCACCCGGCTTGGAATGAGAGCCAGTCGTTCCAGCCAGATCGGATCCGACATGACGAAGAAGAAGCCGGCCGCTTGAAGCGTCACGAAGAGAATCGCGATGTTCGGGACCGCGAGCCAGCTGAGTTTTCTTTCAAGTGTGCGAAGCCATGCCGGTGTTCTTTGGTCGAGCATGGCGATCAACCTAACACCGGCCTGCTGTTCACCTCAAGCCCGTCCTTGGGCTTGAGGTGGAAGCCCATGCGCGGTTTTAGGCTGCGCGGCGGAGGGTTGGCTCGTCGCGGCGCGCGTACGACATGCGGCGGCGAATTCCCTTGATGCCGAGCGCGTAGTAAAGGGCCGACAGTCCCACCAAGGTGTAGATTACCTTGCTGGCGAGGGCGACCGAGCTTCCGAAGATGCTCGCGACCAAGTCGAACTCAAAGAGGCCCCAGAGGCCCCAGTTCAATCCTCCGATGATGAGGAGGATTCCGCAGATGGTATCCAACGTTTTCATGTGCCACTCCATTTCCAGCGGGTTGTTGACGGATGCCCGCTTGTCTGCCGGTGAACGGCTGTTATTTCACTCTAGTTCTCTTCATGGGGCTTCAAGCCTAGTGCCACTTTTTTGCTCTTGGGCCGGCTGGCGCTCTCCCGTATTCTAGGCGTATGGTGGGATGTATGGCCTCGACTAAAAAGTACGAACTCATGAAGGACGACACGGTCGTCGCGGATAATGGATCGACTCTCTATCGGATCAAGAATCTGAAGACCGGCTCCCTCGGGGGGTATGTCGAATGTGAAGAGAACCTGGCGCAAGACGGCGAGGCATGGGTCCATGACAAGGCCAGGGTGTTCGGCCGTGCGGTCGTCAAAGGCAATGCGCAGATTTCCGGCAATGCTCAGGTATTCGATCAAGCGGTGGTCGAGGCGAACGCTGTCGTCTCGAACGATGTTTGGGTGTTCGGCTCGGCGAGCGTCCATGGAGAAGTTCATTTAAGTGGTCATGTTCTCGTGTGCGGGCAGGCGACGATCGGTGATCATGTGCGTGTCCGCGGCCACGCGCGGATCAGTGGCACGGTGGTTCTGGCCGGGACTGCGACGGTTTCGGGCGACTCTATCATCACCGGTCAGGCCCGCATTACGGGGGCCGCCCAAATCAGTGACGGAGCCCATGTGAAGGGAGACGCTCGTGTCATGGATAATGCACAGGTCGGCGGAGGTTGCGAAGTGTCCGGCAGTGCGATCATTTCCGGGAATGCGCGCGTCTTCGGAGAAACGTTGGTGAGCGACCGCGCTCAGGTCTCGGGTAATGCCCGGGTCTTTGGGAATGCGCAAGTGCTGGGTTGCGCCGTCGTGACGGATGACGCGTGGGTTTACGGCGCGAGCATCGTTCGTGGCATGCAGGTCGTTTCGGGCTCCAATCGGATCGGCGCGGAATCGTGATGGACTGGGGCCATCTTTCGCTCGCGCCGTCGTCATTTCTGCTGCTTCTGGCGGCGATCTCGCTTGGGGCTGGAATCCTTGGCTCCGTCTTGGGGCTTGGGGGCGGGCTGATCGTCATTCCCGCTCTTACGCTGTTGTTCGGTGTCGATATCCGATACGCCATTGGCGCGAGTCTGGTCGCCGTGATCGCGACTTCCTCGGGTTCCGCGGCCATTTACCTGCGGGACCGGGTGGCTCATCTGCGGCTGTCGGTGCTGCTGGAAGTCGCGACCGTATCGGGCGCGCTCGTCGGAGTGCTGCTGGCGCCCTATGTTTCGGTGCGTGCGCTGTACTTCTTGTTCGCGGCGGTGATGGTTTACTCGGCGCTAGTGATGTTCCGGAATCGGCGCCGCGATCGGGCGGTGAGCACGCCGGCTGGCGGCGCGGCTGGGGTTGGTGTAACTCGGGCGGACGCGAGTGGTGCCTTGGACGGTGCTGTTGCCGGGAATCTTCAGCCTCCGATGGGCCGGCTTGAAGCGTGGCTGAAGCTGGACTCCGTATACCCGGATGCTTTCCTGAAGCGCGACGTTCCGTATCAGGTTCATCGATTCCCGCTGGGCTTCGCCCTCATGTGGGTAGCTGGAGTGATTTCCGCCCTGCTCGGGATCGGAAGTGGCGCCCTGAAGGTTCCGGCGATGGATGGCGTGATGCGATTGCCGATCAAGGTTTCCACCGCCACCTCCAACTTCATGATGGGCGTGACCGCGGCCGCAAGCGCCGGAGCGTACTTCATGCGCGGGTACATCGTTCCGGAAATCGCAGCCCCCGTGGCGCTCGGCGTTTTCGGCGGGGCGTGGCTCGGAAGTCGTTTGATGCTGCGGTTGCCGGGGCGAACCATTCGTGTCGCGTTCATCGTCGTACTGGTGATTCTTGCGCTGCAGATGGTGATGAAAGGGGTTCGGTCATGAAGCACGAATCTTCGGCTGTTGCCCATCAGGATGTCGGACGTTCCGTCGCCGGGCTTTTGCGCTTCGGAGTGTCGCTCTCGGCGCTGGTGATCATGACCGGTTTAATGACGCAGCTGGCGCATCCTGGTCCATTGATGGATGGTGGGAAGCTGCTGACGGGTGGGATTCTTCTGTTGATCTTTCTGCCTTTCGTTCGGGTCGCGTGGCTTTCGGTAAGTTTCGCGCGTCATCGTGACTGGCTCTATGCGGGCGCCTCTTTGATGGTGCTGGCGTTGCTTTGCCTCGGGTTTTGGATCGGAATCCGATAGGGCCGGGTGGCTCAGGGCGGTGGCGGTGATGCGCGGGTGGCGGGCGGATCCAGTAGGGTTGCCAAGGGTCCGAGTACCCGTGGGGTGAGTGGCGGTAGCGCTGGCGACCTGATAAGGTGGCGCTATGCAGATTAAGATCGTTCGCAGTGTGCTTGAGGAGAATGAAAGCCATGCCGCCGAGATCCGTGCGGCGTTGAAGGCTCGCCGGCGTTCTTTGGTCAATTTCATGAGTTCGCCCGGATCCGGGAAGACTCGACTCCTTGAATGCCTGATCCCCATGCTGAAAGAACGTGAACTGCG
>CAYOWB010000155.1:8019-8698 GCA_964407515.1 uncultured Bacteriovoracaceae bacterium
AGGCGTGATCGAAGGGGATATCACCACGGCTGTGGATGCTCGCCGGTTGCAACAGTTCGGGATCCCGATTGCGTTGGTGAATACCGAATTCTTTGGCGGTGACTGTCATCTCGCGGCCAATGTCGTCATGAGTGCGTATCGGGAAATCGAGAGCGAGGAGTTTGATCTCGTGCTGCTCGAGAATGTCGGCAATCTCGTGTGTCCCGCCGAGTTCGATACCGGGGCGGATCTAAATGTGGTTCTGCTCAGCGTGACTGAAGGGGAAGACAAGCCCTTGAAGTATCCGCTCATGTTCCGCCGGGCCGATGTCGCCCTGGTGAGTAAGATCGACATTGCCGCCGCCGCGGAAACGGATGTCGAGCTCATGAAGCGCAATATGCTCTCCGTGAATCCCCGAATTGAGATCCGAGAAGTGTCCGGGAAAACCGGTGCTGGAGTGGTCGAACTTGCCGATCGGATGGTGGCGCTGCATCGCTCCAAGGGATTCTGACGCGCGTTGGTGAGTTCTCCGGACGGGTGCTGTGATGTGTGGCGAAGGGTTGGTTTGGACTTCGCCAGAGAAGGTGGAGATCGGACTTCGCCAGAGAAGGTGGAGATCGGACTTCGCCAGAGAAGGTGGAGATCGGACTTCGCCAGAGAAGGTGGAGATCGGACTTCGCCAGAGAAGGTGGAGATCGGA
>CAYOWB010000156.1:0-2526 GCA_964407515.1 uncultured Bacteriovoracaceae bacterium
AATCAAGCGCAAAGCCATTTCCATCTCCTTAGTGCACGCTGAAGTCGGTCGGCAGTTCGTGCGTGGTCTTGGTCCACGCCGGCGCGCTGCCCCGGATCTTGTTGACGACGTAGTCCCGAGTTGCCCGGAGGGACGCCATCGCGTTGATGAGATTGGAAACCAGAATTCGGACGGGCACGAGTGCCACGAGCCGATAGCCGTAAACCCGGTATCCTGCTATTCCGCGCTGGAACACGCGGTTAGTCATGAAGAAAGCGTTGATATAGAAGCCCGCCACCGTGACCTCGCTCTCCTGGAAGTGCGCGAGGAACTCCGACGATTGAAACATGCGGCCAAGGGAGTAAAGGAAGAAGACCCAGCCGGTGATCGCGAGGAGATTGCTGATCGGGCCTTTGCGGTCACGGAAGAGGAAGTAACGATGAATCCAGGTGCCGGCCCAGCCCAGGTTCTCGGCTCCCTGGAATGAGATTCCGAGGGTCCAACGGCTGCGCTGACGCACGGCCTGGCGGAAGCGCCGGGGGAAGAACTCGCGCGTCGCAATGAACTCCGTCTTTCCGTCGCGGTTGGTGAACGTCACGCAGGCAAATGTCGATTTCAGCCCATGCTCGCGCGTGGTGAGTCCGAGTTCGTAATCCTCGGTCAGGGTGGGGCGGTCCATGAGCTTACCGCTCTGGGCGGTGACGTACCGTTCGATCATCCGATGCGACATGGCCGTGCCGACGCCCGCGGACGGAATGCAGCCGTCGAGTTTCGCGCGGACGAGCATGTCCTTGGTGTGCGATTCAGTGAATTCGTCGGCGTACGCGCCGCAGACGAGTTCAGTCTTGCCAGGTGCGATCGGGAAGACGGGGACCTGAATGAAGTCGTATTCGGGAAGCAGCCAGTTGTAGAGGCGGAAGGAGCGGGGATGGATGATGTCCTCGGAGTCGTGGATCAGGAGCGCGGCGAACGTGACGCCCGTTTCCTGCTCGTGAAGCCGGATGGAGCGGACGATCTCATTCAACATCTGTCCTTTATTGGTCGGGCCCTGCTGCCGATTGATGACCACGCGGACCTGCTCGGGGTAACGCTTGGCGACCTCGAGGGCCTCGTCGCGGGTCCCGATGTCGTTCGGGTAGACGCCGAGGAAGAAGACGTAGTTCTTATAGTCGATGGCGGAAACGTTGCCATGGATCATCCGCGAGATGACGCCTTCTTCCTTCCAGTTGGCCACCATGATCGCGAGGGGCTGTTCGGGCTTGGCGCGCATTTGCTCCCAGTCCGAGTCGCTCAGGCTCCGTGGAAACAGGCTTCTGAGCCACGCCTGCAGGTCAATATGGAAGTCGTCGAGCCCGAATACGAGATAAAAGAGGACGAGCGGAAATGCGAGCGCGTAAACGACTGAATCCAGTGTCTCAAACATATTGAACCGTCTCCCGGGCGGAGACCAGGTCTGTCACGGATACCCCAGGAAAACAAGCTGTTTGCTGTGCGTCAGTAGACTAAAAATTTAGTGCAAACTGCAATGAAGCGCTTGTTTTCAGGAAAAGGCGGCGAAATACTGACAGGGAGGGGGAAACAAGATGTTTTCTTGGGGGGCATCGTTTTTCTTCAGTGGGGCCGTGTTGCTATTGGCAATAGGCCTGACCGTCCTGACCGACGAATCATTCGAGACACCGACTGAATTCGAGAACAGTCACACCTATCGTGACTGCTGAGGTGCGATCCTTCATTGCCTTTCGCTCCGCCGTGCGATAACGCTCGCCGCGGTTGGTTTGTGGGTTTTTGTGCGCGCAACGGCGAGAGGATTTGTTCCAGTGAAAAAGAAGATTAAAGTGATGGTGGCTTTCGGTACTCGTCCGGAAGCGATTAAAATGGCCCCGCTCTGCCTGGAATTGAAGAAACGGGCGGAAACGTTCGATACTTCCGTGTTGGTCACCGCCCAGCACCGAGAGATGCTCGATTCGGTCCTTGGCCTTTTCGGAATTCGCCCTGAACATGACCTGGATCTGATGACGCCCGGACAGAGTCTGGCCCAGATCACCTCACGCGCGCTCTCTGGAGTGGATACGATTTTCAAGCAGGAGCGTCCGGACATCGTGCTGGTGCACGGGGATACGACGACGACTTTTGCCGTGGCGCTTGGCGCTTTTTATCATCGTGTTCCGGTGGGGCACGTGGAAGCGGGCCTTCGTACGTTCGACCGCTGGTCGCCGTACCCTGAGGAGATGAACCGGTACTTCGGCGATTATCTCTCGGACGTGCACTACGCGCCCACCCAGCGCGCGAAGGAGAATCTGCTTCGCGAGCGGTATAATGAGAAGAACATTCTGGTCACCGGTAATACGGTCATCGATGCGCTTCTGCTGACGGTGGAGAAGCAGTGTGACCTGGTTGCCAAAGGTGTGCCGGCCGCGTATCTGAAGGCGGGCGCCAAGAACGTGCTGATTACCTGCCATCGTCGTGAAAGCTTTGGGGAAAAACAGCGGAACATCTTCCAGGCGATTCGGAACCTGGCGGAGCGGTTCGGGGATCACACGTTCCTGT
>CAYOWB010000156.1:2547-5432 GCA_964407515.1 uncultured Bacteriovoracaceae bacterium
GTGCATCCGAACCCCGAAGTGCTGGCGAACGCACATCGCTTCTTCACGGGCCTTGAAAACGTTCATCTCATTCAGCCGCTCGATTACCACGCGTTCGTGCACGTGATGCGGCTTTCGACGATCATCATGACGGACTCGGGCGGGATTCAGGAAGAAGCCCCGGCGCTCGGGAAGCCGGTCATGGTTCTGCGTGAGAAGTCTGAGCGCCCTGAGGCTGTGGAGGCCGGGACCGCGCAACTGGCCGGTACGGACGTCGAGCCGATCGAATCGATCGCAACCCGCCTGCTGACGGATCGCGCGGAGTATGAGCGAATCTCGCATATCCGGAATCCGTTCGGCGATGGTACGGCCTCGCGCCAGATCGCGGACGACCTGGCTGCTCGCTTCTAACTGCGTCGGCGACTGGGGCGCGATTGCGCCGGTAGGGCGGGATGTGCTGGATCTGAAGGACCGGGACGACGGAAAACGCGTTGAAAGAGCGGCGTGACCGGGCTCAGTTCCTCCTTCAGCCTGGGCGCCAAGCAAGGGGGCGAGGCTGAAAAGCCGGTGCCTGGCAGAGCCTCTCGTCGCTTCGTCCAGACGGCGTATTCGATCTGATTGGCGATCGGGGCGAACCAGTCCTGAGGGCGCTCCTTGAAGAGGGCGAGCTTCGGCTTCCAGCCGCGTGGCTCGGTGGCTCCCGGCTTTGAGCGCGTCACTGCCAGGTAGTGGGGCAGCACGTCGTCCCAGATATTCCGTGAGGCGAGAGCGCGCTCCGGGTTGCGGGAGAGGTCCAGCGTCGATACGCCGTTCGTCCAATCGAAGACCACCCATCCGCGTCCTGGAACGTAGGCGATCTGCTCGGCCTTGAAGTCGCCGATGCTTCTCAGAAGGGCCGTCTTGCGCGCGAACTCGAGCAGGTCTTGGATCATCTGCTGTTCGACTTCCGGAGTGTTGTTCTTCCAGCGACGTTCGATGAACTGGTCCAAGCGGACGGCTTGCGCTGGCAGTCGTTCCACGATGACATACTCCTTGGGACTGTGTTCGAAGACCTCAATCATCGGGACGCCGGCCCTCTTCATCGGTTCGACGCCCTCGATCGTGTAGTCGATGAAGTCCGTGTAGTGGCGGCTATAGGCCGGTCCGGCGGGGTTGAAGTCGAAGTAGCCGTAGTCCTTCGGGATGCGTAAGACCCGCCCCGGCTCATCGGCGATTTCGTAGATGCGCGCGGTACCGCCGCTACCGATCAGGCGGCCGATCTTGATCTCCTTGCCGTCTGAAAATCGGAAGACGTCGCCAGGCTTCGCGTTCTTGACCTCGTGGCTGTAGGTCTCCAGCTGAACGGGGGTGCCGTCGAGGTTCCCGAAGAGCTGGCGCGTATCGGCAAGGCCGCTTGTCGCTGCGAGGGCCAGGGAGGCCAAGGCGAGTAGGGGGAGAGCGCAGGCGCGGAGGTTGAGGCGCGGTTCCACACCTTCTGATCGGCGTTTTCTATTGGTTTCTCCAGGCGGTTTCTCCAGCCGCTGTCCTTACGAAGCTTTGCAGGGCGCTTTCTCGACGCCGCAGCGGGGGCCGGGGGTTCAGTTCTGTATCCCGATTCCGATAAGACTTACGATGAAGCTACGACGTTATGGATGGGGCATCTGGGCGTTGCTGATGGGCGGGCTGATGGCTCTTCCATCGGCTTGGGCCGAGAAGATGGAGACTGGGGTGAGCTTCGGTCCGGCTTTCTATTCCGGATCCCCTAGTGCCTCGCTCACGCCGACCTTCGGCTTTCAGACGTCCTACCACTCAGCGATCATCTTCTCGTCGATCTTCAACTGGTCCCATCGCTTCGACCTCGGTCTGCTCCTCTTGGGGAGAAACCTCGCGGGGCAGTCCACGAACTACAACGGCGTGAGTGGAAGCTATATCACAGCCCTTCGGGTTAACTTCTCAAAGAAACGAGTGGTTCCGTACATCGAGGCCGGCCCGGTTTTAGGTATCTACGCGTTGTATACTTCTGGTGGGAATGCCGCGACGAACTCCGCGAACCAGACGGCCTTAAAGTACGGCTACACGGTAGGCACCGGTTTCGACATGGTGGAGACCACGCGCGGATCGGGCGGCTGGGGCATCTTCGTGAGCTACTTCAACCTGCTCAAGAGTATCCCGATCTTCGAGTTCCCTGTGGGGCCAGTCGATGCCAAGGGCGTCAAGCTCGATATCCGGTTCCTCTTTGGTGACGGCAAACGCTGAGTTTGGTAGAGGCAGCGCGTTAGGTGCGCTTCGTCATCTCGCTAGTCAGACAAAGATTCTTCTGGGGTGTCGTTGCGACGCTGTGTGGCGCCTCATTATAGGGGAGTAGTCTGGGGGCCTCTTCGGCCCGAAAAAGGCTTTCATCATGACAGGCGGCTTCAGCCTGTGTTACTGAACTGGCTTCCCGCTACAGATGGGGCTTTTACGAAGACCTCGTGAGAGAACTGCGCTGTTTTCCGGGATTTTTGGGGGGCTTTTTCTTTTTGCTGCGTTTTCCTGGGACAGGTGTTCGACACCGAAATTCTCATTTCGGTCAAGCCGAATTAATTTCTGCGCCGCGAAAAGACTGACCAATCCAGAAATTCGGACGACGTATATTTTGGAAAAAGCCTTCGGACGTGGGGAGCTTAACGCAGAACTGAACTCTATGTATTGGGGTGTCCACCTGGGGGTACCACAATCTATAGTGGTGCGGGTTTTGACAGCGCCGCTAAAGGAGTGCAGGCTTAGAGAACATCAGGACGATTGTTCTGCGATGGTCAAAGGATGGCAGCAGAGGCCATCCGAATGAAGTGGGTAGTACGTGGTGCAGAGTTCGATTTAAGAAAAACAGTTCGGAGAGCTGAATTCATGGAACAGAACAAGATTCAAGAGACCTCGGGTGAGTTGCC
>CAYOWB010000156.1:5450-5751 GCA_964407515.1 uncultured Bacteriovoracaceae bacterium
CCGGCGATCGGAAGCAAGCGCAAGTCGAAAGTCAAAGCGTCGAGCGAAGGCTCGCGTTCGCTGAAGACGGAATCCGTCGCGTCTCGCGCTGCTGGGAAGCGCGCGGGCGGTAAGCACGTCACGATCGATCGTTATTTCACGCAAGAGGGCGTTAACCCGATGGATCAGGTGAAGTACGTTCGTGCTTCCTCGGCCATTAAGGACACCGACGGCAAGGCCGTCTTCAAGATGCAGGATGTTGAAGTGCCGGAAAGCTGGAGCCAGCTCGCGGTCGACATTCTTGTCTCCAAGTATTTCCGTA
>CAYOWB010000156.1:5766-7524 GCA_964407515.1 uncultured Bacteriovoracaceae bacterium
CCTCGATCCGCCAGGTCGTGCATCGCATCGCGCATGCCATCCGCTGCGCCGGCGAGCGCATGGGGTACTTCGACGCCGAAACCGGCGCCGTGTTCGAGGACGAGCTGTCCTACCTCCTGGTTCACCAGATGGGAGCGTTCAATTCGCCCGTGTGGTTCAACCTCGGCCTATACGAAGCCTACGGCATCGAAGGCTCGGGCGGGAACTTCGCCTGGGATCCGGTGGCCATGCGCATTCGTGAGACGAAGAACGCCTACGCACAGCCTCAGTGTTCCGCTTGCTTCATTCAGTCGGTGGACGATGACCTCATGTCGATGTTCCAGCTTCTGAAAAATGAAGCGCGCCTGTTTAAGTACGGCTCGGGCACCGGGACGAACTTCTCGAAGATCCGCGGTCATCAGGAAAAGCTCTCGGGCGGCGGTTATTCCTCCGGCCTCATGAGCTTCCTCGAAGTGTTCGATAAGGGCGCGGGCGCCACGAAGTCGGGCGGTACGACTCGCCGCGCGGCCAAGATGGTCTGCCTGGATATCGATCACCCCGAAATCGAGACCTTCATTACCTGGAAGTCCCGTGAAGAGAAGAAGGTCGCGGCTTTGATCGCGGCCGGCTACTCCTCGGACTTCAATGGTGAAGCCTACAAGACGGTTTCGGGTCAGAACGCCAATAACTCCGTGCGCGTCAGCGATGACTTCATGCGCGCGGTGGATGAGGGCCGGAAGTGGGAGACTCGCGCGCGTACGACGGGCGAAGTGGTCAATACTTACGAAGCGCGTACGCTTTGGAAGATGATCGCCGAGGCCGCTTGGGCTTGCGCCGATCCGGGCCTTCAATACGATACGACCATTAACGACTGGCACACCTGCCTGAATACGGATCGCATTCACGCGTCGAATCCGTGTTCGGAATTCATGTTCCTGAACGACACCGCTTGCAATCTGTCGTCCTTGAACCTGGTGAAGTTCCTGCGCGAAGATGGTTCGTTCGACATCGAAGCGTACCGCAAGGCTTGCCGCGTGTTCATCGTCGCCCAGGAGATCCTGGTCGATCATTCGAGCTATCCGACGCAGCAGATCGCGCAGAATTCGCACGACTATCGCCCGCTCGGCCTCGGTTACGCCAACCTGGGCACGTTGCTCATGCTCAAGGGTATCCCGTACGACAGCGAGCAGGGGCGTGCTTGGGCCGCTGCTTTGACGTCGATCATGACGGGCCATGCCTATGCCGTCAGCGCCGAAGAAGCCGGGATCATGGGTCCCTTCGCGAAGTACGAGCCGAACGCGAGCTCCATGCTGCGCGTGATGAGCAAGCATCGTGATGCTGCTTACAAGATCGACCCGGCGTCAGCTCCTGCCGAACTGGTTGCCGCTGCTCGCGAAGACTGGGATCGCGCGGTGGAACTGGGCGAAAAGCAGGGCTACCGCAACTCTCAGGTCACCGTTCTGGCTCCCACGGGTACGATCGGTCTGCTGATGGATTGCGACACCACGGGCGTCGAGCCGGACTTCGCTCTTGTGAAGTTCAAGAAGCTCGCGGGCGGCGGTTACTTCAAGATCGTGAACCAGTCGGTTCCGGGCGCTTTGAAGAACCTCGGCTATGGCGATCAGCAGATTCGCGACATCCTCGACTACGTGCTCGGCAAACTGACCTTCAGCGGAACGCCGCACGTCAACCGTGAGTTCCTGATGTCGAAGGGGCTGACGGCCGACGAAGTGTCGAAGATCGAGAAGACGTTGCGTGGCGTGTTTGAACTCTCGAGTG
>CAYOWB010000156.1:7534-8280 GCA_964407515.1 uncultured Bacteriovoracaceae bacterium
AGACGTGCTGAAGCGCATCGGCGTTTCGGCGGAAGAGCTCGCCAAACCGACGTTCAACTTCCTGCGCTGGGCCGGGTTGTCGGAGAAGCAGATCGCCGAAGCGAATGAAGTGATCTGTGGCACGATGACGGTCGAAGGTGCGCCGCATCTTCGGGATGAGCATCTGCCGGTGTTTGATTGCGCCAACAAGTGCGGCAACAAGGGACAGCGCTTTATCGCTCCGATGGGCCATGTCCGGATGATGGCGGCGGTTCAGCCGTTCCTCTCGGGCGCGATTTCCAAGACGGTCAATCTCCCGAACGAGACGACGGTCGAGGAGATTCAGGACATCTACTATCAGGGTTGGAAGCTTGGCCTGAAGGCCGTAGCTCTGTACCGCGATGGTTGCAAGCTCTCGCAGCCGCTGTCGACCAAGTCCGGAACGGATGCGTCGGCCGCTGGTGGCAAGTGCACCCGGTGTGAAGAGACGGAGAAGAAGCTGGCTGATGTGGAAGCCAAGGCGCGTGCGATGGCTGCAGCTCCGGCCGGTGCGCAGATGACGTTCGCGCCGGTGCGCCGCAAGCTCCCGAACAAGCGCATGGGCTTCACTCAGGAAGCCGGCGTGGCGGGCCACAAAGTCTACATCCGTACGGGTGAGTTCGAAGACGGAACGCTCGGTGAGGTGTTCATCGATATGCACAAGGAAGGCGCCGCCTACCGGTCGATGATGAACTGCTTCGCGATTTCCGTGAGCCTTGGCCTCCAGT
>CAYOWB010000156.1:8302-8590 GCA_964407515.1 uncultured Bacteriovoracaceae bacterium
GGATAAGTTCACGTTCACCCGCTTCGAGCCGTCCGGTATGGTGGATGGTCACCCGAACATCAAGATGGCGACGTCGATCGTCGATTATATCTTCCGAGTGCTCGGTATGGAATACCTCGGCCGCACCGACTTCCTGCAGGTCAAGCCCGTGGCGGATCTGACTGCGGAGAAGGGTGCTGCCGCTCATGTGTATCCCAAGGACCCTTCGGCTCTGATTACGTCCGGTGCAATGCCTGGCACGCAGCCTCAGCTGGAGATGCAGCTCGGCTCGGCTAAGTCCAGTGAGAC
>CAYOWB010000157.1:0-8542 GCA_964407515.1 uncultured Bacteriovoracaceae bacterium
ACCGTCCAAACCCACCCAAGCCGGAACTGGCGGCGAAGATCGCCAGCGTTCCGTACGACGTGATCAACACCGAGGAAGCGCGCCAGCTGGCAGAAGGCAACCCGCACTCATTCCTTCACGTGGGACGCCCGGAAATCGATTTCCCGAAGGGCTTCAACATCTATGACGAGAAGGTTTATCAGAAGGGCGCCGAGAATCTTCAGAACTTCATCAGGAACGGCACTCTGACACGCGAGAGTGAGCCAGCCCTCTACGTCTATCAACAGAAGATGGGCGACCACGTCCAGGCGGGCATCGTGTGCAACGTTCCCGCGAAAGAAGACGACGAAGGCAAGATCAAGATTCACGAGTACACCCGCAAGGACAAGGAGGACGACCGCACGAAGCACGTCGCTACGCAGAACGCGCATGCGGAGCCGGTATTCCTCACCTACCACGCGAACGCGCAGATCGATGCGATCATCAACGAGACACGCAAGCAGAAGCCAGCCTACGACTTCACCGCTCCCGACGGCATCGGCCACGCGGTCTGGGTGATCTCGGACAAAAACACGCAGAACAGACTTCAACAGCTCTTCACCCAGATCCAGGCGCTGTACGTCGCCGACGGCCACCACAGAACAGCGGCCGCGGTCCGTAACGCGCAGGCGCACAGAGCGAAGAGCAAGACACACACGGGCAACGAGCCATATGAATGGTTCATGGCCGTACTATTCCCCCACAACCAGCTGAAGATCATGGGCTATCACCGCGTGGTGAACGATCTGCACGGCAACACGCCGGAGCAATTCCTCGCCAAAGTGCGTGAGAAGTTCGAGATCACGGAAGCACCGAAGCCCGAACCCCGTCACTCGGGCGAGTTCGGCATGTATCTCCAAGGCCGGTGGCACTACCTGACGCCCAAGAAGGGAACTTTCAATCCGAACGACCCGATCGAGTCACTCGATGTTTCGATCCTGCAAAACAATCTGCTGGCGCCGATCCTCGGCATTCAGGATCCCCGCACGGATAAGCGGATTGATTTCGTGGGCGGGATTCGCGGCAGCGCGGAACTCGAGAAACGAGTCAAAGAAGGCTGCGCGATCGCATTTTGCCTCGCGCCTGTCCGCATCGAACAGCTGCTCGCCGTGGCTGATGCCGGCAAGATCATGCCTCCAAAGTCGACCTGGTTCGAGCCGAAGCTGCGCTCCGGCCTAACAGTGCGCCTGATTGAGGACTAAGCCAGTATCCTGATTCGAGATCCGGCCGGGCAACGTGAAGATGAAGCGCGTTCCCCGGCCGGGCTCGCTTTCCACCCAAATCTCGCCGCCGTGATTGCGGACGATCTCGCGTGCGATCGCAAGTCCCAGACCGATCCCGTCGTAACTTCCCCTCTTAGCCTGCCAGAACCGGTCGAACACGTGCGGCACGTTCTCGCGTTGAATTCCCGGCCCCTCGTCTTCGACGACGAAGCGAACGTCCTCTTCGCGTACTTCCGTGAACACGCAGATCTCGCTCCCGACCGGACTGAACTTGATCGCATTCCCAATCACGTTCATGAACACCTGGACCAGCCGCTGGCGATCACAGATGAGACAAAGCTTTCCATCCAGCGCCGGAAAGCTGACCGTCTGAGACTTCTCCTGCGCAAGAGGCAACACCATATCAACGATCTCCTGCCGGATACACTCCCAGTCCTCGCAGTTCCGCTCGATCCTGAGCCCACCGTGATCGAGTTGCGCGACATCAAGAAGGTCACAGACGAGACGGTTCATCCTGTCCACGGCAGAGCGGATACTTCTGGCCGCGCGAACCGCCAGGTCACCACCTCCCGAAACATCCATGAGCCGAACGATGAGATCGGCATTCATGCCGATAGTGGTGAGAGGGTTCTTGAGGTCATGAGAGACGACGCTCAGCATATGATCACGCTGCCGGGTTGCCTCCTCAGCGCTCTTGCGGGCCACCTTCTCACGCGAGAGCAGATCGGTCAGGTCACCCTCAATTCGGTAGATCCGGTCTTTCATGGTCAACTCTTCTCCGCATTCTCGCGATATTCAGCATTTACTAAGACGGCGACCGCTATATCGTCGCAGTTAAGAAACTGTCAATCGGTTTCACTGTCAAAGAAACGTCAGGATCCGAGAAGAGGCCCTCACTTTGAAATATGAAATGCAGAAAGAAGGCGTTCACCAATAGTCCGTGCAATCTGCACTGAGGAATCACCTTTCCAGTAGCTGGAAACGCCAAGGCGGGCGACAATCAGGAAATAGTCAGCACCATGACGACACCTGAACGTATCCTGATTTTCGTCCCTGATCCGACAGAGGCCTCTTTCATTCAGAAGGCTCTGGCGACTGCCTCCCTCATCACCGATGCGGCGACGGACACGCAGCACCTCACCCAGCTCGCGATCACCGGTCAATATCGATTGTTGATCGCTGACGTCCGGGAGATTTCCGGAGAGGGCAATCCCACCCTCCGCTACCTTCTGTCCCAAGCTCCGGACTTGAGGATCATTCTACTGACCGAGTTTCAACTCCTCCGGGAATGCAGACGCGCGGCTGACTTCGGCTGCGAAGCGTTCGTACCGAGACCCATCAACGCGGCAGAGCTCTTGGGCGCCGTGAACTCCATTCTGCAGCCGGAACCGGCACTCCGGCGGAACGAGGCGGACTTCGCGCGAGTCCTGATCGAGGACTTCATCTATGGGAAGAACATCCCTCACTCCATATACGTCCGCATGAAGAACGGCGGATTCCGGAAGTTCGCGCATCAGGGCGAGAACATCGACCTCGACGTGATTGAGCAGTGCAAAGCACGGGGACTTGGGGAACTCTGGCTGACCCGCGGGGACTTCACGGCCTACATGACCAGAACGCGGGACGCCGCCACGGCAGCAGCGGCTCTCGCGGAAATGGACGAACAGCTCCGTGCGCGCTTGATCCGGCACGCCTGTGATGTGGCGGTCGAGAACATCCGGGTCATGGGAGTGAGCGAGAACAGCATCGCCCCCGCGGTGGACGCGCTCGAGTCCGCCGTCCGATATGTGGCGACACATTCTTCGGCACTTTCCGTACTGGAAACGATCCAGCAGCAGTCGCCGCCTCTTTACAGCCAATCGGTCACCTGCGCGATTCTCTGCGGGCTCCTCACTCGCGTCTTGGGTTGGACCAATGAACGTCATGCCCATACCCTGGTGATGGGCGCCCTGCTCCGCGATATCGGAATGAACCTCCTTCCGATTCATCTTCAGAGTCTGCCACCCTCCGAGATGAATGAAGATCAGCTTCACACCTACCGTCAGCATCCCGTCCTCGGCGCCGAACTGCTGAAGAAGGTCCCGAACCTGCCCGGCGAGGTGGTCACGATCGTGCAGCAACACCATGAGAACGGCCGTGGCACGGGCTTCCCGACGGGACGTGCCGCACACCAGATCTTCGCGATGGCGCGAATCGTGACTCTGGTGGACGAGTTTTGCTCACTGCTTCTCAGACTCGATCCTGAAGCGCGCGGCGAGGCGCCCCGATTACTGCGGGACCTCCTCGCAGAAAACCCGAACACCTTCGACGAACATGCCGCCATCGCGCTCGAGCTGCTTCTAACACGACGCGATCCGGCCGACGCCGCCCGCGAATACGCGCTCGCACTGACCTTGCGCTGAACGCCCTGTACGCCCCGCTCCGGACTGAGGAATCTTGATCAAACCTTGACGGGCTCCTGCCACCGGCCCGCTTCATACTGAGCACATGATTCTCGCCGACTTCCATGTGCATTCGACGTTCAGTGACGGAAAGCTCAGCATTCCCGAATTGGTCGATTACTTCGGGTCGCGCGGTTTCGGCGCGATCGCGATCACCGACCATGTCGGGGAACGCGAAACCCTCACAGGAAAAGTGTCGCACTTCGCGGCGAACTTCGTCACAGAGGCGAACTTCCCTATCTATCTGGAAATCATCAAATCCGAAGCGGAACGTGCCTGGGAGCAGTATCGGATGCGGGTCATCCCCGGATACGAACTTTCCAAGAATTCCGTTCTGAACAGCCGCTCTTCACACATCCTCGCACTGGGGGTGAGCGAATTCATGAGCGCGGACGGGGACCCTCTGGACCTGGCCCGGGCGATCCGCGCGCAGGGCGCTCTGGCGATCGCCGCGCACCCGGTCTTCACGGGACGTTTCGAGAAACAGACCTATCATCTCTGGAGCCGCCGGGACGAGCTGGCGAAGGAATTCGACGCGTGGGAGGTGGCCAGCGGCCCCATCCTTTTCAACGACGTGATGCATGCCCGGCTTCCGAAGATCGCCAACAGCGATTTTCACTCTTATCATCACATGACGTCATGGAAGACCGTCCTCCACACGGAACGGCACCCCGAAGCGATCCTCGAGGCGGTTCGCGACCAGAACGTCGAGTTTCGCTTCTACGAGGAGGCTTGCCTGAATGACTTTGCTTACCGTGATCGCGTTCCTTTGCTGGGCGGCCTCAGCGCTGTTGGTGATCTCGGGCGCGTGGCTGGCACTTAGTCACTTCCGGTTGGCAAGACTTGAAGCGACAGCCGGATCCAAACTCAGTGACCCCGTAGGCATCTCTGTCCTGAAGCCGCTCAAAGGCGTCGAAGACGGGCTTCGCGAAAACCTAGTGTCCTTCCTTCGGCTTTCGTATGCGGGCGAACACGAGGTCCTCTTTTGCGTCGCTGAGCCCGATGATCCGGCATGTGCGTTAGTCCAGGAACTTCTTCAGCTCCATCCAGAGGCACCCGCCAGACTTCTGGTCGGCGCGGAGCCGGTGGGCAGCAATCCTAAGATCAACAACCTGGCCCGCGCCTACCGGGAGGCGAGACATGACTGGGTCGTCGTGAGCGACAGCACGATTCGCGCGCCTCGCGATTACCTCTCCCGCCTGGCCCGACACGCACACCCGAAGGTCGGAATGGTTACTGCCGTCGTGGCAGGATCAAGACCCCTGGGACCGGGCGGATACCTGGAAGCCGCATACCTGAACGGCTTCTACGCGCGTTGGATGATTCTTACCGCGGCCGCTGGACGCCCTGCGGTCGTGGGAAAGTCGATGTTCTTCCGGAAGTCAGTCGCACGCCGTTTCGGCGGGCCGCCGGTGCTAGCCCGCTACATCGCCGAAGACTACATGTCGGGAGAGGCCGTGCGCTGGCTCGGGCTTGAAGTACGCGTTCTGGAGATGCCGGTCGAACAGCACATCGGGCGGTACAGCTTGAAGCAGTTCTGGTCCCGTCATGTTCGCTGGGGAAGAATCCGTAAGGCCCAGGCGCCGCTTCCCTTCTTGGGAGAGGGACTGATCGGCGTCATCTTAGCGGGGCTGATGGGCGCCTTCGCCTGTCAACGCCTCTTCGGAACGGAGCCGGTACCGTTCTTCGGCGCACACGTCGCCATCTGCGCCTTCTGCGATCTGATCGTGATGCGCTACCTCGATCGCCAAGCAGGGCTCCGCGCCCTGGTCGCGTGGCTCGCGCGCGAACTCCTCGCCTTTCCGCTCTGGCTCCATACAGCCCTGGGCGATACAGTATGTTGGCAGGGACGACGACTCAGGATTTTGCCAGGAGGCCTTCTTGCCGATGAGTGAGCTCTTATGGGGAGCGGCCACGAGCGCGCACCAAATCGAAGGTGAAAACGACCGAAACGACTGGTGGGCCTGGGAGCAACAGGGCCACATCGAAGGCGGCGTCCGCTCTGGCGCCGCAACAGATCACCGCCGACGCTTTCGGGAAGATCTGGCCCTCGCCAAGGACCTCGGACTCGACAGCTACCGTTTTTCCGTGGAATGGTCCCGCATCGAGCCGGAGGAAGGAAAGTGGAACCGGGAGGCCATCGAGTGGTATAGCGAACTGCTCGTCGAGTGCGAGCGACTCAAGCTGCTTCCCATGCTGACTTTGCATCACTTCACGCTTCCTCAGTGGGTCGCCGAAGAAGGCGGCTTCGCGAACGAACGGACAGTGAAACGATTTACCGCCTTCGTCAAGAAGGTCGCCGAGACCCTCGGTCCGCGCGTCCCGCTCTGGTGCACTATCAATGAGCCAATGGTCCTGGTAGGCGGCGCCTATATCGGCAAGTTCATGCCTCCAGCGCGATTCGCCCCGCACCTCGCCTCCGCCGCGGCACGCAATCTTCTCGAATCCCATGTCCGGGCCTATGACGTCCTCCATTCCCAAATCCCCGGACGTATCGGCACCTGGAAGGATCGCCCCCTGGAAGTCGGAATCGTTCACAACCTGCTCGATTTCCTCCCTGACCGCACCTGGCATCCCATCGAGCGCTACCTCGCTTCGCGGTTCCATCGTTTCTACAATCAGGCTTTTCTCGATGCCGTCACCGGAAAGCCGGAACGGTTCGGCGTGTTTCCGGTGATTCCACGCCAGCCAGTCCTTCAAGAGGCCGTGGGCCGGCGCACGACGGACTTCATCGGCGTGAACTACTACACGAAGTGCTACGTGAAGTGGCGTCCCAAGGACGTCGGCGAAGGGCACTCCGCGGACGTGCCGATCGGGATGTCGTTCGCGCGACGCGGAGAACGAGTCTCAGATCTCGACTGGGCGGTTCACCCGGCCGGCTTCGGAAAGATGCTGCGCTTCGCGGCTCGTTACGGGCTTCCTCTCTACGTCACCGAGAACGGCATCGCGGACCGCGAAGACCGGTTGCGGCCGGCCTTCCTTCGCGACCACATCCGCGAGCTACTGGAGGCCCGCGCCTCGGGGATCGATATCCGCGGCTATTACCACTGGTCACTCCTGGATAATTTCGAGTGGATCAAGGGCTTCGGCCCGCGCTTCGGCCTCTTTGCGGTGGATTACGAAACCTACGAGCGCACGCCGCGTCCTTCCGCGCAGATTTATAAAGCGTTGATCGCGCAGCAACGACAGAACGCCAAGGCTCACCAGTCCAGGACGTCCTGATCGCGAAAGAACTTCCCTGTGGGCCCGCCATCGGGAAGCTGCGCAAGATGCAAGATCCCGCGCACGCCTTCTTCCGGAGACCGGTCCGCCTCTTCTCCGCCCATATCGGTCCGCACCCATCCGGGCGACACGGAGTTCACCAGAATATTGGAGCCGCGCAGCTCGGAGGCGAAGATCCGCGTCACGGCGTTGAGTGCCGCCTTGGAAATTCGATATCCGGGATAACCGCTGCTCATCTCACTGAGCTGTCCCATCCCGCTCGAAACGTTGATGACCCGCCCGTACCCGTTCTTCACCATGAGCGGCACGCACTCCTGAATCATGCGGAACGCTCCCAAAGTATTCACCTCCAGCGTATTCCGGAGCGTATCAAGGCGGGCGTTGAACGCCGAGATCTTCGCCGGATCCCCGTCGTCCCATCCCGAATCGAGCAGAACTCCGGCATTATTCACGAGCACGTCCAGTCTCCCGAACCGCTCACGAGTGAACGCAACGGCCGTTCGGACGCTTTCTTCAGAGGTGACATCGAGGGGATGAAAAACGACATCGAGCTTCTCATCGCGGAGACGCGCTGCCGCCGCCTCGCCTTTCCGGACGTCACGACTCGTCAGAATGACTTCAAAGCCCGATCGCGCTAACTGCCGCGCCGCTTCGAATCCGATCCCCCGGTTCGCGCCTGTAACCAACGCCACCTTCTTCCGCATCGCCATTCGAGTTCCTCCTTGCCGAGCTCAGTGCTAAGCTCAGTCTGCATGTACCCCGGACGGGACGCCATCTCCAGATTCGAATCACGATCAAAGTATTTGGACGACCGCGTCGTGCGGGGCGTGACGATCCGCACCTGGATCTTTCTCGCCGGCTTCACGGTAACGACCGCGGCGATTTCTTTTCTCTCCGTCTGGCTTTCCGCCCTCGTCGCCATGAGCTCGTTCGCGGCTTTCGCCTTAGTCGTGATCTGGCACCGCCGACTCAGGGCGTCCCTTGCCCGTTACCGGGAATACGTTTCGCTGCTATGCGAAGAACAGGCCCGCGCCCGACTGGACTGGGACCGGCTGCCTCGCCTTCCGGCTCAGCCCGCTGACGCCGCACCGTTTCCACGGTACTTCGACGATCTGGACTTGCTGCGCGAGCGCTCTCTCGTTCGACTGGCGTTTACTTGCGTCTCAACCGACGGCTACGCACGTCTGCTGGACCGCTTCGAAAGCAACGGCATCGCTGACGCCGTGATCCTCAAACGGCAGGCGATAGGCCGGGAACTGGAAGCGCTCCGCGTATTCCGCCGCCGGTTCTTGCTCCACGCGCGTCTGAAGGATCGGGACGCGCTCGTGGACGGACACGCCGTGCGAGCGCTCGCTCAAGAGCCCATTGTCCGCGAAGGCGCCGGCCGCTGGGTACTCGTGCTCGGCGCGCTTCAGCTCCTGACTGTCGTCCTGTTCGTTCCTTTCTTCTTTCTGGCCGCGCCCCCGTACTTCGTTTTCTCGATCATCCTGACGATCTTCTTCTTCAAGAAAGCTTCGAGTTACTTCAGCGACCCGTTCGACCGGTCTCTGGAGCTTCAACTGGGACTCGCCAAATTCGTCGGCATTTGCCGGCTTCTCGAACGTTCCCGGTTCCGCGAGCGACCCGCGCTGCTTTCTC
>CAYOWB010000158.1:0-7375 GCA_964407515.1 uncultured Bacteriovoracaceae bacterium
GCCGACACGGCGTCGAAGAAACCGGAAGAGGTGGCCGAAGCGTCTTCGAAGACCAACCGCAACCGAATCAAACGTCCACGATACGGAACATCGGCGAGGACCACTTCGCGCCCGGGAAGAAAAGCTGCACGGGTGGGCGCAGGGACCCTCGGAACGAAGCGGATTCCCTCCTGTGTCGCCTCCCGGCCGAACACTCCGTCGAGAACCATCGATAAGTAGCCCGCCACCGACCAGAGCTGGCGATGCGAGTCCACCTTCGGACCACTGTAGGGTCCGTCATCAACCCAGGAGGACAGCGTCAGGAATTCGAAATTTTCCATGTTCGACAGATGCAGGGCGGCTCCCCTCACGAGCGAAAGAATCCCGTGGTGCATGAATTCCGGATGAGCGGCGTGACGTGCGGCTCGAACCCCATAGGCGGTGACGAACGGCCAGATGGAACGATTGTGGTAGATGGGCACGAACGGCTGCTGAGGCCAGATCACAGGAGGCCCCGCTTCGACAACGGGATAAGACTCCACCACTCGCTTCGCTTGCTCCGCATCCGCGATTCCGTGAATGACAGCCAACGATTCCCCGAGAAGTTCGAATTTTCGGAGCGGAGCCGGGTCGAGTTCGGTCACCTTCATGCTGCTGAAGAGCCCGGAGTCTTCCAGCCAGAACGCGCGACGAATCGACTGCGCGAGCGCAGAGGCCATGTCGTCGTAAGACCGGGACCGGCTCTCGAGCCCCTTCTCTCGCGCGAGCGCGGCAGCCACCCTTAGCGCCTTGAAATGAAGAACGTTCGTCGAAAGCGTCTTCGACATCGCGATGTGAACCGTGTTGTTGGCGGTCCAGGAAGGATACGTTTGCTCGCGCCAGTCCAAGAAAGACTGTTCGCCGCGATACAGACCGTCCCGCGGATCGAAGGCCGCACGTCGGTCACTTTCGATGGTCTGCGTCAGCGCATCAAAGGCGATATCACGGAAGCGCGTCCGCTCTTCTCCCTCCAGATATTTGAGCAGCTCCCAGGCCGCCAGCCCCCAAACCACACGATCCGTACTCACCGGCCAACTTCCACCAGAACCGGTATCCTGGACGATCTCATGTCGGCCATCGGGACGGCGCGAGACTTTAAAAAGAAGCGAGTTCATCGCGCGGCGCGGATCCACCTGAGCCAGCGCCAGATCGACGGAGTATGCGGTATCCCGCGTCCATACGTACTTCCAAATGCGCCCCGTCTCGAAGCACTCACAATCGCGCGTGACAAAAGATCCGTCCGAAATCCGCGACACGCTGTTCTCCCGTGTCTCCTGCATCGCGAGAGCGAAGAGCCCGTCGAACATCGGACTGCCCGAGCGCAGAGTCATCTGTCCGGCGCGCTCCTCCACCCAAAGCTGCTGATTCGGAGGGTACTGATCGCGAAGCGGCTGTGTCGTGCGCAGCTGATAGCCACGAAGGTCATTCCCGAGGTGGCGTACTTCCACGCGCGAGACATGCCCGCGGAATTCGATTTCACTCGCCCAGGAAGGCACCGCCGCCAGGACCGTCACGAAAAGAATGGAATTGAAAAGCATGCCCCGAGCCCCCAGTGACCGAGTTTCTATCTAAAACAGCCGACCATGACAATAAGGGCCAATACCTCAATAGAAGTGGTGCGCAGCATGATTCAGGTGCGCTGCGGCAACGCACCTCCCGTCAACGCAAGGTCTCCCGTCACGGGCGCATAGCTTGCACCGATCTGAGCATCGGTAAAAAATAATCCTTCATTCCTATTGGAGCTCAATATGAAGAAGATCGTGAAATATTGGATGGGTGGAATCGCGCTGCTGGCACTCCTCGCCGGACTCGCGGCTTGCGACATGAATCGTAACGCCAACACGGGCGGTGCTGGCGGCATGGCGGGGCCAACCCCCGGAGCCACGGAGAATCCCTCCATGATGTCCACGCCCGGAATGGGTGGCGCCGCTGGAGTCATGGGCGAAACAGGGAACGGCGGCACGAGCTATTCCACCGGCACCAGCAGCTGATCGAGTTCAGCGCCATACCTTACGAAGAAGGCGGGTTGCGACTCTCTGGCGCAACCCGCTTTCGCATTATTTGCAGACACACCGCTCAAGCGGCCTTGGACGCGGAGATGTATTCCAGCCGCTCCAGGAACTCATGCACCTCTTCAAGGTTGGGCCGCTGGTAAAGCTTGCCGTCACCGTAATCGATGAAAGGCGTGTGGTCCCGATCGAGCTTGCTGGCATCGAGCCGCTCCTGCGCATTCTTGTCATAGGCGATGTTCACGACGGTGTGCGGAACACCGAAGGTATTCAGGAAGGCTGTCAGCGCCGCTGAGAATCCACAGCCCGTTTTCGTATACACGTTGATATTCGGTCTCATATTGCTTCTCCTTCGCTTCGACATCGAAGACGATTGAAATCACTCCGGCCGTCCACGTCCCCCCTCACGCCGCCTTTCTCTTGGGTTCGAGCTTCACCTTGATCCAGCCGGCCTTGCGCGTATCGAACGATCGGTACGCATCCAGCGAACCCTCGAAGGACTCATGCTGCGTGATCACGCGCGAAGGATCGATCGCCCCCGTACGGATCAGCTCAATCAGCAGGGGGATGTACTTACGGTGATTGCAGTTCCCCATTTTGATCGTCAGGTTCTTGTTCATGGCCACGCCGATCGGAAAAACCATCAGCGTCTCGGGATAAACGCCGATGATGCTCAGTGTTCCTGCCTTAGCGAGACAGTCAACCTCCCAACGGAGCGCCTGCGATGGCGCGTCGCCCGGATGCCAGTTCCCGTCGCTCGGATGCGCTCCCGGAGCCACGTATTTCAGCTCCTGTTGAAACTGCTTCTCTTTCCTCTCCGCCTGTTCGGACGCGGGCCCCGAATGTGCATGAGAGGCATCCACTCCCACAGCGTCGATCACGCGGTCGACGCCAATACCGCCTGTCAACCGACGGATCGCTTCGACGGGATCCTCGGCGTTGAAGTCAATGACCTCCGCGCCCTGGGCACGCGCCGCCACTAGCCGGGAAGGAACCGTATCCACCGCGAAGATCCGGTCGGCGCCCAGATGCTTGGCGCTCGCGATCGCGAACTGGCCGACAGGACCGCAACCGTAGATAGCGACCGTATCTCCGGGCTTGATCTCGGCAAGCTCCGCGCCCATGTAGCCGGTCGGAAAGATATCGGAGAGCATGATGGCTTGGTCGTCCGTGATCTCATCCGGAAGCTTGACCAAGCCCGCGTTAGCGAACGGCACGCGCGCCTTTTCCGCCTGAAGCCCGTGGAATGCGCCACTGGATTCCGGACCACCATAGAATGCCGTTCCGGCCAGCTTTCCGTTCGGGTTCGCATTGTCGCACTGGGACTGATACCCGGCACGACAATAGGAGCAGTAGCCGCACGAGATCGATGAAGGAATCACGACACGGTCGCCCGGCTTGAAGTTGCGAACATCCGGGCCGACCTCCTCGACGATGCCCACGCCTTCATGTCCGAGAATGGTGCCGGGCTTCATTCCCGGCATCGTGCCTCGGATCATGTGCAGGTCGGTGCCGCAAATGGCGCTCGCCGTGATCCGGACGATCGCGTCCGTGGGGGCTTGAACTTTAGGTTCCGGGACATCATCGAGCCGGATATCACCGACTCCGTGAAAGACGATGGCTTTCATCGCTTGCGCTCCTTTTCTGACTGGTCGCTTAATGGCTAGTCGGAAAAAGGAAGGTGCAAGCTTCTGACCGGTCAGAAGTCGATTTTGAGGCCTAGAGTCAAGTCCACCCGCTGTCCGCCCGTTTTGAACTCGCCGCTCGGACTGCCGAAGTGCCCCGCGACGGCCGCGTTGAACTGAAGGTCCTGCATGAGCGTGATCCACGAATCCAAACGACTGATTGCGCTCCGATCCGTCAGATTGAACAAGTTGTACCAGCTGAACGTCACGTCATTCCAGCCGCCCGGCTTCGGCAAGGAAACAAAGAAGGCGCCGTAATCGCGACTCAGATAGAACGGAACGTACCGGCCCGAGAGAAAGATGGGCATGTACTGGGAAATATCCGTGGCTCCACCGCCATTCCGGAAATACTCAATCCCGACAGCCACGGTATCGACGTCCGAGTACTTCGCCTCGTAACTGATGCCACCCGTCCAACGGGTCGCGTCCTTTGAGTAAGCCAACTCGAGGTTCACATCGAAGTCCCACAGCGCCGAGGAACCATCGATTCCGAAAACCGGATTCCGGCTCTTCTTCGCCAGCGCCGAAAGCGCGAACTCCGAGGACGCGAGCGCGAACTCGGCTCGCGCGGCGTGCCCCAGGTTCTCCAAACGGTCCGAGCCGTCGAGCTGCTCGATGAGATAGAAGTTGGCGCTTTTCACCGGCAGGTGCGCCTTCACCAACGTCACACCCGCGCGATCATCGATCGGACGAAGCGGGTCGCGGCGTGCCGTATTGATGAAGTCCGTCGGATTCCAGAACCGGCCACTTCCCCATTTGATCTTCTGCTTCCCAACCGTGAAGAACACCCGCTTCGAGGCGCTGAACTGAAGCTTCAACTCCTCAAGGATGGAGGTGTACGGACGGGAGGGCTGACCGGTGATCGGAGACGGAAAACGGCTCCCGTCAGCGGTCGAATCGAAGATCAACCGGCCTTTGGCGAACCCCCGGATGTCGTTCCGCATCCGCGCCTCGCCATAGAGCCACAGACTGTTGGGGTTCTGCAGAAGATCGCTTTGCGCCGGATTGTCGAAGCTGTAGTAGTACGCCTCGGACCAGATCGTTCCGCCAATGCGGAAGCGGTCGTCCTCGGCCAGAAGCTTCTCAGCCTGTGTGATCCCTTGGGCCTCGCCGAACCCGCGTTCGAAGTCAGCATCCGCCGCGCCCGAGGAGATTTCCTGAGCTCGCGCGAACGGTGCCATAAGAAGAACCGAGATGAGCAGGAGCTGCATTTCCAGTTTGATCGGCTTCATCTCTTACTTACTCTTGGACTCGATCCAGGCCTTCGTGAAGATGTTCGCGGGAAGCGGATCCAACGTAGTCTCCTTGATCAGCACGATGGTCGAGTTGCCTCTCTCTAGCTCATCGAAGAACCGCATTTCCTCCGGAATCCACACATCCCCTTTCTTGGAGGGACTGTACTTCTTGAACCACTTCGGGAAGTAACCCGTACGCATGAGCTTGCCGGAAAGTGAGTACTCCTCACGCTTCAGTACGTTCTTGGTATCCTGATCCACCCACAACCGCAGGATCGGATACGCGACATCCACGCCGGTCTTCACCGTGAGCTTCGTCTTGAACACCTTGAAGTTACCCAGCGTCCCGGTTCCCTCGGCCGTGACCGTGTACTCCTCCGCGAGCCGCGACTCATCGAAGTCCGACCGGCGCGAGTTAGTTCCGGCGATCCGCTCACGCTCCGTGCGACGTTCCCATTTTCCGGTGTTCGGGTCGAACATCCAGAGATTCTTGTCGATCTTGAGATATCCCTTCCCCGCTTCTTCCTTGGGCTTGGTGAAGAGGATCATGAACTTGTCATCCGTATCACGACGGTAAACCAGTGCCTGGTAGACCTTCGGCTCCTTATTGCGCTCGGTCTCCTTCACGTAACAGAGCGACTGGTAGTCTCCAGTATTGCGTTGCCGTTCATCCACCACCCGGATGACTTCCATGGCCTGCTGATCGGTAAAAGCAGGGGTGTCGGCGGCAAACGCCGGAGCCGAAAGCAAGAAGGCCAAAAGCAGAGCTTGCATAACGTTTCCCTTCATTCAATGTGATTGATTGCGGTAATGGGTTTCATCTTGCTGGCCTTGTAGGCCGGATAGAGCGAGCCGATCGTCAGAAAGAACGTGATCAAGACAAAAGTCATCAGGAGATTGCCGGGCAGAACCGCGAGGCGCAGGCTCGACGCCATGAGAAACATCTGAAACGCCTCGGATGTGATCTGAATATCGATCAGGTTGATGACACCGCAGATCGCCGACCCTAACACCAGACCTGCGCAAGTGCTGACCGCCGAAAGAGTCATGGATTCGATCAGGAACATCAGCATCACCTTGCGTCGTTGGAGGCCGATCGCACGGAGCGTCCCCACCTCGCCAGTTCGCTCGCGGATCGATATCCAAAGCGCGTTCATCAGCCCCAGCACAATGATGACCATCAGTACGACAGTCATGACGAACGTCACCGCACTGAAAACATCAATTACCCACTTGGCGAAAGAGGTCTCATCTTCCCAGGTCGTGATGTCGATCTTCTGACCAGTCCAGGACTCGCCCGAGACACGATCGAACTTCATGAAGTAAGCCTGGGACTCCTTCTCCATCAGCCGGTGTCCCGCCACGCCGACCGCCTTCCTGAGCCGGTCCTCGACGGTGGCTGTGTCCTTGGCAGACTGGAGGAACACCATGATCTGCCCCGTCGCACTCTCGGAGATCTGGTAGATCTCGCGCACGTCCATGTGGTGGAGGAACACGTTGAAGCTCGAAAGCATTCCCATGTCCTTGAGAATGGCGACCACGCGGACATCCTTGGTGTTGTAGACATTCCGGTAAGTCGGCATGGAAACCGTGACCGTGTCACCCACCTTCACGTTCAGTTTCTTCGCGTGGCTCTGAAAAATCGCGATCCGGCCGCGTTCCGCCAGATCCATGACATTGCCCTCGCCGGCAGGCAACCGTCCAATCACTTCCTTCTCGCGGGTCACGTCCACGCCCCACATCGGAACGAAGATCGAGGTCGTATCGGAGATGATCTTTCCATACGCCTTCATCCGGTCGACGATGAGCTTCGCCTCCGGCACCGTCTTTCGGGTGAGTTCCTCGAGCGGACGGTAATGAGTCACCATCGGCGCCGCGGAACCCTGGCTGATCTTATAGAAGCCGGCGACATTCACGTGCCCGGTCATGAGCGCCGTGGCTCCGCCGAGGATCGTCTGCTGAATCCCCGCCACGAGCGAGAGCAGCACCACAAGCAATGTCGTAACGGCCGCGATCGCTCCTCCGAGAATGAGAGAGCGTGTCCGGTTCTTGATGAGATTCCTCACGGCTATCACGAAAAACCGCAGCATATCGTCTCCTCAGTCCTTCTTTTGCATCGCTTCCAGTGGCGAAATCCGCATCGCCTTCCAAGCCGGATACTGCGTGGAGAGCACGGAGATCAGCGTCATGGCAACCAGCACCACGGCGATATGGACTCCATTCACCGACAGATAGAGCCTCGGGCCGGAAAAGAAGAACGTCGCCACGTCACCGGCCGCGGGGATTCCCACCTTCCCGAGAATCAGCACGATCGCCACCCCCAGTACGGTGCCGATCGCGCCGAAAACGAAGCTCAGAATCACCGCCTCGTTGAGGAACATCGATAGAATGAAGCGGCGCTGCGCTCCGATCGCGCGCATCGTTCCGA
>CAYOWB010000158.1:7389-8501 GCA_964407515.1 uncultured Bacteriovoracaceae bacterium
GCGCTCGAGAGTCGCCATGAGCATCGAATTCATGATGACGAACGCAGCCACGACGAAGACCACGAAGACACAGACATAGAGGATGGCACGCACCACGAAGGTGAGCTGTCCGACCACGCCCGAGGCCTCGCGCCAGTCGACCGCCTGGATCGGAAGCTTTTCGCGCCGGGCGACGTCTTGGATCTTCTGGATCACCTCAGCCGTCTTCGAGGGGTCCTTGAGCAGAATGGCGGCATTGAGGAACACCCCACCTTCCATCTCGCTCCGGGGATAGGTCATCTCGAAAACGCTCCGTCGTTTGCTGAAGTCTCCGAACGACTTCGGAATCGCGGGAGCTTCAGCGGACGCCTTCTTGTCGACCTGCGCCGGTCCACCGGAGAACATCGCTTCGACGTCCTCGCGCCCGGCATCGCGCAGCCCCATTTCGGCTTCAAGCTTCTTGGACTCCTCTCGCTTCTCCGCCGTCATGAACCCGTAAAGCTCGCGGAACGAGATCAAATCCATGATGCTGAAGCTGCCGGCAATCGGAGAGCTCTCGAAGCTCTTGAACCGATACGTGCCGTAAACCTTCATATTGACCGAAGAGGCATAGCCACTCTTCGCGAACGCGGTCACCGGGAAGACATCCCCTACCTTCACCTTATAAAGGACAATGTGCGGTGCGATCTGGTCATAGAAGAACCGGTAACGTTCGGCGAAATTAGAGTCGTCCATCGTCAGGAACTCGCGCACCAGATCCTCGATGCCGGTCTTCTCGGACTTGAGGACTAGACGGAGTTTGGACGCGACCTCGCGCGACCGCACGGGGTCGAGCTGATTGTAGATCTCGGCCGCCTGATTCACGTTCGCGGCGATATGATCCTTCAGCTCCTTGCTGCTTGCGATCTTCTGGCGCTCCTTCGTGATCTTCTTATGCACGGTATCCAGCCGACGGGCCACCCGGTGCTTGACCATCGTCTCATAGATGTAATCACTGAAAAGGAACCCGCGCTTACCCTCGGGAATCCCGGTGCCCTTCACGATCTCGAACAGCGGGAACGATTCCTTGAAGCGCGTCGGAGCCGTTCCGAGATAGCTCAGGTATACCATGCTGTCGTCGAAGATGAGCGGCG
>CAYOWB010000159.1:0-8454 GCA_964407515.1 uncultured Bacteriovoracaceae bacterium
GGGACGGATACCCCATCTCGGCGAAGAGCTTCCGGCGATCCACTTCATATAGATGCTCTAAGATCTCAGACGTGATCCGCCGCTCTTCTTTGACGAGCGTCACCGTCCGCTCATGAAGGATCTCATTCGATAGGCTTTTCAATACTTCCATAAAAGGCTCCTGACTTCTTTGTAATAAGGACCCTGTATCATGGGATTTCTGAGAGCCATTTTTCGCGCACAATTGACTTATAGGGCTCGAAAACCTGGAAAATGAGAAAAATGAGATCGGAATGCGTTTCGTTCGTATAAAGCCTAATACGAGCGGCTTATGCGATTTTTCCTATACCATACAGGCGCTCGGGCTATCCTGTTTTTAAAACGCGTCAAGAACTATTTTCGCCTTTTTTATTTTTCTCTTATGTACGTGTAACGCGACTTCGCTGGCGAAGTTCGATCTCCATCCTTCCTCCGCTGGCGAAGTTCGATCTCCACTTCACCAGAGAAGCTACACATCGCAACCGATAGAGGCGACGAACCTTTGGCGATTTCGAGTCAAACACCTTAGAAGCCGGTCCGAGGAAACAGCCGGAGATTCAAACAGCACTAAGGCTGCCAATACCGCTTCACACGGGAATTGATCTGGCACGTCACCTCGTACGTGATGGTCCCGAGCTTCTCGGCCCACTCGTAAGTACTGATCTCTTCGCTGCCATCGCGGCCAATCAGAGTCACGCGATCGCCGACAGACACACCGGCGGCATTGTCACCGAGCCAGAGCAGCGACTGATCCATGCAAACGCGGCCGGCAACCGGAAAGCTTTGCCCTCTCACCAACGCACGCCCACGATTCGAGAACAAGCGATTGAACCCGTCAGCATAGCCAACGGGAATGGTCGCAACCCACCCGTCATGAGGCGCCACGAACGTACGCCCATAGCTAATCGAAGTACCGCCAGCCACCCGCTTCACAAACGATACACGAGTGTAGAACGACAGCCCTGGTAACAACGGGATGGTCTGCGGCGTGGTCGCATCCGGATAGAATCCGTAAGTCATGATCCCTGGACGGACCATATCGAACCAGCTATCGGGGTGCCCTAAGATTCCACCGGAGTTAGCGGTATGCTTGAGCGCCACCTTCCGGCCGATGGCACGCTCCACATCGACCACGACTCTCTTGAAGCATTGAATCTGGTCCTCGGTGAAATCGTCTTCCGCCGCCATGTCACTGACGGGATAGTGGGTCATCACGCCTTCGAGCAACAGATGCGGACACTGCTTTTCAATAAACTCCGCAAGCGCTGGCGCTTCGGTAGGCGTGCAGCCAATGCGGCCCATGCCAGTATCGACTTTCAGGTGAACTCGCGCACGCCGCGCAGGCATGCCGCCAGCCACTCCGGCCCCGCCAGCCACTCCGGCCCCGCCAGTCACTCCGGCCCCGCCAGTCACTCCGGCCCCGCCAGTCACTCCGGCCCCGCCAGTCACTCCGCCTCCGCCAACACCACTCGCGGCCCCACCAGCCACTCCGCCAGCACCATCCCGTGCCGCGCCGACAGCCGTCGAGGAACTACCCAAAACTCTCCGCGCCACTTCCTCCAGATATCGGATATTCTCGCGTTCGATCACGGCGAGAGCGATATCGTTCCGGACCGCCGCTTCCATCTCCTCCGGAAACGCCGGAGAGAACTTCAAGATCGGCAACTTGATCCCAGCCTCACGCAGCTCCAGCGCCTCAGGCACGGTCGCGACACCGAGCCAGTCCATTCCGATCCGTTCAGCCAGCCGAGACACCTCCACCGCGCCATGGCCATACGCATTGGCCTTCACCGCGACTAGGATCTTCTTCCCCTCGCCTATCCGTGCGCGAATCCCCTCGAGGTTCTTCTGAATATGATCGAGATGAACGACCGCGTGGGTCTGGTACAACATGACAAATCTCCTTAGCCGGGCATTACGACCTTATGGACGTACTGCGAGGTAGATAGCGCGAGCAACGCTCCATAGCCGGGATAAAACCGGACTTCGCTTCCGACCCGCAAACCGGTACGACAGGCATCCACATCCAGGATCAAATGATCCGAGCTTCCCCCCAGTACTTCGACACCAGCATCGACCGGCTCGAGCCCAGTCAACACCGCGTCCTGCCGACCGAGATTCAGGATGGCGCGCATGCGGCAACCGCGATCCACAAACTCTTCACTGCCACCAAAGGCATCTTGCCCGCGGTCACCGATCGGCACCGACGGCTTGCGCTCGTGCTCGATCACCTCACCGACGGCGACAAAAGTATCTTGCCGCGTCCCCGGCCACGGAGAACGGTCAATGACGTTACGCCCTAACACGATCGCCTCGCCCACGCGGAAATGATTGATCCCGGTCGGCAGACGCCCGGATGCCAACAATGGCAGCCCACTGGAGTTTCCTCCCGACAGAACATCCAAAGGCAGACTCAATTCCCGGCGCAACTGATCGCGCAGTTCAACCAGCTGTCCCGTATTCTTCTCGGTCGGAATCACGCCACCGAAACAGGCGAGATTGCATCCGAGGCCCGCAAGCTCGAATCCACGCACTTCCTTCGCCGCACGGGCCACTTCAAGCACGCGATCCGGCCACACGCCTTCGCGCAGGTCGCCCACATCCACCATCAGGATCCCGCGATGCTTGCGACCGGCGGCGACTGCAGACGAGCCGAGCGCGCGAATGGTCTCCACCGAACTCACGAGACTCACATCCGCAGTCTCGACGACTTCAGCAGCACGAGACAGCGCAGGCAGACGAACCAGCAGCAACTCACCCTGAAATCCGGCGGCACGGACGGCCCGCAGGTTCTCGATACGAGAGTCACCGATCGATTCGGCACCCGCATCCATGAAAGCCCGAGTGACCGCGGGGTGTGCCGACGCGACTTTGGTTACGCAAGCGACCCGTATGCCATGCTCACGACACAAGCGGATCACCGACTCCGCATTCGAGCGGATCCGATCCGGATAGATCTCTAAACGAGGTGTAATCATATCGATGCCTCACTCAATAGGCCGGTAATCAAATGCTTCGCCTCGTCGCGCAACGCTCCGAGAATCGTCCCGACGGACGAAAAGAAATACCTGCGATCGATCAGAATGCGGGCCTCCGGCGGCGGCAGCAAAGAGGTCGTCGCGCCCTGGCACACCCGGCGAAGGATCGCTTCACCACCTTCGATCTTCGTCAAAGCTCCGCCCGTTCCGACCACGTAACGAACTGCCGTCAGGTCCTTGCCGCGCACAATCTGCTTACGCCCGCTCGGCGTGTAAAGATCGGTCACCGTGCCTGCATGGCGCTGAACCGCCTGCACGACTGCCGTCTGGCACAACCATCGCGTGAGCTCCCTCTGAACCGAGCTCTCGGGAATCGCACGAAGTTCCGCTTTGCGTGCCGCCCACTGGCCGTCATTGTCGAACGCCAACACCGAGTACGGCAAGAGCGGCGCTTTCCCCTCCACCGTGCGCTTGGACCGAGGCTCGGGCTCAATCATCTTCGGAGAAAACTCATCGCTTCCGTCAGTGACGGAGTGGACATCAGTGGTCGCCCCGCCGACATCGACCACGACCGTATCACCCGCCGTCTCGGCGAACACTTCCGTGGCCATCAAGACGGCCCCCGGGGTCGGAATGACGGGATCATGCGTGTAGCGCGACAGCTTGCTCATCCCCGGCGCGTGAATGATGTGCCGGGAAAACGCATCGTGAATCAGCCGTCGCAAAGGCCCGACATTCAACTGATCCACTGCCGGGAAGACATTCTCAGCAAGCCAAAGTTCAACGCCCGCAGCAGAGGCCAGCTGCTTGATCTCGCCCTGAAGCGCCCGATTGCCGGCGTAAATCAAGGGTGCCGACAGCCTTTCGCGAGAGATCGTCTCCACGAGCTTCCGGGCATTCGAAATCACCGTCTCTCGTTCGCCGAAGTCCACGCCTCCGGCTAGTAAGATCAGATTCGGACGAATTCCCCGGATCTCCTCCAACGCCTCCGGATAGATTTCACCGGCGGTCAGCTGCTTGATGATCGCGCCCGCACCGAGGCTCGCTTCCTTGGCCGCGCGCGCGGTCATGGACATGGTCAAGCCGTGGACCGTCATCTTGAGACCGCCCGCCGCGGAGCTATTGATGAAAGTGCGCGCTGAACTCGCATCAACGGGCCCAAGGCAATCGGCGCCGATACAGTCCGCAAGCGGCGCTAATGCCGCCACGGCCTGCTCGACGCCGACTGAAACATCGCCTTGGGAAACCGTCGTCGGCGCAAACCCCTGAGCCCGGTGAAACAGCCGCCCGTCGGCCCTACGGACGAATCCGTTAGCCTTCGTGATCGTGCTGCCGACCTCAAGAGTCAGGACATCGAGTTTCACACCGCTCCACGCTTCTTCAGAATCTTCACGATGGAATCCACCACGTGAATCCCCTTCGTGCCGCGACCAAAGCCGCGGTCCATGCCGGCGGACAAAGCGAGGTCATTGCTGACCTGCGTACCGCCACCGATCAGGATGACTTTGTCACGAATCCCCTTCTCTTTACAGAGATCCGCGATCTTCCGCATGTTCGCGCGGTGAATATCGTTGTGCGAGATGATCGTGGAAACCAGGATCGCCTGGGCGCCCGTTTCGACCGCCGCATCGACCAGCTTCTCCACCGGCACCGAGGTTCCGAGGTACGTGTACTTGACGCCGTACTTCTCGATACCGCCGTGCTTGATGTCCAGGATCTCGCGCATACCGACCGAGTGTTCGTCCTCGCCGACCGTGCCAGCGACGACCTTCACGCCGAGCTTTTTGATCGCGGCGCGGATCTCTTCCTCGGGCAGCAGCGGCTCCTTCACCGGAATCTTCAACGAAGACTTCTGGATGTCGAAGGTGACCTTGCCCTTGATCTCCAGGAAGGTTCCTTCGGCCGGCTGCATAACTTGCGTGTTGATCACCTCGGGCGAATCCAGTCCGAGCTTCTTCGCGATCTCCTCGGCCGCCACCCGAGAGACTTCCTCTCCCTCGGGTAAGAACATCTGCAGAAGGACCGTTCCGTCGCCGGCCCACTCCACCTCGGGCTTGATCAGGCCGCCCGTGCGATACGGCTTGGTCTTGGCCAAACGCGCATCGGCGGAATCGGTCGGATCCACCTCGTCGATGTAGGCGATCTTCTCGGGCTTACAGAAGGTACAACCGCCGATCGCGTCGCACGCCTTCTTCCCAGCGGGAACCGCGTTGTGCCCGAATTGGGCGCAAACCGGAGCCAGGTAGTCTTTGTCGCGCTCGACGATCGTTCCGAAACCGACGCCACCCTGGCTGTTGCGAGCGATGCCATCGCCATTTCGCTCAGGATAACGAGCCGAGTCCACGAAGAACCCGCGCTCGACCGCCGAGAAGTAACCGCCCGTCTCGATCATCTCTTCAAGAAACGCCACCGAACGCTCCTTGAGGTCGCGGACCATCTCTCCAAGCGGACCGTCGCGATCGAGCTTGATGAGCTGCTTGATCCCGTCGAGCGCGATCAACGTCTGCTTCGCCGTCTCGATGCCACGGATGTTGTTGTAGTGCCAGGGAACGTTGCGGCCTTCATCGGGAGTGATCGTGCTCTGCAAATCGGCATGCGTGAGCGCCGAGATGAGCGTATCGATCACGTGCGTACGAGTCGCTTCCTCGATGTCCGCTTCGATGTAGCGGGTGTTCTGCTGCGCGCGGAACTTGAACTCCGAGAAGATGTCACGGAGCGCGACCGCGTAGGGCAGATCGTACCAGAGCTTCGAGGCCGGAGGGGCACAAGGCGGAACGGTCGACAGACCGATCAAATCCTTGGGCATTCCGCAGGCCACCGAGAACGCGCAGTTGATCCCGTGCTGAACGAGCAGCTCGGGCATGACCGACCAGCCTTCCTTCGCCGTCGCGTTGGCATTGTGAGCGCCGTCGATCTGGAAGATCCGGCCATGCGCCATCACGTGCTTCGCGACACCAGCGTCGATGAAGCTCCGGTGCATGTTGATGTTGCGATACAGGACGTTGTACTGCGGGTCCTGGTGCGCGCCGTTCACGCCTTCTTCGGTGTACATGACGGCCATTTCCGGACCGGCAACACCCGAAACGTAGCTATGGAAGTTGATCGGGCGACCGACCTCGTCCTCAATCAGGTCGCAAGCCTTACGCGAGGCGCGCAGCTGCTTACGAGTGATCGGCACGCCGCCAATTCCTTCGGGCGTACCTTCGAGAACACCGTCGATGTGACTCTGACCGGTGGTGCGAATGACCATGATGTGGTCGGCACCATGCCAGGCGGCCATGCGCATGCGGCGAAGATCGTCCTCAAAACGTCCAGAGGCGACTTCGGTCGTGATCACCGGACCCGGCTGCGGGTCGATGTAATCGAAGTACTTCGAGGCCGGAAGCGGCACGCTGTTCTTGAGCGGCTTCGAGGCGTCTTTGAAGTGGAACTTGCCCATCTTCACGCCTCCGGCAGGACGTTCACGCCAGGTCCAGCCTTTGCGGCGCGGGCGGTATTCCTTCAAATTCTTGAGAATATCTTCAACGTCGAGCTTCTTGTTCGGATCGAGTTTTTTTTGTTCGCTCATAGTGCACCTCGACTTAGAAGAGTCCCTTCAGGACTTCCGGGGATTCGTTGATCTTCTTCGCGGCTTCCGGAATGCCGATCCCGAGCTTCTGCGAAACCTTCAGCACAACATGGCCGGCGCCCTTGCCGAGCAGACCGGTCTCATGGATCTTGGCCACCACGCCCATCGCCGTAAAGGTGTCGACGCCCATTCGCATGAGGACCGAACGCTCGATCGACGGCGACGTATGCGTCTTCGAGAGTTCGACCATCGGCTGGACGGCCTTCTCACAGAGTTCCCAGAAGCGCTTCTTCAGCTCCTCGTCACTCATCTTGCGGAGCTTGGCTCTCCGCGCTTCGAATTCCTGAATCCGTTGATTATCCATACTCACTCCCCCTTCAGATGTTTTTCGAGCCATGCGCGGTCGGTGCGCATATCGGCTGCAATGAATTTACGGTCGTAATCGTCCCAGCTCGCCGCGGGCAACGCCTTCAGAGCGCTCTTCAGATAACTCTGGCGCAGACCTTCCATCGACTGCGGACGGCCCTTCACCTGCGCGAGCGACTCCGGAATCACGATGCGCACGCCCGGCTTGTCATCGACCGGATTGCCGCGCCGGACTTCGACGCCCATCTGCCGCGCGAACGACAGCTGCGAATTATGATGTTTGCCCGCGCCCGTGTACTCGGTTTCCTGCACGACGACTGTTTGGTCTTCAGGCAGCTCCCGCGCTATCGCCACCGCAGCCGTCAGGCTCGTATTCCCTGCCGGTCCGCGCTCCAGTCCTTCGAGCTTCGAAAGCAGCTCAGTGACATAGAACACTTCGCCCTGGCTGACGAGTTGGTACTCATCCATGTAACGGAGCGCGCGCGCCGCATTTCTCGGCACATCCACGCGATCCGGCCACGTCGCGAACGGAACACCGAAGCCGGTGTGTCCGGTCGTGAAGCTCTTGCGATTGAAGTCGCGGTCAGAAGCCATGTGGAGCCCGCTCAGATCGACCGAGCACGCGACCACCCGAGTCTTCTCGCAACCCGCCCGGATCAGCCCGCGCGCCGTCCCCGTGAGATTTCCCCCGCCTGCATGAGTCGCGATGACGACGTCCGGGTCACGGCCCGTCACCTCGCGCATCTGCGCGGCGACTTCAGTACCGAGCGTTTCGATTCCGGCGATGCCGAACGGCGTGTAGAGCGAGGCATTGAAGAAGCCGGTGTCTTCGAGCGTGAGCAGGAGCTGATGAAACAGCTCCGGGCCCACGCTGAGCTTCATCACTTCCGCGCCGTACGCTTCACAGGCACGTCCCTTTTCCACGATTTCGGGCTGACCGATGCCGCGCGAATCGAAAACTTCCTGAACGATGATGCACTTCAGTCCGCGCTGCGCCGCCTGGGACGCCACGGCCGCGCCGTAGTTCCCGGAGGTCGCTGCGACGACACCTTTATAACCACGACGCGCGGCCTCGTAGATCGAGATGCTCGCACGACGGGCCTTGAAGGAACCTGAGGCATTCGCCGCTTCATCCTTCACGAAAATGCGCGCGCCTTTTCCCGGCTCGCAGTGCTTGCGCACGGCCGCGGTGAGACGCTTGAGCTCGAAGACCGGCGTGTTGCCGACCTTCGTCTCGCGCTGGATGCGGACCATCTCTTCGATCGGGAAGGAAGCCTTCTCCATCATCCGGTCATAATCGAACGAAATCGCGCTGTGCACGAACTCGTCGTAATCGAGTCCGAGCGAAGCCTTCATGATCTCGTTCTTGCGGCCCATGACGGCCGCATAGCTTCGGTCTTGAGTGGAAGCCATGGCTTACACCTCCTCGCCCGAGATGCCGATCGTGAGCAGCTCCGGCACGGTGTTGCCCAAGCTGTGATCGTAACTCGGGTTCACACGGACCAGGCGGCCTTGATGATGCCG
>CAYOWB010000160.1:0-2263 GCA_964407515.1 uncultured Bacteriovoracaceae bacterium
CTTAAGCGCATCCCTCAGGTGTTCTCGCGGCGTCTGGTCCTCAACGTCTTCATCTACTTCCTGGCGGGCTGGTTCTCGCTGGCGATGATCGGATACGGGGTCTCGCTACTCCAAGTGCACAAGTCACCCGAGCAGCTCCGGATGGAAGTGAAGCGCGATACCGTCAAGGAAGTGCGCAGCCTCACGCAGGGCCGGTTCAGCGACGTTTGCGTCGTACTCGCCCAAGATCAGGGCGAGTGGTGCGTGACCAAGGACGTCATCCGGCCAGGTGCGCCGATTCAAAACGTTTATCCACATCTGCAACCGGGAACCGACGTACTGATCAAGGGCTTCAACGGCCTCGTGGGTGAGATGATTGTGCGCCGGGGGGCGCCCGACCAGATCATTCTGGTGGAGTACGGCTACGGCATGGACATCGTGAAGCAGAAGCTGACCAACACCCGTGGCTACAGCGGCTTCCTCTGGGTGATCCTCGGGGTGCTCTTCATCCCCCTGCTCGTGCTGTTCCGGAAGAAGGGGCTTCCGCGCCTGTTGAGCCGCGTTCGCGGCGGCGGGGGTTGAGGGGGGACAGACCCCGAACGTCAAATCGACGCTGAACCCTCAAAATTGATATTCTCCAGATACTATTTCTCGGACAGGATAGTGGTATGCGATCATCGCGGACTATCCGAACTCGGAAATCGCCACAGCGGAGAACGTTCGGAACTTCGGCTACGACATACATCCCGATCGTCCTAGCCATTCTGTCGCTATTCGTCCTTCTCATATTCGAGACTGGCATCATCGGATCGATCCACAAGGGCTACACCTATCAGACCGCCTTCCGCATTCAGACTGAGGCACTTCTTCGCGGAAGTATCCAGTTGTCGCCCTTCCCGCATCTTCATTGGCGAGACTGGATCTGGGCCAACGGACTACACCAGAACTGGGGCCTTGGGATTCCCCTCTTGCTGTTACCCTTTGAAGCGTTGGCAAAACTCTTCGGACAACGAGGCTTCCCCGATCAGCTCGTGTTCGTATTATTCTATCTCCTCACCGGTGGACTGCTCTTCTCCGAACTCTCGCTGTTGGTAAAAAGCTGGATGGGTCGGAGAAAGAACGAGACTCTCTTTCCTTGGTGCTTCGCGGGAATCGGTGTCACGATCACCCTTCTATCTCCCACGTTAATCGGGATTTGCCGGGTCATGAACCCGACTTACGACGGAGCGACCTGTTTCAGCATCGTCCTTTGCTTCCTGCTCTTCGGAATGACACTCAGACATGCCCGCACGAAAGCCATCCAGGACTTCGTTTTCGTATGTCTCTGCTCCGGCTTCGCGCTGTGGGTTCGCCCCACTGGCGGCATCTTCTATGGAACGATCGCCGTCCTGATCGGACTCTCTGTTCGCCTCAATCAGCCAGAGGAGAAGATGAAAGAGATCCACCGCATGCTACCAGTCTCACGGTCTACGCGAGCCTGGCACTCGGTCTCATCGGGATGAATCTCTACCGCTTCGAGCATCCCTTTGACTTCGGACAGCCTCTCGTCTTGAGCCCTTCGCCCGAAAACGTCTTTCAAGCACTCTTTGATAATCCATATCGACACACCCCCATCCTCTCCGCGCTTCGGGAGCTGTTCGGCGCACTCTTTTTCAATCCAGAACAACGTCTCGCGGATTACTATTCAAATGGAATCATTCCCGGACAAGCGAGCGAATTTCCCCGTTACCGGCACTTTTACTCGCCGCTATTCACCTGGCTCGGAGCGAGTGCGTTTACATTCAGCCTAATCGCCCTTTACTCGTGTCGTCACCCTAAGGCCGCCGCACCAACCGCTCGCATCTTCTTGACCTGGAGCACCGTCAGCTTCGTGATCTTCGTCGTCTTCTATCTGCGCATCTTCGCCATGACCACACGTTACCTCGCTGAGGCTCTCCCAGCTCTATCGATCGGCATTCTAGGGGGGATCGCCATCCTTGCAATCAGGTTTCCGGCCTTAAGGCAGAACTGGACATCCGTGCTCGCCTTGAGCGGCGCCTTGATTTGGCAGTGGCAGTCAGTCGCCAGCATTCCGGACAACCTCGGACACCCCAAGCTCTTTTCAGTGACTCAATCGGAGGCGTACGACTCCCTCTTGGGCTGGGATCATCCGCGACATCATCCAGCCCCACTCCCTTCACGGTACGATTGCAGATCGGCCAATAACGCCGGCATCACCTACAATCTCCTGGGATGGAGAGTGAGCTCAGACTGCGGCGTATCAGCGACGACACGGGTATTCCTC
>CAYOWB010000160.1:2273-8393 GCA_964407515.1 uncultured Bacteriovoracaceae bacterium
TAAATGCGTTGACCTAACACTCTCAGCACTTCCCGGAAAGCAACCGTTCTCTGAACAGGATATGAACCTCATTCGTGTAAAAGCGGCTCGCCGGGAGCTTCACCGTGAAGTCACACAACAGCACGGAGAAACGACTCACCTGCGATTCTGTGAAGGACAGCCGCCTAAACAAAAGTGGGCGGAGGTATTCACGATCGCATGGATCGATCCACAAGACCTACCCCACCCAAACCCGCCATTTCGGCTGGATCGGGTGGAGGCGGTTGCCGATTAGTTTGGCGGGTGCAAGCAGCGTCGGAGGCGACCGTGACCAGCAGCCGCAGGGCCGCAGCAACGTTTAAGTCAGAATCCTGAAATGTGGCGCTGGGACTATTAAGTAAGCTTCCCGGATCACGACTTAACGGAAGTCGCTGCTGAAAGGAGTCAGAATTAACGTACTAGGTCCCCTCCTGTTCGAACTACCCGTAACGGCGCACCGTCTGACAGTCGCCTGCAAGTCAACCGCCGGAAGGCACGGACAAAATGCCGCATCAACCAACGATGGCCACCCACTCGGCCGTACTGAGTCACCGTTTCTTAAGCCGTGGAAGTTTAGTACAATCCACCTGCAATCCGCTGAAATCTTAAAGCTAGAACACAGACGAGATAGACCACGGAAACAAACAGCATTATAGCGCTATAGCGGCGAACCCGTTGACCTATGTCACCTTCCACAAGTGGAATTATCTTGAGTGTCCACCACTTGATGTTCGTTTTTCGCGCCTGCTTAATTCGCATTCGCAGCAGCCATGCAGCAAACACAATAGTCGTCGGAAAGGCGATCCCGTATAGCCAAACTGCAGCAAACTGTCCGATAGTCATAGATTCTTCCTGACCGTTGAACAATCTACCGTTCTTCCTTGCCGTTGCGCTCAAACTTGAGTTGTAGGTCCATGCCCCTCATACTGTAGAGCGCGACCGCTAACAGAAGCGTTCCTGTTCCCACTGTCCTAGGAAGAAGGAGGCCACTCACTTCACTGACATATTGAGAAATTCGTCCTGGATCACCGGAAAAAGTTGTAGGTTCGGCCCATGGTAGCCCCAGCAAACTCGAAATGGACATCACCAGATCTGCCAAGAACACAATGACAAGAGGCCAGCAGATCGTACGCGGCATCGTTATCCTTGGATATCCCACCCGGCCAATTTCAATTCGAATGTTCTTATAAAGGAATATGAATGAGAGCAGCCATGCGACCCAGTAAATGGCGCCAAGCACGACACCGATCAAGACAGACTGCTGCGTCGGAACACGCTGTCCATATCCAAGCGTCAAGACCAAAACCCCAAAAACGCTAAGCATGGACAAGATGGAACAAGCAGCGATTGAAAGAACTATCAATCCCTTCAACCACGGGCGGTACATTGCAATCCACCGATACACAATCCTCTCCTCGTCTGATGCTAAGGACAACTCGTTTTTTTTCCAAGGATCAACTGGACGTTTCGGCGCAGGGGTCGCTGAAACGAGGGGACGCTCGCCCGCAATAGCGAAGTGCTGAAGCAAAAGGAGTGGGATCATAATCGTTTGGTTCAGGCACGAGCTCCACACTCCCATAATATTCTCCAATTTCTAATTTGTCACAATGATGAATAAAGGATGAAATATGGAAATCAGAAGCAAGAACACGCTTGTACTGCTCAAAGATATCTTTGATCTCGCGAAATAGCTGCGTGACGCTCGCGCTACACAGTGCAGGTGCATTTTCAACCATGCAGCGACGTTACGCCATCCTGGCTGCGCCGCAGTAACCCTGCTTTAGCCCAACGCACGTTCCAGCCTCCGTCCACTTCAAATCGTGTCGTCTGATTCAGGGCGTTCGCCAGTTGCCGTCAAACCCTTGGCCCCTCTGAGACACCGCTGAATTGCCATACACCCCGCGCTGGCAAAGAGAGCGCCAACTATTCCAAAGCGTAGACCAAGAGCTGCTTCATAGGCCGAAACGATCTTAAGCGTTTCGGAAGCCATAAAGAACAACCAATGCAACGTGTCGCTGTCTTCAAGATGTTGCAAAGACATCGCACGCTGACTCGGACTCGGAACCCCCGGACTGAGAACGATCTGAAATAGCTCGACGCAGGCGACCAAGAGAAAGGCAACCCCAAGCCGGCGAAGAACATCAGTCGACAGCGGCCGACGATTCCCGAGATCACCGGATTGTGCACTCATACGGGCCAGACAACGGAAGATCATCGCCCATAGCAGGTAAAGAGCTGCGCGAAGGCCGATAACAGCCAAGGCAGTCCATCCCCCCATGTGCCCCTTAATCGAGAAAACAGAATAGTGGTTCGCAACGGTAACGATGAACCCAAGGCAAATTACGGCTCCGGTCAGCAGACCGAGAGCTAAGAACAGATAGGAAGACAACACCAAAACAGCGCTGAAAACACGACACAACATATTAGCCAACCTCGAGTCTAAAGGCTCATAGGACAAGAGTTCGGACCGCGACCTTCTATTGTATCCATCAGATCCCTTAGATCACGCTCCGCCTGCTCCTTCTTTCGTTGCTGTTGCTCTTGTTCCCGCTTTCCTTCCTGTTCTAGCATGTGAGCCTCCGGCCACTGCTCAAGGGCGTTCGCGAAGGCCTCAGACCGGGAATACGCCCTGGATACCAAGTTACCGTTCGAATCATGGGTATATTGTAGCTAAGGGCCGCTACGTTGGCCCGTCAGCCCGTTCCATCTTTCTTGGAAGAACTTCACGCTCCATCAAGAAGTCGTGAAAGGTCCATCCGGCCTTGGGCCCTAGCAATTGCAATCGGGTCCCTTCCACGTTGGTCAGGTATCGGCCTCGCGCCAAAGCGTCGAAGCACAACAACGATCTCGCGGTGCCCGCCTGTCACAGCTGCAACCAGGGGCGATACGCCTTGAGTATTACATCTATTGGGATCGTACCCCAAAACCAAGATAACGCGAGCAGGACCGAGCTTCCCAAAAAACGAAGCCGACACCAACATGCTCGCCACGATTCGAGGAGAGAATGCCGCATAGAAAATAGCCAAGAGAAGCCCCGAACGGATAACACGCTTCCTCCAAACACGGATGATCGGCACTGCCATACGCGCCAGCAACTCCCTTTCCGTCAGGAATTCCCCCAGGCCTCTAAAGCGCTCAAGCAAAGATGGAATGCGGAACACATTTCCATCTGAAAACCGAAGACAAAGATATCCCGCGGGGAACTTCGATCGTTTCGCATCCACCAACTCGTACCAGCGATAGAAGCAACGCCTCCCCATAGGGCGGATAAACGTTATTCCACGTTGTTCCAACCGCACTTCGAGCCGAGTAGCTGAGTATAGCTTCAAGCCGAAGAATAACAGCACGGCGCCAATACCAAAACCAAAGTACAGCCAATACGGCGGCGCACATATGATACAAAATGACAAATAGCCAAGGGCAAATAATACAAAAATAGCATCAATAAAAAGCTCAAACAACGACGCTCGATAACGAAGCGCTGTCACACTGTCGGTCTGCATGTTCCTCTCTACTACTTACAGATGGCATCTATAGCGGGGTCGATGTGACCCTCAAGAACTATGTAGGCCACCACTAAAGCAACGACAAGAGCCAACATCGGATTCTCTCCACTGGGGTCAATATAGAAAGCGGGACTATTTTTCACGTATAGGTACTTATTCAGTTGAAGGCCAATCGTCTGCGACGGGAAAGCGAGGGACGCCAAGGCACCCACCGCACTATCGTAGACTCTTGGATGCCGCTCATCCCATGTTCGATAGTCAGGAATGCGGCCCAATTCGCCTCCCCAAAAAAAACCGATCGGATCCTCCGACAGAAACCTCCCCACCACCGGATCATAATATCGAGCCCGGTAATGGTAGAGCCCGATTTCTTCGTCCCACTCTCGCCCCGTAAAGGCATGAGGCAAGGCCACCGCTAGACCGTCGGTCCAGGCCGGCCCTCGCGTGACTGTCGGCTCGCCAAAGGCTGTGTACTGGACACTCATCGCAAGACCGTCCGTGTTCGCTTCGCGGATCTCGTGCACAGAGCCTAGTGCGTCCCGGACAAACCTGAACACAGTCACCTTCTGACACTGCCAGTTCGCACCGAACTCGCAATCCGTGAAATAGACAGGTTCATCAACTCCCTGCGCCTTATGAAAGAATGCGCGGATAAGCATGAATCTTGTCAATTCATGCTTAATCTTCAGATCACCTGGGCAACGAAAACGTCATGGCTTCCGCCATGCTCAAGTTCACAGCGTCTCGATCTTCCGCAGACGGGGCTCCACCACATCCCACGGCATGAGCGCGAGCAATTCGAAGAGGCCCGCGCTGACCATGCGTCCGGTGACCGTCAAACGCATCGGCTGAGCGAGGTCGCCCAGCTTCACGCCGAACTTCTCACCCACCTGACGCAGGAACGCGTCCACTTCCTGATGATGAATGCCGACATCGCCCAGCGACGGCACATTGCCCCAAGCGCCATCCGCGCCCGCGCGAACCACCCGGGGTGCGGTCGCGATCTTCTTCGACCATTCTTCCACCAGGTACTTCACGGCGGCCTTCGTACTGGCCTTGAGGTTGGCGTCCTTGTGCCACTTCAAACCGCTATCGTCCACTTCGACGGCGCCAGCCGCGCAAAGCGGCGCGAGCTGCTCCGCGATTTCCTTCACGAGCTTCACCTTGGGCTGAATGAGCGCCACCAGCTTCGCGGCAAACGGCGCGCGAGCCCGCTCCAACGCTCCGGGGAGAGTCAGGTGATGCGAGAAGTCCTCAATCACGATTCCCGCCAAGCGGTCAGGAGACGACTTACGAATGTGCTCGCCATTGACCCATAGGAGCTTCTCGCTGTTGAACACGGCCGAGCTCTTCTGGACGTGATCAAAGGAGAAAAACTGCACCATCTCGTCGATCGTGAAGACCTCCTGGTCCCCATGGCTCCAGCCCAGGCGCGCAAGGAAGTTCAGCATCGCCTCGGGCAGATAGCCTTCGGCCCGATACACGTTCGCCGAGACGGCTCCGTGGCGCTTTGAGAGCTTCTTTTTGTCCGGGCCCAGAATCATCGGCAGATGAGCGAACTCGGGCTGAGGAAAATCGAAGAACCGGTACAGGTGAATCTGCTTGGGCGTGTTGTTGATGTGGTCATCCCCTCGCACGATATGGGTCATGCGCGAATGAACGTCGTCCACCACGACCGACAGATTGTAGGTCGGGGCTCCGTTGGAACGGATCAGAACGAAGTCGTCGATCTCAGTATTCGAGGTCGTGATGTCACCGCGAATGAGGTCACGGAACTGGACCGCGCCCTCGAGCGGGATCTTGGCGCGAATGACGTAAGGCTTGTCGGTACGCGCCGGATGATTGCACTCGCGGCAGCGGCGGTCGTACATGGGCTTTTTGCCCTCAGCCATCGCCTTCTCGCGCATCTTCTCCACTTCTTCTTCCGTACAATAGCAACGGTAAGCGTGGCCCTTCGCGATCAGCTCTTCGGCCTTCTTCATGTAAACGTCGAGGCGCTTCGCCTGATAGATGGGCTCCTCGTCCCAGTTCAGGCCCAGCCACTTCATGGAGGCCATGATGTCCTGCGTGTAACGCTCCTCCGAACGCTCGAGGTCGGTGTCCTCGATGCGCAGCAGGAAGTGACCGCCGTGATGGCGGGCATAGAGCCAATTAAAGAGCGCGGTTCTCACGCCGCCGATATGCAGAAAACCGGTTGGTGAAGGGGCGAAACGAACACGAACAGGACGCGAAGACGTGGACATCGAAAGGATTCTCCTGAATCTTCGTTATCCCTTGTAGCCGTTCGGAATTCAAGACTTGTTCAGGGCTGCTTCGCGGCAAAATTCTCCACCCGATACGCATTCAGGTAATTGGCGATCGAGAGCCACTCCTTCCGCGAAAGCTTCGGGGCGCCCTTGATGTCCGCATGCCCGGTCTTCAGAATCTTCTGAACGGAAGCCTCACTGGAGAGATCCTTCATCGCGGGACCGATCGGGCCCGCATGGCAAATGACACAATTCTGAATGAAGATCTTCTCCCCACGCATCGCAGCCGGATCCGTGCGGCGCTTCAGGAACAGCTCGCCGTACCTCTGCCGATAGTTGGCCAGCTCGAC